>JAZRWA010000022.1:0-14092 GCA_045599485.1 Clostridia bacterium | reverse complement strand
CATGTTTTCCACCGCCTCCATGCTGTACACTTTCGCGTACATCAGCACATTCACATAGCACAGGGAGGCATCCGCGCTCAATGCGTTCATATACCAGGCGTCCCTGTTTTGCGCCACCAGCCCCACCATGGTGCTGTCCTTTCCTTCCCACCAGGCATAACCGTTCTTCTCATGGCTGTCGCCATACACTTGGGTCAGCTTTGCGGACAGATCCTCAAACTGTGCATCGGTACCGCTGCCGGCTTTCAGGCCGATCAGTACCGTCGCCAGGCTCCATTCGCCCTGCTCCCTGACAAAACCCAGCCACAGGGTGTCAACATCATGCCCGGCCATCTTCAGGCTCACACGGTCTGTGGCAACCAGCTTGAAACACGGTCCCTGTGCGATCATTGGCACAGGCACCATATCCCCCTTCCAGTCGGTCAGCACAGAAAGGAACGTGGCGCCTTCCACGCTATTCGCTGCCATCGCTTCCGCAGTGAGCGTATTGCCGTCTTTTGCCGCCTGCAAGATCCGCGCACAGGTTTCCATTACCGATGTTCCCCACGGAACAGAGCGAAACTCAATGGAAGCATCACTGTCCGCCAAAGCCGCTGTGCCAAACAGCAGCAGTGCCAACAGCAAAACCATCATTCTTTTATACATCAACTGAACCTCCTCAAGATACTCCACTGAGAAAAAAAGAGGAAAAGGATTGCTCCTCTTCCTCTGAAAGGACGACCTTTGATTATTCGCGGGTGATGTCCTTGATCTTGGCAGCCTTGCCCTGCAGACCACGCAGATAATACAGCTTGGCGCGGCGCACCTTGCCCTTACGGACAACAGTAATGCTGTCCACACGGGGGCTATGCAGCGGGAACGTACGTTCCACGCCGATGCCGTAGCTCACGCGGCGGACCGTAAAGGTCTCACGGCAGGAGCCATTGCGCTTGGCAATCACAACACCTTCGAACGCCTGCAGACGCTCGCGGGTACCTTCAACAACCTTGACCTGCACACGCACGGTGTCGCCAACGTTGAATGCGGGACGATCGGTACGAAGCTGCGCATTTTCAATGCTCTTGATAATTTCGCTCATTTTGAATAGTTCCTCCTTCCCTCATAGATGTTCATTCCGGACCGGTCAGGTACAGACCGTTGCTGTCCGAAAGCGGACCATCCGTTTACGCAAGGGTAATTATACCACACAAAGTGGTTCCTTGACAAGTCTTTTTTGCCCCTTTTTCACCGTAGCAGCGACAATGCCAGCAAATACTGCGCGGCGTAATAGCTGCCCATGGCGACCCAGTCGGAGGCTTCACTGTGATGCCCTTCCATGCGCCACAGCAGCATGCCATCCGAAAAGGCAAACAGCAGCGCCCCGGCAAAGCACAGGGGACCTCTTGAAAAGGACATGGCGGTCATCAGGCACAGCACCAGCGCGTAGGGCACAATGAAGGGCTGCGGCTTTTCGTTCTGTATGCGGATAAACGCCATCGCGGACGCGGCAAGCAGCGCAAACATCACAGCGCTCTGCCAGCCCGGCAATCCCCGCAAACAGAAGGAGATCATGTACAGCACATGCCCCAGGGCAAACAGGATGCCGCCGGCAAAAAAGCGCACATGCAGCACCCCATCGGCAACGACGCACACCACTGCGGCGGCAAACATCAGCCATGCTCCCGCGGTGTTCAGCCGCAGCGCACCCTGAAGGGCCATCAGCGCCGCCATCGCCGTGCCGCCGCATTTGGCTGCCAGCACCGCAGCCATCGGCACGTTTGCCTTTCTTTTCAGCCGCATAAACAGCGGCAGGCAAACTGCTATGCCTATGGCGGAAAGCAGCGGCGTCAGCACTTGATGCCGCGGGCAGCGTTCTTCATGCGCTGCTCATGGCTCAGCACACGCTTGCGCATGCGCAGGGTCTTGGGCGTGATCTCAAGCAGCTCATCGCTGTCGATAAACTCCAGGCACTCCTCCAGCGTCAGCGGATGCACGCTGACCAGGCGCATGCTGTCTTCGGCGGCAGAGCTGTTGCGGATGTTGTTGACATGCTTTTTGCGGCAAACATTGACGGGGATATCGCCGGGGCGGCTGCTTGCGCCGCAGATCTGACCGGCGTACACAGGCACCTGATTGCCCATGAACAGCGTGCCGCGCTCCTGCGCGTAGAACAGACCATAGGTCGTGGTCTCGCCCGTTTCGTGCACGATCAGGGCGCCCACAGCGCGGTGCGGAATGTCGCCGCGGAAGGGCTCGTACTTTTCAAATACCGAGCTCATCACGCCTTCGCCGCGGGTATCGGTCAAAAACTCACTGCGGTAGCCAAACAGTCCGCGGCTGGGCACCAGGAACTCCAGGCGCACACGGTCGGTGCCGTCCATGCTTTCCAGCGTGCCGCGGCGGCGGCCGATCTTTTCGATGACGGCGCCGGCATAAGCGGAGGGCACATCCGCCACCATGCGCTCAATGGGCTCGCAGGATACGCCGTCGATCTCCTTGTAGATGACCTCGGGTTTGGACACCTGGAACTCATAGCCCTGACGGCGCATGGTCTCGATCAGAATGGACAGATGCAGCTCACCGCGTCCGCACACCTCAAAGCAATCGGGCGTTTCGCCGTCCTTGACGCGCAGGGACATATCGGTCTGCAGTTCACGATAGAGACGGGCACGCAGGTGACGGCTCGTCACAAACTGGCCTTCGCGGCCGGCAAAGGGCGAATCGTTGACCGAGAAGGTCATGGTCACCGTGGGCTCGCTGATGGTCACAAAGGGCAGGGGCTCCACCGTATCGGGCTGACACACCGTATCACCGATGCTGATATCCTGCAGACCCGTCAGCGCCACGATATCGCCCATGGCCATCTGATCGGTCGGGATACGCTTGAGGCCGTCAAAGGTGCTCAGCTCGGTCAAGCGCCACGGGGGCGTCACCTTGTCATCCAGATAGTTGCAGCGCACCACCATCTGACCGGATCTCAGGCTGCCGCGGCTGATGCGGCCGATGCCGATACGGCCCACGTATTCGCTGTAGTCAATGGTGGAGATCAGCACCTGCGCAGGGCCATCCATCTCGCCCTCGGGGGCGGGAATGTACTTGAGGATGGCTTCAAACAGCGGACGCAGGTCGGTGCCGGGCTGCTCCAGATCCAGCGTACAGGTACCCTTGCGGGCAGAAGCATACAGGATGGGGCGCTCCAGCGTTTCGGGATCGGCGTTCAGGTCGATCAGCAGATCGAGGATCTCGTCCACCACCTCGCCGCAGCGGGCGTCGGGACGGTCGATCTTGTTGATGCAGATCAGCACGGGCAGGTTCAGCGCCAGCGCCTTGGACAGCACGAAGCGGGTCTGCGGCATGGGACCTTCAAAGCTGTCCACCAGCAGCAGCACGCCGTCCACCATTTTGAGCACGCGCTCCACCTCGCCGCCAAAGTCGGCGTGGCCGGGGGTGTCGACGATGTTGATCTTGACATCGCCGTAGTGCACCGCCGTGTTTTTGGACAGAATGGTGATGCCGCGCTCGCGCTCCAGATCGTTGGAGTCCATGACGCGGTCAGCCACCTCCTGATTGGCACGGAAAACGCCGCCCTGCTTGAGCATTTCGTTGACCAGGGAGGTCTTGCCGTGGTCAACGTGGGCGATAATCGCAATGTTGCGGATATCAGAACGAATCATGCAGTTTCACACTTTCTATCAGTAGATCTCGCGGGGAGCCAGTTCGGCCAGCTCCAGGCCCTTGTTGTTTTCCTGTGCCAGACGGATGCTCCACTCGTTTTCAAACAGCAGTACATCCCGCTCCTCGGCGTCAAAAGCACGGCCGGAGGTGCTGGTCAGCTTCAGGTCGGGCACGGGGATCTCGGTGGCGGTCACCCAACGCACATAGCGGAAGGGCAACTGCTCCAGTACCAGATCGACACCGTACTCACTCTTGAGGCGGTAGGTCAGCACATCAAACTGCAGCACACCGACCACGCCGACAAGGAAATCCTCAATGCCGGTCTCGGTGCGGCGGAAGGTCTGGATGGCGCCTTCCTCGCTCAGCTGCATGATGCCCTTGACAAACTGCTTGCGCTTCATCGAATCCAGCGGACGCACACGGGCAAAATGCTCGGGCGCAAACACGGGGATCTTCTGGAAGCGGATCTTGCGGCCCACGCACAGCGTGTCGCCCAGATGATAAATACCGGGATCGAACAGACCGATGATATCGCCGGGCCAGGCCGTTTCGATGCCTTCACGCTCATCTGCCATAAACTGCTGCGGCTGCTTGACCTGGATCTCCTTGCCGGTGCCGGAATGCCACACCGTCATGCCTTTGGTGAACTGGCCGCTGACGATGCGCAGGAAGGCCAGACGGTCACGGTGGGCGGGGTTCATGTTGGCCTGAATTTTGAAGATGAAGCCGCTGAAGCGTTCATCATCGGGCTGCACCCAGCCCTCATTGCTCTCGCGGGGCAGGGGCGGCGTGGTGTAGGACAGGAACCGCTCCAGGAAAGGCTCCACACCGAAGTTGGTGACGGCGCTGCCAAAGAACATGGGGGTCAGCCTGCCTTCGCGCACGGCCTCCAGATCAAAATCGTCGCCGGCCTCGTCCAGCAGCTCGATCTCGTCATTCAGGCGGTTGATGTAGTGCTTTTCCAGCAGCGTTCCCAGGTCGGGATCGTCCAGAGAAACATCGGTCTTCTGCGCCTTGTTCTTGCCGTGATCGCCGCCGGAATACAATTCGATCATGCGGGTATCACGGTGATACACGCCCTGAAAATCGCCGTCGGTGCCAATGGGCCAGTTGATGGGGCAGGCGTGGATGCCAAGCACGTTTTCCAGTTCGTCCATCAGGGCGAAGGGATCCTTGGCGGCACGGTCCATCTTGTTGACAAAGGTAAAAATCGGAATGCCGCGCATACGGCACACCTTGAACAGCTTGATGGTCTGCTCCTCCACGCCCTTGGCGGCGTCGATGAGCATCACAGCGCTGTCCGCTGCCACCAGCACGCGGTAGGTATCCTCGGAAAAGTCCTGATGGCCGGGGGTATCGAGAATGTTGATATCAAAACCGTTGAAGGAGAACTGCATGGCACTGGAGGTAACGGAGATGCCGCGCTGCTTTTCGATCTCCATCCAGTCGCTGGTCGCGTGGCGTTCTGCCTTGCGGGCCTTGACGGAACCGGCCTGGCGGATGGCGCCGCCGTACAGCAGCAGTTTTTCGGTCAATGTGGTTTTGCCGGCGTCGGGATGGGAGATAATAGCAAATGTTCTTCTGCGGGCTACTTCCTCTGCGAGCATAAGTGCCCTCCTTCCTGTGGCGTTGCCACAATCAGTTATTATAGGATAAAACACCGTATTATGTCAATAATTATGGGCATTTTGCGAAAAAAAAGCCGCGTTTTCCCTTCCCCCGCGCCTCAAAAGAAATTAGCGAACGGGCATTGACAACAGGGAAAAAAACTGCTATACTTTATCAGTACATTGGCAGACAGGCTATCGAGCCGGTACGGAGAGATGGCCGAGCGGTTTAAGGCGCCAGTCTTGAAAACTGGTGATGTCGAAAGGCACCGGGGGTTCGAATCCCTCTCTCTCCGCCAGTTTTGCCGATTACCGACCGATGGAGAAGTACCCAAGAGGCCGAAGGGGCTCCCCTGCTAAGGGAGTAGTGCTGGATAACGGCAGCGAGAGTTCAAATCTCTCCTTCTCCGCCACAAGATCCTTGAGATTTCCTCAAGGATTTTTGTTTTGCGCAAAAATGCCGCCGCAAGCAAAAAGCACCTTTGCCCGATCGCAAAAGGTGCCTGTTTTGATGATTGTTTATTGAAGCGGAATCACTTCAGCTTGGCGTTCAGCAGGCGATGCCACCGCTGCAGGCGGCCGGCGCCCTCCACAATGTCGGACAGGAAAGGAAAGGCATCATGCCGCTTTTCCGGCGGGTTTGCTTTGCGCTCCTCCAGCAGCTCGGCATAACGGGTACGAGCCCGCGCCACCGAATCCTCCCAGGAAAGATAGATCTCATTCTCCGCATGCAGGCCGACCTGCCGCACTTCATTGCGGTGGGAGCAGGCAAACAGCACCGCCGCGCACAGACTGTCGGCATTTTCACCGATGAGGATGCCATTCTGTCCATCGGTAATGCCCTCGGCGGCACAGCTGCCCTTGACCAGCACGGCACCCAGACCGCAGGCGGCCGCCTCGCGCACCACGATGCCGTTGGTATCAAAGGTAGACGGGAACAGGAACAGATCGGCACGGCTGTAATACGCCCGCAGCAGCTCACGATCCTGCACCGCGCCCACAAAGACGCATTGATCGGTCAGCCCCAGCTTTTGCGCCAGCTCCTCGATCTCACCGCGGTCGCTGCCATCGCCCACAAACAGCATATGAAACTTGGCGCCGCGGGCTTTGGCCTTGGCCAGACCCTAAAGAATGATGCGGATGCCCTTGTACCAGCGCAGACGGCCGGTAAACAAAAACACCGGTGCGTGATCGGTCAGGTTATGCAGGCGGCTGATCTCGTTCTGTTTTTCCATCGAGGCGTGACCGCGGGCAAAATCAACACCGTTGTCCATCACGCGCCACTTGCCCTGATAGCCGATGGATTCCAGATTCTCTCCCGCGCCGCGGCTGACCGTCCATACCTCATCGGCGCCCTCAATGTTCCACAGAATGGCGCGGATCAGGCTGTCCTGCAGTGCCTTGCTTTTGATGGCGGTGCGGATATCGATATCAAACTTGGTATGATAGGTAAACACAATGGGCGCACCGGTCCTCTACCGCACCACGCGGGCCATCAGCAGCGAAGAGACGGGGCAATGCGTGTGCAGAATATCAGGGGCAAAATCCACCACCCGCTGCACAGCGGAAGCCGAAAAAGGGTAACCGGCACGATAACCGATGATCTTGGTGGTGTCCACACTGGAATAGCGCAGCACCTCATAATCATAATGATCCTCCACACCGGGATAGGCCGGCGTGATCACCATGACATCATCCCCGCGGCCATGCAGCAGCGAGGCATAATTGATCACCGCGTTGGCCACGCCGTCGATCTGCGGCGGAAAAGAGTCGTTCAGCAAAGCTGTTCTGATCCTTGGTTCCATCGTGCACCTCCTTTTTTCGGTCTTTTTTCTATTATATACTCTCCCGAAAAAAATTTCAAATAACAACCGAGCAAGAAATGTTCAAATCCTGTTTGTCAGAAAGGGAGCCCTCATCCGGACTCCCTTTCCATGCGTTACGGTGTATTGTTCTCCAGGACGATATTTTCCATAAAATCATTCTTCTCGATGTCCTCACCCACCGTGGTGCTGTAAAGACCGAAAAGCGTATTATCATGCTTGCCGTGGTCCTCCACCATCCAGCCGCCCTTGACCTGGCTGGCGTGGCAGAGCATGGCCTCCTGCGCGACGGTCAGGCTGTCCTTGCCGCCAAAGGCTTCCAACGGCACATGCCAGTCCATCTCGATCTGATTTTTGCTGTACTCATGCAGATAGACCTTTTTGACCTGCCACACACCGTACTTTTCCACTGAGGCGGGGCGGTTGCTTTTATCCGCGGCATAACCGACGGCGCGCGTCACGGTATCCGCCGCGGCCTTATGACCGGGGTGTCCGTATTCACCGCCCAGACCATGCGTGACCAGCACCTACGGCTTATAGCGGCGGATGGCCTCCACCACCTTGGTGGTGACGGTCTTCTGTCCCCACAGGGAGTACTGCTCACTGAGGTTTTTGCCGCGCTGGTCGCGCAGATTGAGCAGGCCGGGATAAGCCGTGACGCCGCAGGTCCACAGGGCGTCCAGCATTTCCAGCTTGCGCAGTCCGCCGGTGGGCACCATGTACACCACCTGCACCTTGTAGCCCCTTTCCCCCGCGTAGGTGGGCATCAGGCCGCCGAACCACAGCAGATCGTCATCGGGATGCGTCGCCAGAAGCATCAGGTCGCACTTCTCCAGATCGATCCACTGCGGTACCTTTTCGGGCTTGTCCCCGGGGCCGTACAGGGTCACTTCCGCCAGCTTGAGCTTGTTTTCCTTATCGGCGTTGTAAATGCGCACTGCCGTGGTCTTATCCGGGAAAGCGTACCAGTCGCTCAGATGCTGGGGATTGACGCAGTACTCCTGCCATTCGCCGTTGGTTTTCACTTCCATGGTCAGCGCGCGCACCACATCAAAGATCTGCAGGTACATGCCGCCCAGCTGCTTTTCGCTTTCGATGGTCAGTGTTTTGCGGCTCGCGATATCATAATGGGTGGAATAATCCCTGTCCAGCAGCTTGCCGCGTTCCTTCTGTGTCAAAGCCGTTTTTCCCAGCTTGAATGTGCAGGAGGCGGTACGCTCCGCCGCCGTCTCTGCACACGCCGCCGTCATCAGCAGCGTCAGCAGCAGCACGGCATACATCAGCATTTTTTTCATATTCACTGTCCTACAAGTTCACTGTAGCCGATGCCGACAATGTCGGTCATCTTGCGGCTCTGGGTGCTGGTGGAAGTATGCCCGGTGGAGCTGATCTTTTTGCCCATGAAGCACATGACAGCCGATTGTCCGCCGTCCAGGTTCAGCGCCTCCACACAGCCCTCCGCCGCCATCATATCGCCCAGCGTCAAAAGACGTGCGCCGATCGAGTCATCCGTACGGCCTTCCGTCAGGATGGCCACATAATGGCCGGGCTCCACCATGCCGATAGCGCACCGCGGCTCACGGGAGGAGCCCATCTCGTCCAGGCGTTTGGTCTCCACCTGCCCATCCCGTACCAGAATGGGGCCAAAGCACAGCGTATCACGCACGCCGGCTTCCGCCAGAGAGGACGCCTTGTATTCGTTGGCGCCATAGCACTTCATGCTGCCGTCCTCATACATGGCGATGATCTCCCGCGTGGGGATCTTGCTGCTCGCTTTGCCCTTGGAGCTGATGACCCGTCCATGACGGATGACGATGCCCACACCGGCGGATTCATCCAGACGGGTGGCAAAATAATCGCCGTTGGTGGCAAAGACCATCTTTTCCCTCTCAGCCAGATCATACACCCACATGCGGTCATCGTAGGGCTTTTTTTCATTTGCCAGCGCGGTACGCAGACCAGTGGGCGTTTTCTGATACAGATGCGCCACATACCAGATCAGCTTGCGGTCGGAGGCCGTATAGCGGTCGATCTCCACGCGCAGCTCATCACTGACATAGTACCACAGTCCCGCCGTTTCATCGATGAACACAAGCTCATCCGTTTCGGTCAGATAGCCATCCTCCCCCAGGTTTTCCACCTCGGGGCGGGCACACGGCTCATTGGCTCTCACCGGCACATCCGCCAGCGCGCCGCCGCACACCGAAAGCAAAAGCAGCAGCGCCATCAGCGCTTTTTTCATATGGTTGTTTTTCTCCTCTGTTGTTTACTCGGCGGAAACCAGATCGCTTACGCCAATGCCCACGATATCCGTCACGCGGCGCGGTCTGGAGCTGTTATGGAAGGTACCGGTGGCATTGAGCTTTTCGCCCATAAAGCTGATGACCGAGGTCTGACCGCCGTCAAGGTTGAGCGCTTCCACACAGCCCTCCGCCTGCATCAGGGGGGCCAGCTCACTCAGGCGCAGGCCGTCGCTCTCCTCCGAGCGTCCCTCGCAGACGATGGCAACATAATGTCCGTTTTCCACCATGCCAAGCGCGGTGCGCGGCTCGCGGGAGCGGCCGTATTCCTCCAGCTGCTTCATATTGATGCTGCCCTCGGACACCAGAATGGGACCGAAGCAGATGGTGTCGCGCACGCCCATGGCCAGATATTTGTCCGCGCTGTTGCTGCGCGCCCTAAAGCATTTCATGGTGCCGTCCTCAAACAGCGCCAGCACATCCAGCGTGGGCAGGTTATCCAGTTCCTGCGCATAGCGGTTGATGACCACTTTGTTTTTGATGACGCAGCCGATCTTTTCGCCCTCACGGTAACGATCCTCAAAAAAGTCACCATTGATGGCAAACACCAATTGATACTGCCGGGCAATTTCCTCCACCAGCAGCGCTAGACCGAAGGGATGCGCCGGGTCGGCCAGGAAGGTGTGCATGCCGTCCCCTTCCTTTTGCCATATGTGCGCGGTGTACCAGATCAGCTTGCGGTTGGAGGCGGTGTAGCGGTCAATTTCAATGCGCAGGGCATCGCTGACATACATCCACAGGCCTTCTTCTGCATCGGCCAGCACAAATTCCGCCTCCGCCTGTGTCAGAAAACCGTCCTCCCCCATGCCCTCGATCTCGGGGCGTTCGTGCTTATCATGGGCGGGAATCACCTCATCCGCCAGCACCGCCGGGCACAGCAGCGACACAAGCAGCATCAGCAGCAAAAAGGTCGATATCCGTTTTTTCACTTGAACCTCCCGTCACTGCTGCAGGCGCACGGCCTCTTCCCATGCCGCCGCCAGCTGCGGGTCGGCCATGTCGCCTACCTCAAACAGCTTGTTTTTCAGATCGGCGGGCATTTCCACCGCGATATCCGGGGTAATGCCGATGCCGTGCACGCTGTTGCCGTTGGGGGTAAAGTACTCGCAGAAGGTAAACTGCATGCCCGTCTTGTTATCGGACAGGCCGATCACATACTGCATGACGCCCTTGCCGAAGCTCTGGCTGCCCATGATGACGGCGCGGCCGTAATCCTGCAGACAGCCGGACAAGATCTCGCTGGACGAAGCGGAGGAGCCGTTGATCAGCACCACCAGCGGAATATCATCCGCCCCGGCTTTGGTATACTGCTCATCGGTGCGTTCCTGGTCACGGGTACGGGAATAGACCACCAGTTTTTTATCCAGGAAAACATCCGCCACACCGACGGCGTCATTGACCCAGCCGCCGGGGTTGTCACGCAGATCCAGCACCAGGCTCCTGGCGCCCTGCGCCTCCAGGTCCTTCAATGCGGTCTTGAAATCCTGCAGCAGCGATTCCGTGGAGAACTGGTACAGGATCAGATAGCCCACGTTGTTATCCAGCATGCACCAATCCACATTGTTGGTGTGGATGGCGGCGCGTTCGACCGTAAAGGTCAGGTATTCGCCGTCGCGGTACACCTCCACCTCCACGCTTTCGCCCACCTTGCCGCGCATCACATTGACGGCGTTCTGCATGGTCTCGGTGGTCACGGTGATGTCCTCCACACGCACCAGCAGGTCATTCTTTCTCAGCCCCACCTTTTCGGCGGGGGTATCACGGAAGACACGGGTGATGGTCACGGTGTAGTCCAGATAGCTGCCCAGCAGCTGCAGACCGATACCCGTGTACTCGCCCTCTTCCTCCTCCCACATGTCCGCCCAGGCTTCGGCGTCATAATAGAAGGTATAGGGGTCATTCAAGCCGGCCAGCAGGCCCTGAATGGCCATGTCCATCATGTCGCCGGTGTCGGGCTCTTTGTAATAGTAGGCTTCAATATACTGCAGCACCTCGTCCAGCTTTTCATACTGCTTGAGGCGCTCGTATTCCGCCCGGGTAATGGTGACCGTGCCGCCCACGCCAAACACGCCGTTGTTGCCGAAAACGCTGTCCGCCAAAGCCGCGGAGCAGCACAGCACCAGGCATAAAAGCAGGGCAAAAAACCGTTTTTTCATGTTTGTTTTCCTCCGTCAGGCAGTAGGGTGCTTTCCCTTCTCTGCGCATTTTTTCATTTCAAGCAGCATGCGGAAGGTCACGGCATCATCAAACTTTCTCAGATCCAGACCGGTCAGCCGCTGGATCTTATCCAGACGGTATACCAGCGTGTTGCGATGGATGTACAGCTGCCGGGCCGTGTCCGACAGGTTCAGGTCCTTTTCAAAAAACATGCTGACTGTGTCCAGGATCTCCTCCGTCAGCACACGTGCGGTGCGGCGGTTGAACAGCAGTTGGTGGTAGCGTGCCGCTGTCTCGGGCGGAATATCGCTGAGAAAGCGCTCCAGCAGCAGCGCGTCATAGCCGTAGACCCGCATTTCCGGGCGGAAGGTACGGCCTGTTTCCATGGCTTCGCCCGCGTGCTGAAAGGCGGCATGCAGCGCGGCGGCTTCGCCGATGATGTCGCTTACGGCGATCACAGCGTCTTCGCCTTCCTCGCTGAGCAGCGTTTCACGCACCGCCTCGGCGTATTCCATCAGGTCCTGCGGGCTGTCTCCCGCCGAAACGGGCTTGATGAGCGCCGCCGTGCGGCTGTCGAGCGGCACCAGCACATCGTGTCCCGGGGTCAGCGGCAGGTTGGCCTCCAGCATTTCCTGCGCCGTGCCATGTTTCAAAGCAGGCAATTGCAGGATCATGACCGCCCGCAGCGCGTCCTCAATGCCGTTCTCACGGATCAACGCTTCGGTCTATCCGGCGGAAAGTGTGCCCGTCAGCAGGCGGTACCAAAAGCTTCCTTCGCCCTCCGTACGCCGGCGCGTCAGCAGGCTTTCGCACAGCCGCAGCGCCATCAGCGGCACATCGCCGCCGTTCTGTTTATCGGAGGCAATGATCAGCGGCTCCCGGGCGGAAGCAAAAAACAGCCTGCCGTCTTTTTCCGCCACGCCGCCGAAGGATAAATGCCTGGGCAGCGTTATTTTTTCCCCCGCGGACGGGGCCAGACAAGTGCCCGACGCATCCAGCAGCAGCACGCGGCTGTCCAAAGAGGAAAGAATGCCGCCGATCTCATCCAGAACGGATTGCTCCATGCTTTGCTTCTCCTTTCACGGGCATAAAAACATCATTTTATCCATTATACTATAAAACCCCACGGAATAAAAGCAAAAACTGCATCGCACTTGACAGCGGAGCGGCACGGCATTACAATCGGCGCAGAACAACACCGCGGAGGACACCATGATCATTGAAGTAAAGGATGCGAACGCCCCGGAGCTGGAGCCCTTCCGGCGCACCGACGCGCAGCTGCGCAGCCTGCAGCGCCCCCGGGAAGCGCTTTTCATGGCGGAAAGCGGCAAAGTGGTGCTGCACGCGCTGGACGCGGGGCTCACCCCCGTGGCCTTTATGATGGAAAAAAAGCACATCACGGGGCAGGCGGCAGAGGCTTTGGCCCGCTGTGATGACAGCGTACCGGTATATACCGGACCCGATGCGCTGCTGGGCGACATCCTCGGCTGCATGCCGGACCGCTGCATCCGCTGTCTGATGAAGCGGCCGCCCGAACGCACCGCCGGAGAGGCATGCCGGGGCGCGCGCCGCGTCGCCGTGCTGGAAGCCGTGACGGACGCTACCAACATCGGCGCCCTGATCCGCTCCGCCGCCGCGCTGGGCATGGAGGCGGTGCTGCTGAGCCCCTCCTGCTGTGACCCGCTGCACCGGCGTGCCGTACGTGTCAGCATGGGCACGGTCTTTCAGGTACCTTGGGCGTACCTGCCCTCCAACGATGTGGCGGGAGAGCTGAAGACATTGGGTTTTGCCTCGGCGGCATTGGCACTGACGAAGCGTTCCATTGCCGTGGACGACGCGCGGCTGATGGCATAGGAGCGTCTGGCGCTGGTGCTGGGGGCGGAAGGCAACGGACTGCGCGAGGAAACCATCCGCGGCTGTGATTACACCGTGCTGATTCCCATGGCGCACGGGGTGGATTCGCTGAACGTGGCTGCCGCCGGCGCTGTGGCCTTCTGGCAGCTGGGACGGCGGTAAGGAGAGTATATAAAGGGGGAACCACGCTTTCCCAAGCCGGAAAGCATGGTTCCCCCTTTGACCCCTTCCGAGAAAGGGCAATCTATATCATAAAACACCCTTGTGCTGATGGAAGTTGAACTTCCTCCAGACAAGGGTTTTGTTTTGTCCTGTTAAAATCTTCCTTTTCTCAGGTGCATCCTCTCACTCGTAAAACGTATTCCCGCCGATGAACTCACGCAGGATGGAAAGCGGCGGGATCTCCTCCAGCGCTTCCCTGGGCATGGGCAGGAAATAATTGAGCATGCGCACCAGCTCCCGTGCCAGATAATACTCACTGAAATCGGGCGTGATCTTCTCCAGCAGCTCATAGGCGTACAGCCGCATCACGGGCAGTTCATAGTGCAGAGCGGTATTGAAGATCACATCCGCCTGCTCCTGATAGGGGAAGATCCATTTCTCCTCGCCGGCGCGTACGCTCTTCCACATGGAAAGCGTCCTTTCGGGGCTGGCGCCGCGGGTCAGATAGTCACGCACCACACGCCTGAGCAGACGC
>JAZRWA010000021.1:0-33338 GCA_045599485.1 Clostridia bacterium | reverse complement strand
CAACGCTCTGGGCGTACTGTATATTGTGGAAAAAGGCGAAACGCTGGAAAGCTTGTCCGACCTGAAGGGCAAAACGCTCTATGCCACCGGCAAGGGCTCCACGCCCGAATATAACCTGACCTATCTGCTGCGCGAGGCGGGGCTGGAAATCGGTACCGATGTGACGGTGGAATGGAAGAGCGAACCGGCGGAGGTGGTTGCACTGCTCAAAACGCAGGACAGCGGCATTGCCATGCTGCCGCAGCCCTATGTGACCGTGGCCATGACACAGGTGGAAGGCCTGCGGACAGCGCTTGATCTGACCGCCTGCTGGGACGCGCTGGAGAACGGCAGCCGCCTGATCACGGCGGGCATTGTGGTGCGGGAGCAGTATCTGCAGGAGCATCCCGAAGCAGTTGCCCGTTTTCTGGAGGAGTTTGCCGCGTCCGTGGATTATGTCAATGCCTGCCCCGGGGAAGCTGCCGTGCTGATCGACAATCTGGGTATCGTCAAGGCGGCTGTGGCGGAAAAAGCACTGCCGCAGTGCAATGTGGTGTGCATCACCGGTGCGGAAATGCGTCAGGCGGTAAGCGGATATCTGAAGGTGCTGTACGACCTGAACCCGGCTGCCGTGGGCGGCGCTCTGCCGGACGAAAATCTGTATTATGCCGCTGAATAAGAAAAGCAAAAAAGAAATATTCCCCACGATCGCTGCCGTGCTGTTCTGGCTGCTGGTGTGGCAGACAGCGGCAGCGGTCTCGGGGCAAACGCTGCTGCTGTCCTCCCCGGTGTGGGTGGCGCGGCGGCTTTTTGCGCTGCCCGCTGAAAAAGGCGCGATGGCGGCTTTGGGCTTTACCGTCAGCCGCATCCTGCTGGGCTTTGCTGTGGGGTTTGTCGGCGGCGCATTGCTGTCGGTGCTGGCGGCGCGCGTGCGGGCGGTGGAGATTCTGCTGCGGCCGCTGATGGTCATGGTGCGCTCGGTGCCGGTGGCCAGCTTTATCATTCTGGCGCTTATCTGGCTCAGCGGCAAAAAACTGTCGGCCTTTATCGCGTTTCTGATGGTGCTGCCCATTGTGTACGGTCATCTGCTGACGGGCATGAAGGCGGCGGATGGAAAGCTGACCGAAATGGCAAGGGTGTACCACGTGCCTTTCGGGCGGCGTTTGCGCTGGATGCTGCTGCCGGGGATCAAGCCCTATCTGATGAACGCGCTGACGTTGTCGGTGGGCATGAGCTTCAAAGCCGGGGCAGCAGCCGAAGTGATCGGCATTCCCGCGGGCTCGGTGGGCGAAAAGCTGTATCAGGCCAAGGTGTATCTTGATCTGACCGATCTGTATGCGTGGACGGTGCTGCTGGTGCTGTCCGGTGTGGTGATTGAAAAGCTGCTGACCCGGCTGCTTGGGATGGCACTGGAAAGGAGCTGCAGATGATCCGTGTGGAAAACCTGAACAAAAGCTTTGAAAACAAACCGGTTCTGCAGAATCTGACCCTGACAGTGGGAGAAGGCGTAACCTGCCTGATGGGCCCCTCCGGCAGCGGCAAGACGACGCTGCTCCGCATCCTGCTGGGGCTCGAAACGGCGGAGAGCGGCAGCGTGCAGGGCATGCCGGAAAAAACGGCGGTGTTGTTTCAGGAGGACCGTTTGGTAGAAAACATCACGGTGCGGGGCAACCTGCGGCTGGCGTTGGGAAAGGCGTATGCGGAAGAGACCGCACAGAAGTGCCTGACCGTACTGGGTATCGGGCATACCCTCGGGGAACAGGTAAGGATGCTTTCGGGCGGCATGCGCCGCAGGGCCGCGCTGGCGAGGGCACTGCTGTATGACGCGCCGTTGATGATCCTGGATGAACCGTTCAAGGGATTGGATGAGGACTCCCGCCGACAGACCATGGACATCGTGCGGGCAGATGCCATACGCCGCCCTGTGCTGATGGTGACTCATGACCGTACCGAGGCGGAGTACCTGGGCGCAAAGCTGCTTTGGATCGGGGGAGAACCGGCAGCTTTACGGAAAACAGAATAAAAAACAAGCCGCCTTCGAAGCAGCATCGCTGCAGGAGGGCGGCTTGTGAGCATGACAGAAGGATATCAGGCTTTGATATTGAACTCATGACCGCAGCGGCGGCAGGTGATGTGTTTTTCGCCTACTCCGCGGGTCAGACGCAGGCGCACACCGCACTTGGGGCATTTGAAATACTTATACTGCTTGCGGTTCTTGAAACGGACACGCGCCTGACTGATTTCGGTACGGGCGTGTGCGGTCTTTTCCAGATAGGCGGCGTTTTCCTGGGCGCGCTTGTTGATGTTGCGGGAAAGCATGCGGAACAGCGCCCACACATAGCCGGCGAGGGAGATATAATAAAACAGACCGATGGGCAGGATCCAGGAGAGAACAAGCAGCACAATGCTGCAGATCAGAATAAAGCGGCTCAGGTCATCGGCGCCGTAGCGACCCTGCATCCAGCGGGAAAGGGAAGCTTTCAGATTGTCAAAGAATTGCTTCATAAAAGATAACCTCCTTCAAATGACAGAAGGATTATAACATTCGTTTATCAACAGAATATGAACAAATAAAAATATTGCGTGTTCATATTGATTTCATATTTCTCTGTTATGCTGAACATGGATAATGATAATGATAATGATAATGATGCCGCGTGAAGACGCGTTTTTTCAAAGGAGATAAAAGATGAGCAGAGTGATCGGTATTGACCTTGGTACCACCAACAGCTGTGTGGCTGTCATGGAGGGCAATGAGCCTACGGTAATCGTCTCGGCGGACGGCGCTCGTACCACCCCTTCAGTGGTGGCATTCACCAAGGATGGCGAGCGTCTGGTGGGCGCGGCGGCCAAGCGTCAGGCTGTGGTCAATCATCAGCGCACGGTGCAGTCCATCAAGCGCGAAATGGGCAGTGATTACCGTGTGCGCATCGACAATCATTCCTATACACCGCAGGAGATCAGCGCCATGATCCTGCAGAAACTGAAAAAGGATGCCGAGGATTATCTGGGCGAAGCGGTGACCGAAGCGGTCATTACCGTGCCCGCCTATTTTACCGACAGTCAGCGTCAGGCCACCAAGGACGCCGGACGCATTGCAGGGCTGGAGGTCAAGCGCATCATCAACGAGCCGACAGCTGCGGCACTGGCATACGGCATCGATAAGGAGCAGGCGCAGAAAATCATGGTGTATGATCTGGGCGGCGGCACCTTTGATGTTTCCGTGCTGGATATCAATACCGATGTGATCGAGGTGCTGGCGACTGCCGGCAACAACCGTCTGGGCGGCGATGACTTTGATACCTGTGTGGCCAATTATCTGGCCGCGGAGTTCCGCCGTTCCAGCGGTCTGGATGTGACCCGGGACGCGGCGGCCATGCAGCGCATCCGTGAGGCAGCGGAAAAGGCCAAGATCGAGCTTTCCGCTTCCCTGAGCACCACGGTCAACCTGCCCTTCCTGGCGATGGGCAAGGAAGGCCCTGCCCATCTGGAGCTGAGCCTGACGCGTGCCAAGTTTGATGACCTGACCCGCCATCTGGTGCAGGCCACCATCGGCCCCATGGAACAGGCACTCAAGGACGCCGGGCTTACGGGCAGCGACCTGTGCAAGGTACTGCTGGTAGGCGGTTCGAGCCGCATTCCCGCTGTGCAGCAGATGGTCAAAAGCTTCTGCGGCAAGGAGCCTTTCAAAGGCATCAACCCCGATGAATGCGTGGCGCTTGGCGCGGCCATTCAGGGCGGCGTGATGCTGGGCACGGTCAAGTCGTTGCTGCTGCTGGATGTAACGCCTCTTTCCCTGGGCGTGGAAACGGTGGGCAATACCTTCTCCCGCATTGTGGATCGCAACACCACCATTCCCGTCAAGCGCTCGCAGATCTTTACCACGGCGGGCCCCTTCCAGACCTCTGTGGACATCAACGTGCTGCAGGGTGAAAGAGAGATTGCTTCCGCCAATAAATCACTGGGTCGTTTCCGACTGAGCGGTATCCGCCGCGCGATGGCGGGCGTGCCACAGATCGAGGTGACGTTCTCCATTGATGCCAACGGCATTGTGAATGTTTCTGCCAAGGATCTGGGGACCGGCAAGGCGCAGGAGATCACCATTTCCGGCTCCTCCAACATGAGTGAGGCAGATATCCGCCGGGCCATGGAGGAGGCGCAGCGCTTTGCGGAGGAAGATAAGCGCAAGCATGAAGAGGAAGAACGCCGTTGGAAAAAGCATCAGAAACAGCAGCCCGGCGCTTCTGCGGATGCGGCCGGAGGCAGCAATGGCAATGATGACGGCGCGGAGGACGCGGAGTAAACCATGTTCGGCTATGTGCTTCTGAACGAAAAGACACTTTCGGAAGAAGAAAAGAAACGCTATCGCGCTTGTTACTGCGGCCTCTGCGATACGCTGAAGGAAGAATACGGCAGCGCGAGCCGCCTGACACTCAGCAATGATATGACCTTTCTGGCCCTGGTTTTGTCGGCACTTTACGAACCGGAAGAAAAGTGTTATGATAAACGATGCGCGATGCATCCGACCAAGCCCAGGGCATTTATGCAAAACGAGGCTGTTCGGTACGCGGCGGCGATGAACATCCTGCTGGCGTATTACAAGTGTGCCGATGACGCCGCGGATGAAAAAAGCCTGCGCGGCCGTGCCGGCGTGAAGGCGCTGCAAGGCGCTTACGACAAGGTGCGGGCGATGTATCCGCGACAGTGCAATGCCGTAAAGGACGCGCTGGAGCGTCTGAACACGCTCGAAAAGCAGAAGAGTCAGGACATCGATGCCCTGGCACGCCTCAGCGGGCAGATGCTGGGCGAATGTTTCTGCTGGCGGGAGGATGTGTTTGCTGTGGCCCTTCGGGGCATGGGCGGTGCGCTGGGACGGTTCATCTATCTGATGGACGCCTGGGAGGATTATGACAGTGACATGAAAAACGGTCATTTCAATCCTCTGACGTCCATGCGGGATACTCCCGATTATGAACAGCGGATGGAAGATATTCTGAACATGGAAATGGCAAAGTGTGTCCGCTGTTATGATTATCTGCCTGTGCAGCAGGATGACAAACTGATCCGCAATGTGCTGTATTCGGGCGTATGGGGAAAATACGCCTCTCTGCGGCAAAAACGAAAGGAAACCGATCAATGAGCGATCCCTATCAGGTGCTGGGCATTTCCTCCACCGCCACCGATGAAGAGGTCAAAGCGGCTTACCGCCGTCTGGCCAAACAGTATCATCCGGACCGCAATAACGGCTCCGCTGAAGCGGAGAAAAAAATGATGCAGATCAATGACGCGTATGCCGAGATCATGGATATCCGCAAAAACGGCGGACACTCCACGCGCTCGGGCAGCTCGTCTTCTTCCGGCTATCAGAACGGTTATTCCAACAGCTATGGCGGTGGTGCGAACGGCTACGGCAACCCGTATAACGACTTTTTCGGCGGCTTCTGGGGACAGGGCTACGGCTCCTCCGGACAGGCACGTCAGGGGGCACCGCAATTTGCCATGGTGCGTCAGTACCTGAGCAGCGGGCGCTATCACGAGGCCATGCAGCTGCTGCAGTCCATGTCCGACGGCAGTGCCGAGTGGTATTATCTGGCGGGGCGTGCGCATCAGGGCATGGGCGATGATATTGCCGCCCTGAACTACGCCCGGCAGGCAGCCAACATGGAACCGATGAACATGGAATACACCTCCTTTGTGCGGGAACTGACACAAGGCGGCAACGAATACCGCCGTCAGGGGACGGACTTTGGCGGAGTGGCCAATTGCCTGTGCTCCAATCCCTGCCTGACCTGTATGCTGTTCAACCTCTGCTGCGGAGGCAGCGGCTGCGGCTGGCGCTTCTGCTGCATCTGAACAAGAAAATCAAAGCCGTCGGGGTGCCGGCGGTTTTTTAATACGATATTATGAAGTATTGTTCAATTATACTGACTGTGATAGAATATACCCCGAATTTATGAAGGAGACTTTTTTGATGCAGCAGAACACACTTAAGGAAAACAAGATGGGCACCATGAGCATCGGCAAACTGATTCTTGTGATGAGTGCTCCGATGATGGCGTCCATGCTTTTTCAGGCGCTTTATAACATTGTGGACAGCGTGTTTGTGGCCCGTCTCAGTCAGGATGCCATGAACGCGGTCAGTCTGGCGTTTCCCTTTCAATCGCTGTGCATCGCGGTAGGTACCGGTACCGGCGTGGGCATGAACGCGCTGCTTTCCCGCAGTCTGGGACAGAAGGATTATGATAACGTCAACCGTACCGCCGGAACGGGTATCTTTTTGTACCTTTGCAGCATGGTCATTTTCAGTTTGCTTGGTTTTACCATGGTGAAGCCGTTTTACGGCTTTCTGACGGATAATGCCGCCATTCTGGATTATGGCACCGCTTACCTGACCATCTGCATCGGCTGCTGCTATCCGCTGTTTACGCAGATGTGCAGTGAAAGGCTGCTGCAGTCCACGGGACGCACGGACCTGGCCATGATCCCGCAAATCACGGGTGCTGTCTTCAACATGGCTTTTGACCCCATTCTGATCTTCGGTCTGCTGGGCTTTCCGCGGCTGGAGGTGATGGGGGCCGCGGTAGCAACGGTATGCGGCCAGATCGTGGCCTCTGTTGTCGGTATTGTGCTGAACCTGAAAAAGAATAAGGAGATCCGTTTCTCCTTCAAGGAGATCCGTCCGTACGGCCCGGCGGTGAAGGAGATTTATCGTATCGGCCTGCCTTCCATCATCATGCAGGGCATCGGCTCTTTCCTGAACTTTGTGCTCAACAGCATTCTGATCGGCTTTACCGAAGCGGCTACGGCGGTGTTCGGTGCTTATTACAAGATCCAAAGCATCATCTTTATGCCGATCTTTGGCATGAACAACGCTCTGGTGCCCATCGTTTCCTACAACTTCGGCGCCAGAAAAAAGGAACGTGTACGCCGTGCGGCGCGCTTGTGCATCCTGATCGCCATTTCGATCATGGCGGTGGGTACACTGCTGTTTGAACTGATTCCCGATGTGCTGCTGGGGCTGTTCAGTCCCTCGGAGGAGATGCTGGCGGTTGGCCGTATGGCATTGCGGATCATCGGCATTCACTTCCCTGTGGCCGGTTTTTGTATCGTGAGCGGCTCGGTCTGTCAGGCGCTGGGCAAGCCGGTTTACAGCATGATCACTTCCATCATGCGTCAGCTGGTAGTGCTGCTGCCTGCCGCGTATTTGCTCTCGCTGACCGGACAGGTGGAAGCCGTCTGGTGGGCTTTCCCCATCGCTGAGGTGGTCAGCGCTATCTTCAGTACCATTTTCTATCGCCGCGTGCTGAAGAGGCTGAACGGGATCTGAAACCGGGAAGGGGTTCTTGTTCCTTGACGGAGAATGTGATATAATAATATACGGAGGAGAGGAGGCGGAAGCATGCACAAGAAAAAGGTGCTTTTGAGCGTAACGGGACTGGTGCAGGAGGCCGGAGAGGACGAGGCGAATGATGAAATGCGTCTGGTGACCACCGGGGAGCTTTCCGGCGCCGATGACTCCTGGAGCCTGCGCTATACCGAAGCGCAGCCGGACGGTGAAGCCAGCCATGAAGTGGTTTTTACCATGCATAACGGCGTGGTGACCATGAACCGTGACGGTGAGTATAACACCAGCATGATCTTTTCCAAGGGAAGCCGTTTTGAGGGCAGCTATCATACTCCCTTCGGCGCGCTGGAAATGGGCGTTTTTCCCACACAGGTAAAGTATCATGTGGACGATGACCGCGGAGAAGTGCTGCTTCAATATCAGCTGGATATTCAGGGTCAGTATTCTTCCATGCGGGAGATGCGGATTCGTTTCGCGGCAAGCCAACGCTCATGAACGCGCTGGAAGAGCTGCGTCTGAAGGCGCGTGCAATTTTGAGAGAGGGCTGCTTTGTGCGCCCGGATCGAACTTTGCGCGCGCTTTTTGTTACGGATTATCCGGCGCGCCATCAGGATACGGAGGAGAAACGCCTGCGCTTGCATGAGGCAGGGTTCAGCGTGGAACAGGCCGGAGCATTGTGGCTGCTGGATTTGAATGATGAGGCTGCGGCTGCTTTGGAGGATCGGCTGCCCGATTTGCCGTCCTGGCCGATGACGGAGGAAAACGCCGCCATGCTGTCATTGTGCCGTATGATTGAGCTGCATGCGGGAAGGGACAGGGACATGCTTCGGCGGACGCTGCTGCGGCTGGCGGAAGGAAAAACGGATTTGTTGACCCAGGAATTGAATGAAATGTGCGCCGAAAAGCTGAGACGGCATGAAAAACTGTCGATCGGCGCGGCACGCTTCATAAAGATGTATCTGGAGGAGAAAGAAAAATGCTGATCACGCATCATGGACACAGCGAGTTTTTGATCGAAACGGCGGATGGTTTCCGCATTCTGACCGATCCTTTTGATGACCATGTGGGTTACGGCATGCGGGAAGTGGAATGCGACGCGGTGACCGTCAGCCATGGTCATGGTGACCACAGCTATACAAAAAAGGTGAGCGGCAGTGCGCAGATCATGGATATGGCCGGCAGTTTTGCGCTGGCGGAGGACGTAAAAGTAACGGGCGTTCCCTGTTTTCATGATGATTGCGGCGGTGCCAAGCGCGGCTCCAACCTGATCTATATCATCGAGGCGGAAGGCCTGCGGCTGGCGCACTTTGGCGATCTTGGTGCTTGGGATGAGGAGCTTCTGAGCAAGCTGGGCAAGATCGATATCGCACTCATTCCCGTCGGCGGATTTTTCACCATCGACGCAGACAGCGCAAAGCGGATGATCGATGTGCTGAAGCCGCACATGGTCATTCCAATGCATTACCGTACTGCTGCCAATGCCGGCTGGCCCATTGCGCCCCTGGAGGACTTCTTGAAGGCAATGAATGCAGATTGTACACCGATGCCCCTGCTGCGTGTGACGGCAGGAGACCTGTCCCAGCAGCCGCGTGTGGCGGTCCTGAGTGATAAGGACTAAAGCGTACGGATAGATGATAAGAGAAGCCAAGTGCTCAGAACAGATATCCCGGCTTTTCTCTTGATTGTGTTTATTGGTATTTCTCCAATACTGCTTTTTTGCGGAGGGTTTGGGAACCGTTCTTTTTGACATCAAAAGGGTGGTTCCCAACGAATTCCCATGTATAACAAAAGCCGTCCGCGGATGCGGACGGCTTTTGTTTATGATGTGATCCCGGATCACTGCATGACAGGCTCGACGGGAAGAGGATTGGCGTTGGTGATGGCGTTGCAGGGACAAACGGCCGCGCAGGCACCGCAGCGGGTGCACTTCTCGGGGTCGATACGGGCAAAGCCGTTTTCGACGGTGATGGCCTCATACTGGCATTCCTTCATGCAGCGCTTGCAGCCGATGCAGGCATCGGAGCAGACGGCACGAGCCACGCGGGCGATATCGCTGTTGCGGCAGCGGACGATCACGCTCTGGCTGATGGGCAGCAGCTTGATGGCACCGCGGGGGCAGTGCTCCACGCAGGCGCCGCAGGCAGCGCACTTATCTTCGTCGATGGAGGCGATGCCGTCCTTCATGCTGATGGCACCGAAGGCGCAGTGATCCATGCAATCGCCCAGACCAATGCAGGCAAAGCGGCAATCCTTGGGGCCGCCGGCGATGCCGGCCGCGGTGGAACAGCTCTTGTAGCCGTCATAGACATAGCGTTCCTTGGCCACACCCTTCATGCCCTGGCAGAGCACACGGGCGACCATACGCTCTTCATCGGAGACTTCCTGACCCATGATGGCGGCAATCTTGGCGGCACCGTCGGCACCGGCGGGCTTGCAGCCATTCACAGGGGCCTTGCCTTCCACAACAGCGGCGGCAAAACCGTCGCAGCCGGGGAAACCGCAGGCGCCGCAGTTGGCGCCGGCCACGCAGGCACGGACCTTTTCAACACGCTCATCCACATCCACGTGGAACTTTTTGCTGGCAAAAGTCAGCACCAGACCGAAGATGACGCCGATGGCGCCAAGCATGATTACAGCGAAAAGAATGGTAGACATTGACTTTCCTCCTTACACCATGCCGCTGAAGCCCAGGAAGGCAATGGCCATCAGGCCGGCGGAGATGAGGCTGATGGGGAAGCCCTTCATGCTCTCGGGAATCTTGCTGGTTTCGAGGCGCTCACGAACACCCGCCATCAGCACGATGGCCAGCAGGAAGCCCAGGGCGGAGAAGGTGCCGTTCAGCACGCTCTGCAGCATGCCGTAGGCATTGTTGACGTTTAGGGTGGCAACACCCAGCACAGCGCAGTTGGTGGTGATCAGGGGCAGGTAGATGCCCAGCGCGCTGTAAATGGCGGGCATGGACTTTTTGAGGAACATTTCCACGAACTGCACCAGAGAAGCGATGACCAGGATGAACGCGATGGTCTGCATGAACTCAAGATGCAGGGGAACGAGCACCCAGGCGTTGACCATGTAGGCAAACAGGGAGGCAATGGTCATAACGAAGGTGACCGCAAGACCCATGCTGGCCGCGGTGCCGACCTTGGAGGAAACACCCAGGAAGGGGCAGCAGCCCAGGAACTTGCTGAAGATGTAGTTGTTGGTCAGAACGCAGCTGACCAGGAACAGCAATACATTCATTGTCATTTCTTATCAAGCCGCCTTTCTGCGCCGGGAACCGACAAAGTTGATGATGCCCAGCAGAAGACCGAAGATGAGGAAGCCGCCGGCAGGCAGGATGCACAGCAGCATGGGCTGGTAAGCAGCGCCCAGCAGATCGATGCCGAAGATGCTGCCGGAGCCGATCAGCTCACGGATGCAGCCGATGAGGGTCAGGGACAGGGTGAAACCAAGGCCCATGCCCAGACCATCCACAGCGGAATCAACGACGGGGTTCTTGCTGGCAAACGCTTCGGCACGACCCAGGATGATGCAGTTTACCACGATCAGGGGAATGAACACGCCCAGGGAGTCGTACAGGGAGGGAACGTACGCCTGCAGCACCAGCTGCACGATGGTCACGAAGGTGCAGATGATGACGATGAAGCTGGGAATACGCACCTTATCCGGAATGATCTTGCGCATGGCGGAAATAACCATGTTGGAGAACAGCAGAACGAAGGTGGCGGCCAGACCCATGCCGGCGCCGTTGATGGCGCTGGTGGTAACGGCCATGGTGGGGCAGCAGCCCAGCACCAGACGGAAGGTGGGGTTTTCGCTCAGGATGCCGTTCATAAAGATACGGCCGAGGCTTTTTTTCTGTTCCATTACGCTTTTGCCTCCTTCTTATGGCCATAGAGCTTTCTGTCGGGGAACATGCGGTCAAACAGAGGAGCGCAGATGTTCATCAGCATGATGGCGTAGGTAACGCCCTCGGGATAAGCACCGAACTTGCGGATCAGCACGATCAGCACGCCGATGCCGATGCTGTACACCAGAGTGGACCAACGCTTCATGGGGCTGGTGACATAGTCGGTAGCCATGTAGACGGCACCGAACAGCAGACCGCCGGACAGCACAGTTGTCAGCACATCCATGCCCAGCAGCAGGCTCATAATGGCGGCAGAGCCGACCACAAAGACGGGAATCTCCCAACGGATGGTGCGGGTGATGAGAAGATAGGCCAGACCGATCAGAATGGCGATCTTGCAGGTTTCACCGATGGCGCCGGGCACCTTGCCGAGCAGCAGATCCATGGTGGTGGCAGAGTAGCCGGCCAGGGGAGTGGCGCTGGTCACAGCATCCACGGGGGTGACGTGCGTGGTCATGATGGCAGGCCAGGAGGCCAGCAGCACGGCACGGGCCGTCAGGGCGGGGTTCAGGAAGTTGTCGCCCAGGCCGCCGAACAGCTGCTTGACGATGATGATGGCAAAGAAGGAAGCGATCATCACCATCCACCAGGGAGCCTTGGGGGTGACCACCAGACCGATCAGAAGACCGGTGACGGCGGCGGAAAGATCATCAACGCGAACGGTCTTGTGGGTGAGCTTCTGCCACACAAACTCAGCCAGCACGGCCGAGGCGGTGGAGACCGCCAGCACCAGGGCGGCAGCCCAACCGAAGTAGTAAATGCCGGCGACCACACAGGGGAGCAGGGAGATGAGCACATTGCACATCAGGCGCTGCGTGCTGTGGGGGGTGCGGATGTGCGGCGCGGTAGAAAGAATCAGACTCATTTGGCCGCGGCCTCCTTTGCTTTTTTAGCCTGCTGCATGATGTTGGACTTGGCAACCTTGAAGGAAGCGGTCAGCCAACGGCGCGCGGGGCAGATGAAGGAGCAGCTGCCGCACACGGTGCAATCCATCACATTCAGCTTCTTGGCCTTTTCAAGATCATCCGCGTCAGCGGCGGCCTTGATCAGATAGGGGTTGAGGCCCATGGGGCACACTTCAGAGCACTTGCCGCAGCGGATGCAGGGACCTTCTTCCATGCTGCGGGCTTCCGCTTTGCTGAAGACCACGATGCCGCCGGTGGACTTGGCGGTGGGCATGGTGTCGTTGGGCAGGCACAGGCCGGTCATGGCGCCGCCGAAGAAAATCTTGCCGGGCTCGTCCTCGTAGCCGCCGCACTCACCGATGACGTCATTGGTGATGGTGCCGATGCGCAGGCGCAGGTTGGCGGGCTGACGGACATGACCGGTCACGGTGCACAGGCGGGTGACCAGCGGACGGCCATCGATAACGGCATCGGCAATGGCGGCGCAGGTGGCAACGTTCAGCACCACGCAGCCGCACTGGATGGGCAGACCGCCGGAAGGCACCTGACGGCCGGTCACGGCTTCGATCAGCTGCTTTTCACCGCCTTGGGGATACTTGGTTTTGAGCACCTGCACGCGAACGCCGGTGCGATCCTTGGCAGCGGCGGTCATGGCTTCGATGGCGTCGGGCTTGTTGTCTTCGATGGCGATGATGCCCTCTTTGACATTCAGCGCGCGCATGGCAGCACGCAGACCATCCACCACGCGGACGCTGTTTTCCAGCATCAGGCGATGGTCGCAGGTGAGATGGGTTTCGCACTCAGCACCGTTGGCGATGATGTAATCGCACTTCTGATCGGGGCGCAGGCTGAGTTTGACATGCGTGGGGAAGGAGGCACCGCCCATACCGGTGATACCGGCTGCCTTGATGGCGGGAATGATGAGAGCGGGGTCGACCTTTTCGACGCTGCCGAGGGGGTTCAGCTCAACCCACTCGTCCTGGAAATCGTTGCGGATGGTGACGCACATGGGCGGCACTTCACCAAGATAGGGCAGGGGCTCAACAGAGACCACTTCGCCGCTGACGCTGGCATGGACCGGTACGCCCAGCGGGCCGACGGGCTCGCCGATGACCTGACCCATCAGCACATGATCACCTTTTTTAACACAGGGAGCGGAAGGCGCGCCGATGTTCATGTTCATGACCAGCTGCACGGTATCGGAAACAAAGTCCCGTACGGGCAGCGAGGAGGTCGCGTGCTTGCTGCTGTGAGCGGGGTGAACGCCGCCATGGAAGGTTGCTTTCAAGGATGATCCCACCTTTTTCAGTTTGGTTAGCCGCTATAGCGGCTGTGGTTGTATTCTCAGGGACAGCGCAGGCTGTCACACAGAAGCGGAGAGAAGGGCTTCTTCCTGCGGGGTCAGCGGCCGGCCGAGCAGCTCGGCGGCACGGGCACGGTTGCCTTCCAGCAGGGCGGCGCGTACCGCGGTGCTGGAGATGACCTCGCCAGAGGGAAGCGTGACGGGGGGCACAACGGTCAACCCGATGCCATGCAGCGCACAAAGCTGCCGCATACGGTCGGCGTTGCCTTCGGCTTTGCGGCCGAAATGATAGTGGAAGCCGATGACGATGTGACGGGCATGCAGTTTCTCAAGCAGCAGGTCCTGAAAAAAGTCCTCAGCGCTGCGGCCGGAGATGCTTTCGTCAAAATGCGACCAGATGACCGTGCTCATACCGCATAGGGCCATCAGCTGTGCCTTTTCCTCGATGCTGCTGAGCAGCGGCACCTTGCGGCCCGACAGCACGGCGGCGGGAGGAAAATCAAAGGTGTAGGCACAGGGCATCAGGCCTTTTTCATCGGCTGTCTTGAGACAGGCGCCGATCAGCGCGCGATGCCCGCGGTGGACACCGTCGAAGGTGCCCAGGCATACTGCGGAAGGACCGAAATCCGCCGGAAGTGAATCGGGCGTCAGGATGCTTACACCGTCCCCTCCGCCGTGTGGGACCGCCGGGCGGCGGGCTGCGGCGAGAGCGTTCTTGGGACAAGTGGGCATAGTTTCCCCTCCATCAGGATATACTATTCTTATTTTAACACCGAATGGCCAAAAGTACAATCGGAAATTGCACGGAAAATAAACTTTGTGAATAATTTGAGAAACTTTGTATGTAGAAATCATCAAGATACAACGTTGAATTAAAGAAAAATTAAATTGGTGGTTGGAAACTTCAATAATAGATAAAAATAAAAAGAATATATAAATGCTATTGACAAATGAAAAAAACTGCAATATACTGTTTTCGAACCAAAGAAAAGGACCATTGAATTATGGAATAGATTAATAGGCAAGCTGTTATGGATAATCTGTTGTCGCTAATCAAGAATAATAACTTGAAAATTGGTGAAGTATAGAAAGAATTAGGTGTATCGATAGGGTATATTTCACGACTTGTAAAAAAAGAAAACAGAGCTGCATTAAGCGCTTAGTTTTTATGGAGAGCGTCTCGATATTTCAATGTCACTATGGATTATCTCGTTCGAGATGATATAGGAGAATAGGACAAAAACATAGGATATCTTCGAGAATTTGTAAATCATTTGATTTCGCAGACAAACATCGGCAAGCTAGAATGGAAAGCTATTAGAATAAAAGAGATTAATCGTAGTTTGTCGGGGGAACCATGCTGCGTCTTTCCTGTTGGATACTTTGAACGCATGCATGACGAGTTTGAATAGTTTTTCAATCGATAGGAATTAATGCAAGAAGGCGGGGACGAGTCTCAATTGGGATAGAATAAGTTGATCACATGCATTCAAGGGGATATATCTGTGAAATTGATGGGAACAGTTTATTGTGTATCACATGCAAATAAGCAGGGAGCTTTGCAAGAGTTATTCTTGACCCATTATGGCATAAACACGGTATCAGGGTGTACAGACTTTTTTGAAATAATGCTATTAAACAGAGAAGAGTATTAGGAGTATTTAGATTCGCAACGAAGATTTGAGCAAAGGCTAGCATTAAGCACTAACAAAGTACCTTGGTTTGTTGACGAAGTGTGTAATACTTTTGAATCATCGTGGAATCCAATTAAAACAGAGATATAGGAGCTTTACAGAGTTGTTTCGTTACATGAGAATGATATAAGAATAAGTGAAAATGTACGAAACTTCATCGATAGGTTTATCTTTGATAGTAAAGGAAACTGAAAAGTGAGTAGTAAAATTTGGTGAAGGAGTACAGTATGGTAAAGCATATTCTATTGCATTAGAAAACAACAGAAGTGACGAATGAAGAAATATTGATGTTAAGACAAATCAAGAAAAGCATAATTGAGGGTCATGACATCGAAATACGAAAAGCACCGGATGGCACACTAAAAGTGTTGTAGGTAAAGAAAAAATTATTGCCATTGGTTGATTGAAACCAATGAGGGACCAATTGGGGTCAAGCTGTATGAAGAATACGGCTTGTCCCTTTTTTTATTACAGACAGTAAGACGGGTAACGAGCCCCAAAATGAGGAGTTGTATTATGAATATCTCTTGGCAATATTTGAACAAGCATGAAGCGACAATTTCTGCAGTGAAAGATTATGACAGCATGAAGGCAATTGTTTCCAACATGGTTTGGAAAAAGAAATGTCAACGGGGTTGTCCAACTTGTTAGAATTGCATGAAAGGTTTTGAAGAGGAATGTGATGAATGTTCACCTGCATATTCAAACAAATAGAAAAGAGACACAAAAGAAGTGTTTTGTGCAAGTAAGCAACGCTATAAACAGGCGTTGGATTTTATGGAATGGTTTCAACCGGCTTGGAACGCACTGACAGAGGACGAGAGGGAAGTGATTTCATTGTTTTTCCTAACGGAGCAGACGAATAAAACGGATGCAGTATACAGTGTCTGTGATCGCTTTTTTATTGAACGCAGTGCTGCATATAAAAAGAAAGAAAGGGCTATTTATCATTTGACGGTCCTTTTGTACGGGAAATGATGTGTCGAATTTTGCGGACGACTTCAACAAGAGCAGTTGTTATACTTATTATGTCGAAAGGCAAATGAAAGCTAGACCAATAGCTGATCAACCTTTTGACATAATGATGCAAAAGCTGGCCAGCAAAAGCACATTGAAAACAGTAAAGGAGATTTAGTTATGTCTAATGGAATTGTATTAGGTGGTGCTCTAAGATGCCGTCAGTCGGCAAGTACTTCTGCAACAGTGTTAGGGTCTTTCTCTAACGGTTCTGTGATTTCGGTAACAAGCTATAATGATAGTTGGTATCGGACCACATGGACAAATGGTAGCACGGGCTATGTCATGAAGGAGTTTGTGGCTGTGGTTGGTGATACAGTGAAGGTCACTGGAAGTAATGTTAATGTCAGAAGCGGTCCGGGTATGGGAAATAGTTCATTGTATCAACTGAGCTCACCAACGACCGCAACTGTTCAAGACATGTCCACGGGCTGGGTGAAAATCAAACCGGTGTCGCATGATGCGGGATGGATGAGCGCTAGTTATCTTAATAAACATGGTTCAGGTGGGGGAAACGGAACTGTTTACCCCGGTATTACTGGCAATGGGCATAATAGTAATGTAACTGCTGCGAGTATCCGTGCAAATACAGGTAAATATTGGGAAACTGATACAAGCACTTATCATCCGCAGATTGTGACACTTCAGCGAAAGCTACAGGATTATTACAGTAGTCATTTGGGATTTAGTGACTATAGTCCCCTTGGTGCTAATGGTATATTTGGCAATGATACATATCAATATGTTTGCTTGTATCAGAGATATAGTGGACACGGTCTTGCAGTGGATGGAAAGGTAGGGTATCATACTCTAACTTGTTTGGAGAATGATAGTGGAAGTCAAATAACTTAACTAATAAGAGAGGCAGCGGGTAACCGCTGCCTCTCCGCCGTTTGAAAAGGGTTATTTGATCTGAAGGCTGATTTGCTAAGCAGACTATATGCTGGTTGGGAAAGTCTGCGCGCTGATATCATCGATGTCAAAATTAGGAATCAAGATGCTGCTCCAAACAAGGTTTTTTACATTGTTACACATTTGGTATACTTCTATCATGTTGGAAGAACCTTGACGAAATACCTATATGAATATATGGCTATTATTGATTTGCTCAATAGGGTCCTCGATAATGTGTTCATAATAGCTGAACGTGAATCCTCTGATGGTTGGCATAAAGACAAACCATTCAGTGCCAAAGCATACCGATGGAAGGTAATGAGATACTGTACCATCGGTACGCAATCCGGCTCTCATTACGATTTGAAAGTCTGTATCGGGTCGAAAGAAGTGTTCAGAAATGACATGAATTGACCATGACTACTAGTCAACTTGGATTGCACCAACTAATTTATGCTCATCACCAGACTATACAGCAGCAAAAATGTAAGAGAGGTCGTTTCCTGCAACAGGATGCCAGGTACAGTAGATGCCTTTGAAAGGCGTATAATTAAAACCTGATTGTTCAAATGCATTCTTGACAATCGAAGGACAACCGTTGAAAGCAATACAGTCATACTTCATAGAAGGTGTATCAGTAGTTAACGAGAAAGTGTACTCGATTGGAGAGGAGACTTCTTCTGCGGTAGATGATTCAATCAGTAACAAGGAAAATAACAATATGGCATAAAAGATCAATAGAAAACGAAAGGACAATCTGAAAGAAGAATCAAGTGAATGTGGTGGAAAATGATCCGTCATACAGTACCTCTATGAAACGGTAAATTCAGATTTTGATGGACTTGGGACGTGTACGATGCTTCATCCAGCTGCCGCGGAAATAATAGAAGATGAAGACAGCACCTGTCAGCACCCAGGAGATGATGTAGACGATGCTGACTGCAGCGATATCATGCCAGACGGGCACAACCGTATACATCCACAGGATGCGGAACACACAGGTGAAGAACATGACGATGATCATGGGGCGCAGCGTATCGCCCACGCCGCGGAAGGTGCCGGACAATACCTAAACAAAGGTCCAGGTAAAGTAGTAGGGGACGAAATACCACATGATGCGGATGGCGGTCTCGATGACCTCTTCCTCTTGCAGAAAAAGCGAATAGGCGGGGCGGGCAATGGCCAGCAGCAGGACGGACAGCACCACCGTGACCGACATGGCAATTTTGAGGCAGACCCGGAGGGCGTGCTTCATGCGGTCAATCTTGCCGGCGCCCCAGCATTGCCCGACAAAGGCACAAATGGCCACGCCAAAGGCGTTGCTTGTGACCCAGTAGAGACCGTCCAGACGACCGGTGGCGGTCCACGCGGCGACGACCATGGTGCCGAAGCTGTTGACGGCGGCGGTGATGATCAGGTTGGAAATGCTGTACATGGTGCCCTGCAGGCCGGCAGGCAGGCCGATACGCAGGGTATCACGCAGCTTTTGTCCATCGATGCGCAGACAGGACAGGCGTACGCGATGCGGCCCATTGACCCGCGTCAGATGGGTCAGGGCCAGGATGGTGCACAGCGTCATGGAAAGGACGCTTGCCCAGCCCACGCCCTGCACGCCGAGCTTCAGTACGGCGACAAACAGCACATCCAGCAGAATGTTAATGACGCAGCTGACCGCCAGATAGAGGAGAGGACGGCGGGAATCGCCCACGCCCTGCAGGGTGCCCTGAAAGAGGTTGTAGAGCAGCAGCGGCACCGAGCCGATAAAATAGATGCGCAGATACTGTGTGGAGGGGAGCATGATATCCTACGGATTGCCGATCAGACGCAGCGCCGTCGGAGCGATGAAAATGCCAAACGCGGTGATAAGCAGGCCGACCGTCAGGCAGAACAGAATGGCGGTATGCAGCACACGGCTGAGCCCTTCACGGTCGTCGGCACCGAAGTGCTGTGCGATCAGCACGGTGGCACCGCTGTTGAGACCGGTGAAAAAGCCGATGATCATGTTTGTGATGGCGGACGCGCTGCCGCCGACCGCTGCGAGGGCGGAAGCCCCAAGATAACGCCCCACGACGATGGCGTCCACGGTGTTGTACAGCTGCTGGAAGAGCATGCCCAGCAGAATGGGAAAGAAGAAGCCCAGCAGCTTTTTCCAGACCGTGCCGGTAGTAAGATCGTTGGAAACCATAAGCCCTCACTTGCAATAATATAAATAGAAAAAACCGAAATGCATTATAGCTGATACCCAATAAAAACGCAATGGGCGAACGGTGGTAAAGGGCCTTGAAAAAGCCCCTGACAAAAAAGGAGACCATGCTTTCCAAAAGGGAGCATGGTCTCCAATCATTTTATATATATAGAAGGAAGCTTATCCGCGGATGACGGCGCCGTAGCTATCGCCGGTCTGCTTGAGGACCTTCTTCATCACAGGGGCGAGATCGTCCTCGGTCAGGGTCTTGTCGGCAGAACGGAAGGTGAGCGAGAAGGCGCAGCTCTTGAGACCGGGGCCGACCTGCAGGCCGCGGAAGATATCAAACAGCTTGACATCTTCCAGCATGGGGCCGGCGGCGGCACGGATGGTATCCATCACAGGACCCAGCTGCTGGCTTTCGGGCAGCACCAGGGCGATGTCGCGGCTGACGGCCTGCATGCGGCTGATGGGGCTGACCTGACCCATGGGCTGAGCGGCATCGTACAGGGCCGTCATATCGATTTCGGCCAGTACGGTGACTTCGGGCAGGTCGAGGGCAGCGGCACGGTCGGGATGGATCTGACCGAGGGCGGCAATGCAGGTATCGCCATGCATCAGGCGGGCACAGCGGCCGGGATGATAATAGGGATCACCGCCGGCGACGACTTTGACATCCACGCCTTCATAGGCGCAGATGGCTTCTGCCACGCTGCGCAGAGCATAGAAATCGATGCCGGCACCGTAGGCACCTACGCACAGGGCGGGGCTTTCGGTGACCAGACCCTCTGCCGTGCGGCGGGTGGCATCAAACAGGGTGCCGAACTCATACAGCATGGCCACGGCGTTGCCCTGATTGTAGTTGCCGGCCAGGATGCGCATCATGTCAGGGGCCAGGGTGGTGCGCATGCAGCTGGTATCCTCACCCAGCGGGTTGCGGAGCATCATCGGCTGCATGCGGGGATCGCTCTCCTCCAGTCCCAGCGCGGCGATGGACTTTTTGCTGACAAAGGAGTAAGTCATCATCTCGTCGTAGCCGAAGCCGCTCAGCAGCTTGCGCAGACGTTCCTTGCGCGCCATCCAGGGGTTCATGCCGCCCTGCGTGCTCTCGCCGCGCAGACGGGTGGAGGGGATGCGGTCATAGCCGGCCATGCGCAGCACTTCTTCACAGATGTCGGCTTCGCCTTCGATATCCTGACGGTAGTCGGGAGCGGTGACGGTGAGCGTGTCGCCTTCGACGGAAACGTTTTCAAAGCAGAGCTTGCGGAGGGCATCCACCATTTCATCGGCGGTGATGTTGACGCCGGTACGGGTGGCGATGCGGCGCACAGAGCAGGTGATGGTCTTGGGGGCTTCCAGCTTTTCGTAATAATCGTAATTGCCTTCGACCACATCACCGGCATCCAGCTCGTTGATCAGCTGGCAGGCACGGTCCAGCGCCTTCATGATGGTCTTTTCGGAGACGCCGCGCTCATAGCGGCCGCTGCTTTCGGTACGGATGCCCATGCGGCGGGCGGAAACGCGGATCATGGCACGGTCGAAAGTGGCGCACTCGAACATGACCTCGGTGGTGGCGTCGGTGATCTCGCTCTCTTCGCCGCCCATGATGCCGGCCAGACCGGTGGGGCCTTCGGCGTCGCAAATCAGCAGATCGGAGGGCTGCAGCTGATGATCCTTGCCATCCAGGGTGCGCAGTGTTTCGCCCTCATGGGCAGTGCGTACGATGATCTGACGGCCGCGGACCTTGTTCAGGTCAAAGGCATGCATGGGATGACCCGTTTCCAGCATGACAAAGTTGGTGATATCCACGATGTTGTTGATGGAGCGCATGCCGGCGGCGTGCAGTACCTGACGCAGCCACATGGGGGAGGGGGCCACACGCACGTTTTTGATCACGCGGGAGGCATAACGGGGGCAGCGGCTGTAATCGTCCACGCGCACGGATACATGATCACGAATGCTGCCACCGGCATATTTGACGCTGATCTCGGGCAGCTTCAGCGGGGTACCCAGCGCCGCGGAGGTTTCACGGGCAATGCCCCAGGCGCACAGGCAGTCGGGACGGTTGGCCAGAATTTCGAAATCAGCCACATAGTCATCCAGACCGAAAATGGTGCGCACATCGGTGCCCAGAGGATATTCTTCATTAAATACGAGCAGGCCGGCATCGCCCACGGAGGGGTACAGCTCCACCGGCACGCCGATCTCGGGACCGGAGCAGAGCATACCGCAGGACTCAACACCGCGCAGCTTGCCTTTTTTGATCTCATGACCGCCGGGCAGCTTGGCACCGACGAGCGCCACGGGCACCAGAATGCCTTCCTTTACATTGGGCGCGCCGCAGACGATCTGCAGGGGCTCGGCAGCGCCGACATCCACGGTGCAGACATGCAGGTGATCGCTGTTTTCGTGATCGCGGCAGGTCAGCACACGGCCGACCACCACGTTTTCGCATTCGGCGCCCAGATATTCAACACCCTCCACGCCGGTGCCGCACATGATCATGCGGCTTTCATACTCGGCGGGGGATACGGTAATGGGCGCGTAGCGACTGATCCAATTCATGGAAATCTTCATATTGATTTGCCTCCTCTGTCTCAGCGGAACTGCCGCAGGAAACGCTCGTCGCCCTCGTACAGCAGACGCATGTCCTTGATGCCGTAACGCAGCATGGTGATGCGCTCCAGACCGATGCCGAAGGCAAAGCCGCTGTATTCGTGCGGGTCGATGCCGCACATCTCCAGCACCTTGGGGTTGACCATGCCGCAGCCCAGCACTTCGATCCAGCCCGTGCCCTTGCACATACGGCAGCCTTTGCCGCGGCAGGAGATGCAGGTCAGGTCAACTTCGGCGCTCGGCTCGGTGAAGGGGAAGAAGGAGGGACGGAAGCGGGTCTCGACATCATCGCCGTACAGCTTCTTGAACAGGGCGTCGAGGGTGCCCTTCAGATCGCCCATGGTCACGTCCTTATCGATGACCAGACCTTCGATCTGATGGAAGACGGGGCTGTGTGTGGCATCGACTTCATCGGCGCGGTAGACGCGGCCGGGGCAGGCGATGCGGATGGGGGGCTTGCGGGAAAGCATGGTGCGCGCCTGTACGGGAGAGGTGTGGGTACGCAGTACGATGTTGTCATCCACATAGAAGGTATCCTGCGCGTCACGGGCAGGGTGATTCTTGGGAATGTTGAGCAGTTCGAAGTTGAAATGGTCCAGCTCGATCTCGGGGCCTTCCACAATGTCAAAGCCAAGGCCGGTCAGCGCGGAGACGACCTCCTGCAGGGCAAGCGTGGTGGGGTGGGGCACACCGACACGGGGCAGCTCGCGGGGCTCGGTCACGTCGATGGTCTCGCTCTTGAGCTTCTGCTCGCGTTCCATGGCCTTCAGCTTTTCAAGGCGCGCGTCAAGCAGGGCACCGATCTTTTCGCAGCCCTCGTTGATCAACTGACCCATGGCGGGACGCTCCTCGGCGGACAGACCGCCCAGCATACGGCGCAGCGCGGTCAGCGTGCCCTTGCGGCCCAATACCTTCTGGCGCAGCTCTTCGACCAGCTTGCCGTTTTCGGCTTTTTCAAGCTCCGCCTCCAGCTCGGCGCGGATGGCTTCAATGTTTTCCTTGATGGACATCGTATACCTCCGGTTCAATCATTATCAGCAATTGTTGTAAATAACGGGACAAGCAAAAGGCGTCCCCAATCCATGGGACGCCTTTCAGCGTGTTACCACCCAAATTCCGCCGGGCCGCGGCCCCGCGCTTCATTACCCGCTGTCGTCGGGCAGACGGCGCAAACTACTGCAGCCGGTGTATTCCGGCCGGTTCGAGGCGCGGCTCAAAAGCGAATGCCCCGCAGTACGGCAGGCGGCTTACAGCCGGTGACCGCCTTTCTCTTGCGTCGTACGGGAACGCGGGGGTTGGTCTTTTTCATTGCCTGTTTGGTTGTTTGATTGTATCACAAACGCGCACGGCAAAGCCCGCGCGCTTATGAAATACATTTTTCGGCTTTCTCTTAGGCCTTCGCCATCGCCTTGGCCATGCGGGCCTTCTTGCGGTTGGCGCTGTTCTTGGAGATTACGCCCTTGGAAGCGGCCTTGTCCAGAGCAGACACAGCAGATACATACTGCTGAGCAGCGGCATCTTTATCGGCAGCAACAGCATTGAACTTGCGCACTTCGGTCTTGACGGCGCTCTTCACCATGCGGTTGCGGAGATTCTTGGTCGCGGTAACCTTCATGCGCTTCTTGGCGGACTGAATAATAGGCACTTTCCTTCGCCCTCCTGTAAATCATCGTGCGGACAGATGTTCCTGCACCGAATTATATTAGCATAATGTTGGCCCGAATGCAAGCGTTTTTTAAAAAAAGCCTTTCTTTTTGCCGTGCCCGCTTGACTTTACCATAATAAAGTGATAAAATGCTAAATCGTTATCAGACTAAAGCAAGGAGCTTTGTGCCAACCATGGAAGCGCTTGAAACCGAATCGATCCATCGTCTGTTCAAAACCATCGCCGCCATGAAGACGCCTGAGGAGTGCGCGGCCTTTTTTGAGGATCTGTGCACCATCCGATAGATCAAGGACATGTCCCAAAGACTGGATACCGCGCTGATGCTGAGCGAGGGAGCGCCGTATCAGACCATTGCTCAACAGGTGGGCGTAAGCACCGCCACCATCAGCCGCGTCAACAAGTGCCTGGTTTATGGCACGGGCGGCTATCGGAACGCTATCCATCAGATGGAAGAAGGGGGAAATAAGAATGCGGAATGATCCCCGCACAGACAGGGCCGGGCAGACGGTCGAAAGTCTGCGCACGCTGTTTTCATCCCATGGCTATACGCCCTATCGGATGAGTAAATTTGAGGAATACGATCTGTATTCCCGCAACAAGGATTTTTTGATCTCAGACAACGTGCTGACCTTTACCGATACGGATGGGCGGCTGATGGCGCTCAAGCCCGACGTGACGCTGTCCATTGTCAAGAATACCGATGATATCCCCGAGCGCACACGCAAGATCTATTACGATGAACGTGTTTACCGCGTGGCGCGCGGCATGGGCGGTTTTCGCGAGATCCGTCAGGCCGGGCTGGAGTGCATCGGCAATGTGGATGAATGCTGTGCCGCGGAGGTGCTGTATCTTGCCGCAAAAAGCCTTTCGCTGTGCGGAAAAAGCTTTATACTGGATGTTTCCAACCTGGGCATCCTGACCGCCTTTACGGCGCTGATCACCGAGGACAGCACATTGCAGGAGCAGCTGCTGCAGTGCGCCGCGCAGAAGAACCTGCATGGCATCCGCAGCCTGTGCGCCGCGCAGGGGCTGGCAGGCAAGGAAGAAGCGCTTGTCGGTCTGCTGGAAGCCTGCGGCCCGATCGATGAGGCACTGCCCAAGGTGCAGGCGCTGTGCGAACGCTTCGGAGCGATCAAAAAGGTCGAGCTGCTGTCCCGCGTGCTGACGGTGTTTGAGGGATCACCCTTCAAAGCTTCCGTGCGGCTGGATTTTTCCGCTGTGAGCGATACCCGCTACTACAACGGGCTGGCATTCCGCGGCTTTGTGGAGGGCATTCCCGACAGTGTGCTGAGCGGCGGTCAGTATGACCACCTGATGCGGCGCATGCACAAGCGCTCCCGCGCCATTGGATTTGCTGTGTATCTCGATCTGCTTTCACGTCTGTACACGCTGCCCGACACGCCCGATGTGGATGTGCTGCTGATCTGCGACGAAAACACGACGCCGGCCGAAATGCGTGCGGCGGCCGAAGCCCTGCGGGCGGATGGCAGCACGGTGCTGACCGCTCCCGGCGAGGCAGGGGTGACAGCGGCAAAGACGCTGTATCTGATCAACGGGGAGGTGCGCGGCACATGCTGAATGTAGCGCTGCCCAAGGGACGATTGGGCGAAAAGGTCTATGATCTGTTTGAACGGGCGGGTTATCCCTGCCCCTCCATAAAGGAAAACAACCGAAAGCTGATCTTTGAAAATGAAGAAGCGGGCGTAAGGTACTTTTGGGTCAAACCCAGCGATGTGGCCATTTATGTGGAAGAAGGCGCGGCGGATATCGGCGTGGCAGGCAAGGACATTTTGCTGGAGTATCAGCCCGACCTGTACGAGCTGGCGGACCTGCACATCGGCAAATGCCGCATGGCGGTGGCGGCGCAGAAGGGCTTCCGTGATGATCCCCGCCGCACACTGCGGGTGGCGACCAAATTCAGCCGCATCGCCCGGTCGTTTTATGCCTCCCGCGGACGGGACATTGACATCATCCATCTGAACGGCTCCATCGAACTGGCGCCCATCCTGCATTTGTCCGATGTGATCGTGAACATTGTGGAGACGGGCACCACGCTTCGGGAAAACAACCTGGAAGTGGTTGAGGAGATCTTTCCCATCAGCGCAAGGCTGATTGCCAACAAATCCGGTTACAAATTCAAAAGCGAGCAGATCAGCCGCATTGCCGCGGCCCTGTCTGCCATGACGGAGGAAAAAGCATGATTCGTATTCTGAAATGCGGTGAGGTTTCCAACGATGAGATTTTTGCCCGTGCCGTGCCGACGGTCAATGTGGAAGCCATTGTGGCGGACATTATTGACGACGTCAAAAAGAACGGCGACGAGGCGCTGAAAAAGTATACTCTCAAATTTGACGGTGCGGCGCTGGACAGACTGACGGTCTCCAAAGAAGAAATGGACGAGGCACTTGCTGCCACCGAACCGAAGTTTTTGGATATTCTGGAGCGGGCTGCCGCCAACATCCGCAAATTCCATGCCCGGCAGGTGCGCAACAGCTTCATTATTAATGATGAAAACGGCATCGTGACCGGACAGAAGGTCATTCCCGTCGACCGTGCCGGTCTGTATGTGCCGGGCGGCACGGCGGCGTATCCCTCCACCGTGCTGATGGACGCCATTCCCGCCAAGATTGCCGGTGTGAAGGAAGTGGTCATCACCACCCCCTGCGGCAAGGACGGCAAGGTCAACCCCGTCATTCTGGCGGCGGCGCATGTGGCGGGCGTGGACCGCATCTTTAAGATCGGCGGCGCGCAGGCCGTTGCCGCGTTGGCGTACGGTACCGAAACCGTGCCGCGGGTGGACAAGATCGTGGGACCGGGCAACGCCTTTGTGGCGGAAGCGAAAAAGCAGGTGTTCGGCCTCGTGTCCATCGATATGATCGCCGGTCCCAGCGAGATATTGATCGTGGCGGACGGCAAGACCGACGCCCGCTGTGCCGCGGCGGACATGCTCAGCCAGGCGGAGCATGACAAAATGGCCAGCGCGGTGCTGGTGACTGATTCCGCTGAGCTGGCAGAGAAGGTTTCGGCGGAGCTGGAAAAACAGATCCCGCTCCTGGAGCGCGCGGAGATCGCCCGTGTTTCCATTGATAACAACGGCAAGATCATTGTGGCGGAGACGCTGATGGACGCCATTGACATTGCCAATGAGATCGCGCCCGAGCATCTGGAGCTGTGCGTGGATAATCCCTTTGATTATCTGGACGCCATTCGTCATGCCGGTTCCATCTTTATGGGCCGCAGCTGCCCTGAAGCGCTTGGCGATTACTTTGCCGGCCCCAACCACACGCTGCCTACCAGCGGCACGGCGCGTTTCTCCTCGCCGCTGTCGGTGGATGACTTTGTCAAAAAGACACAGTATACCTATTATACGCCGGCGGCACTGGCCCGCGTGGCGGAGGATGTAGCGTATTTTGCGCGTCAGGAAGGGCTGACTGCCCATGCCCGCAGCGCCGTCATCCGTCTGGAGGACAAAGAATGACCCGCTTTTTTTCCGATAAATATGCGGCATTGACGCCCTATACTCCGGGTGAGCAGCCGAAGGAACGCCGCTATATCAAACTCAATACCAATGAATCGCCTTTTTCGCCCGCCCCCGGCGCTGTGACGGCGGCGGCAGAAGCGGCAAAAAACCTGCAGCTGTATTCCGACCCGGAGTGCGCGGTGCTGACACAGGCCATTGCCGAGCGGCTGAACGTGAGCCCCAAGGAGGTCATCTGCGTCAACGGTTCGGATGAGATCCTCAACTTTGCCTTTATGGCTTTCTGCGACGAGAAGCATCCTGCTGCTTTTGCCGATATCACCTATGGCTTTTATCCGGTGTTTGCGCAGTTGAACGGCGTGCCGTACGACATTATTCCTTTGAAGGACGATTTTTCCATCGATCCGGAGGATTATATCGGCCTGAACCGCACGATCTTTATTGCCAATCCCAACGCCCCGACCGGTCTTGCACTGCCGCTCAAGGAGATTGAGCGCATTGTGGCTTCCAACCCCGACAATGTTGTGGTGGTGGATGAGGCGTATGTGGATTTCGGAGCGGAGAGCGCGGTATCGCTCATCCATCGTTATGACAACCTGCTGGTGACGCAGACCTTTTCCAAATCGCGTTCGCTGGCGGGCGGACGGTTGGGCTTCGGCATTGCCTGTGAAGCGCTCATCCGCGATCTGAATACGGTGCGGTATTCCACCAATCCCTATAACGTCAACAGCATGACCATGGCCGCCGGGGTGGCCGCCATCCAGGATGACGATTATATGAAACGCAACTGCCGTACCATCATGGAGAATCGCGCTTACACCATGGAAGGACTGGAAAAACTGGGGTTTGAGGTACTGCCCTCCATGACCAATTTTGTGTTCGCACGGCATCCCCGGGTCGACGGCCAGGCTGTGTATGCCGCCCTTCGTGAAAAGGGCATTCTGGTACGGCATTTCTCCCTTCCGCGCATCCGCGATTATAATCGCATCACCATCGGTACCAAAGAGCAGATGGATGCCCTGCTGCAGGCACTGAAAACCATCACGGAGGTACAGGCATGAGACAGGCTGCAATTACCCGCGTGACCAACGAAACCGATATTACACTTTCTCTTGATCTGGACGGCACCGGCTGCGGCGAGATCAACAGCGGCTGCGGCTTTCTGGATCATATGCTGACGCTGTTTGCCCGCCACGGGCGTTTCAATCTGTCTGTGCTTTGCAAGGGCGATACGCAGGTGGATGCCCATCACACGACGGAAGACATCGGCATTGCTTTGGGCGAGGCGTTTAAGAAAGCACTGGGAGACAAAAGGGGCATCACCCGCTATGGAAGCTGCATCCTGCCCATGGATGAAGCACTGGTGATGAGCGCCGCCGACCTTTCCGGCCGCGTGTGGCTGAGCTATGATGTGACACTGCCTACACAGAAAGTCGGCACCTTTGATACGGAACTGGGAAAGGAATTCTGGCTGGGTTTTGCCCGCGGGGCGGAGATGACGCTGCACTTTAAAATGTTCAGCGGTGACAACAGCCATCATATTCTGGAGGCATGCTTCAAATCCGCTGCCCGTTCGCTGCGGCAGGCGGACAAGATCGACCCGGAACTGCAGGGAGAAATCCCTTCCACTAAAGGGGTGCTGTGATGATCGGAATCATTGATTACGGCGTCGGCAACCTGTTTTCGCTGCAAAGCTCCTTTGGAGCCATCGGCGCGGAAGCGGTGGTGAGCGGCGACCGGGAAACGCTGAAAAAGGCCGATCGGCTGATCCTGCCCGGCGTGGGCGCTTTTGAGGATGCCGCACGGCAGCTGCGCGCGACCGGTCTGGACAGCTTTGTCAAGGATGCCGCCGCGGCGGGTACGCCCGTCATGGGCATTTGCCTGGGCATGCAGATGCTGTTTGAAAAGAGCCTGGAGTTTGGCGAGCACGAGGGGCTGGGGCTTTTGAAAGGGACGGTGGTGCCCATGGCGGGCCGCATCGATCCCGCGCTCAAGATTCCACACATCGGTTGGAACAGTCTGCATATGACCCGGCCTTCGCCGCTGTTTGCCCATACGCCAGAGGGCACGCATGTGTATTTTGTGCATTCCTTCTTTGCGGACGGCTGCGAGGATTCGCTGATCGCGGAAACGGAATATTCCATTCCCATCACGGCTGCCGTGCAGAAGGAAGATGTGTACGGCTGTCAGTCCCATCCTGAAAAAAGCGGCGCGGCGGGGCTGCAGATCCTGTGCGCCTTCTGCGGGGAGGTGGGGGCATGATCCTGTATCCTGCCATTGACTTGCTGGGCGGCCGGGCGGTGCGCCTTTACAAGGGCGATTACAATCAGGTGACGGTATACAATGAACACCCCGAAGAGGTGGCCTGCGATTTTGCCGCCTGCGGTGCCGACCATATCCACATTGTCGATCTGGAGGGGGCCCGGGACGGCGGAACGCCGAATCTTCAGACCGTGCTGAACATCAAGGCGGCTTCGGGGGCGTGCTGCGAGATCGGCGGCGGTATCCGTTCCATGGAAGTCATTGACCGCTATCTGTCCGCCGGCATGGACCGTGTGATCCTTGGTACTGCTGCCTGCGAGGATGAAGCGCTGCTGATCTCCGCGGCGGAAAAATACGGTGAGCGTATTGTGGTGGGCGCCGATCTGAAGGATGGCTATGTGGCGACCCGCGGCTGGCTGAAGCAAAGCGCGTTCACGGCGGAAGCCTTTTTTGAACGCTGTGTGCGGCTGGGCATCAAAAACATCATCTGCACCGATATCTCCCGTGATGGCGCCATGCGCGGCACCAATCGGGAGCTGTACCGGGAATTGAACAGCCGCTATGACCTGAACATCACCGCCTCCGGCGGGGTATCCTCCATGGAGGATGTGCTGGCACTAAAGGAGATGGGGCTCTACGCTGCCATCATCGGCAAGGCGTATTATACCGGGGATATCGATTTGAAAAAGGCGGTGGAGATGACCCGATGATCACAAAACGTATCATTCCCTGCCTGGACGTTCGGGACGGACGCGTGGTGAAGGGCGTCAATTTTGAAGGGCTGCGCGATGTGGATTCGCCTGTGGCACTGGCGGAATACTACAGCAGCTGCGGCGCGGATGAGCTGGTGTTTTATGACATTACGGCCTCGGCAGAGGGAAGAAGGCTGTTTACCGATATCCTGCGGGAGACGGCCAGACGTGTTTTTATTCCCCTGACGGTGGGCGGCGGCATCAACACCACCGCCGATTTTGACCGTGTGCTCAAGTGCGGCGCCGATAAGGTATCGGTCAATTCCGGCGCCATCCGCAACCCCGACCTGATCGCCGAGGCAGCCAGACTGTATGGCAGCCAGTGCGTGGTGCTCAGCGCGGACATCAAGCGTGTGGACGGCGTTTTCCGTGTGTTTGCCCGCGGCGGACGCGACAACACCGGGATGGAGGCCATTGAGTGGATCCGCCGGGCGGTGGATAACGGCGCCGGTGAGATCGTGGTCAATTCCATCGATACCGACGGCGTGAAAAAAGGCTTTGATCTGGAAATGCTGGAGGCGGTGTGCGCGGCGGTGTCCGTGCCGGTCATCGCCTCGGGCGGTGCCGGCTGTATTGACGATTTTATAACATTGTTTCATTCTGTCCCCGGCGTGGATGCCGGTCTGGCGGCTTCAATTTTCCACTTTGGCGAAGTGAAGATCGCTGATCTTAAAAATGAAATGGCGCGCTGCGGAATCCCCGCCCGCCGGTAAGGAGCCGTTATGGTGGATGTAAACGAACTGAAATTCAACGAAAAAGGGCTGATTCCCGCCATTGTGCAGGACGCCATCAGCAACAAGGTGCTGATGCTGGCGTGGATGAACAAAGAGAGCCTGGGCATCAGCATGGAAAAGGGGCTGACCTGTTTCTGGAGCCGCAGCCGCGCGGAGCTGTGGCTGAAGGGCGAAACGAGCGGCAACTATCAGCATATTGTTTCCATTACCGCGGATTGCGACCGGGACGCGCTGCTCATCCGTGTGGAAAAGGACGGCCCGGCTTGCCATATGGGCACCGAAAGCTGCTTTGAGTATCCGATGTTTTTGAGTGATGAACGCAATGATTTTACCCTGGACGGTCTGATGCAGCTGCTGGAAGGACGCAAGGAAAGCCGCCCCGAGGGAAGCTACACCACCTATCTGTTTGACAAGGGTCTGGATAAGATCCTCAAAAAGGTGGGCGAGGAGTGCACCGAAGTGATCATTGCCGCCAAAGCGGAGGATAAAAAAGAGACCATTTATGAAATTGCCGACCTGTTGTACCATGTGATGGTGCTGATGGTGCAGCAGGGCATCACCACGGAGGACATTCTCCGCGAGGAAGCCTCCCGCCATGTGATCGATCATAAGGTCAAACAGGAAAAGATGACCTGAGTTCCATTTCGAAGTGATCGAACACCCTGCACGGCCGAAAAAGCTGATTTCGGCGGTGCAAGGGTGTTTTTTTATGAAAAGGCGTTTTTCAGACAGGGTTCCGGAACGTGCGGCCTCTTTGCGGCAGCCGCATATGTTTCTTTCATTTGACACGGTGTATTCAGTGCTTTATAATGTAAAAAACGAAAAATAACGGGGGAAAACAGCTGTGTTGTTTGCATCCGAAGGCAAAAGACCCTTTGAAACCATCCACCATAACGCCGATGTATGTGTGGTCGGCGGCGGCATGAGCGGCCTGATCGCCGCGGTGGCGGCGGCACGCCACGGGGCGAAGGTTCTTTTAATGCAGGATCGTCCTGTGCTGGGCGGCAATGCCAGCGGCGAGATCCGCATGTGGATCCGCGGAGCGACCCGTGTCAGCCTGGAGCTGCGGGAGACGGGTATCCTCAATGAAATTGAACTGGAAAATATCTACCGTAATCCGACGATGAATTTTTCGGCGTGGGATGAGCTGCTGCTTCGCACCGTGCGCAGTGAGAAGAACATTGAACTGCTGCTCAACTGCTCCTGCCTTGAATGCGAAACGGAGGGAAGCCGCATCGTTTCGGTGAAGGGCTGGCAGACCAACACCTATACCTTCCATCATGTGCAGGCGGCTGTGTTTATCGATTGCAGCGGTGATGCTGTGCTGGCGCCGCTTTCGGGCGCCGCCTATCGCATCGGCCGTGAAGGGCGGGACGAGATGAATGAATACGCCGCTCCCGAAACGCCGGACCGTCATACCATGGGCAATTCCATTTTGATTCAGGCGAAGGAGACCGATCACCCCTGTGTGTTCAAGGCTGTTCCGGGTGCGTATGTGTATCCCGACGACGCGAGCCTGTTTAACAAGAATCATGATTTTGTACACAACGGTACCAACTTCTGGTGGATCGAGCTGGGCGGCATGCAGGACAGCCTCAAGGACGCGCAGCCGCTGGGGGAGGAGCTGATGAAGATCGCCCTGGGCGTGTGGGACCATATCAAGAATTACGGTGATCACGGCGCCGAGAACTATGAACTGGACTGGATCGGTTTTTATCCCGGCAAACGTGAATCGCTGCGCTGCGAGGGCGATTACATGCTCAATCAGCGTGATCTGGAGGAGGGGCACACCTTCCCAGATGCGGTGGCGTACGGCGGCTGGACGATGGATAACCACCATCCCGAGGGCATTGAGTGGGACGGCTATTCCAGCGTGCACATCGAAACGGCGGCACCCTATCAGATCCCCTATCGCTGCCTGTATTCCCGCAATATCGACAACCTGATGTTTGCGGGGCGCAACATCAGCGCCTCGCATATGGCCATGAGTTCCACCCGCGTGATGGCGACCTGCTCGGTCATCGGACAGGCGGTGGGCACGGCTGCGGCGCTGGCGATTCAGTATGGCTGCAATCCCCGCGGAGTGAATGACCATATGGAAGAGCTGCAGCGACAGCTGATTGCCGATGGGTGCTTCATTCCCGGTGTATTCCGCCCGATGAAGCCTTTGCGTTCGACCTTTACGGCGGTTTAGACCGCTGTGCTGCAGAACGGCTTTGAGAGACCGATGAACGGACGGGAAAACCGTGTGATGCTGCCGGAAGGCGGTGCCTTTACGGTCTGCCCGCAGGGCGCCGGCACGCTGCGCCTGGTGTGGGACATTGACTTTTCGCGCCAGAGCGTGGCGGACGTCAAACGGTACCGCATGTTTGCGATGCGGTGCCATACGCCCGCGGGGGAGAAGCCGCTTGGCATGCCCGCGCCGCTGATGAAGGATGCCGATATTTGCATTGAGTACGCGGACGGACGGCGGGAAGAAATGACGCTGCGGGACAATTACCGCCCCATGCTGCTGCTGCCGCTGGCGGAGGAGGTCGTGAAGGTTACGGTGAGCGGGCTGCATTCCCATGGGGGGAACGGCGTGGGTCTGTATGCCTG
>JAZRWA010000020.1:0-16346 GCA_045599485.1 Clostridia bacterium | reverse complement strand
TATATATTTCGTAGTAGTAGTAGTACGGTGGATAATTTGGATAACTGCCAAAACCTCAATCACGGCGGGGGTTTTTGGGCGTCCGCCCCGGTGGATAACCGGTGGAGAACGTGTGGAAGGAATGTGGAAAAAACGCTTTTTTGGGCCCTGATGAGGGAGGCAAAACGCCGATCCGGAACGGCACAAGGCGTCCGCCGAGGCGGGGAAGCCGTCCGGAAGGGCTTTTTCGCCGCCTCCAAAGGGGGCGTTTTGGAGGTTATCCACATTATCCACAAAGGAGATATCCACCGATTGTGGATAACTTTATCCAATAAAATCAGGGTTTTTTGAAATCCATCCACAATTTGTCCACTAAGTTATCCACCAAAATGCGGGGTTATCCACATCTCAGCGGGGAATAAAAAAGGATAGATTCCACCACTACTTATTATACCACAAAACACGGCAAAAGAAAAGAAAAAACCGCAAAACAAGCTGTGCCTCGGACGCTCGGGAGGGCAAGGGAAACTCTTCTCTCTTCAGCTGCCTTTCCCCCCCTCCTTCGCGTCCGCCTGTACACCCTACCACACTTTTCCTTTTTTGAACATGGCCCTGCATGGCCTTGACAAACGAGAAACGAAGGGAGGAGACGCCGGGGAGGGCACGCTTTTCGTGCCGAAAAGCATCCCCTCCCCGGACCCCACCCGAGAAAAGGCAGTTTTAAGTATGATAAAAAACACCTTTGCGGAAATGAAGGTTGGAATTCACAGAAGCGGAAGGGACAAAAGGAGACAACAGGTAAAGGCGGTTTAAGCATAATAAAAACACCCTTGCCATGAAGCAGTTTATCTTCATCAAAGCAAAGGTGTTACGCGGTATGATATTGATCGCCCTTTCCCGGGTGGGGTTTGGGGCGACCGTGTTTCAGGCTCTGAAAGCGTGGTCGTCCCAACGATTTCCTCGTCAGTTGGCGTATTCGGCCAGGTAGGGATACACTTCATCGATCACGCTGGCCATGGTGGTCATCATGTCAAACACGATGGCGCCGGCATCGTCCACGCTGCGCAGGAAGGCGGCGTTCTTGACGGTCACGGTGTTGTCACGGTCATCGGCGACAAAGGTGGCATAGCGGAAGGCGGAATTGATCTCGTTGCACAGGGCGGTCACAGCAGACTGATTTTCGGCACTGTAGCTGATCAGGTACCAGACGTATACATAAGCGGCCTCCAGGTCATCGCTGAAGAACAGCTCCATGGTGTACTTGAGGTTCAGATCGTCGTTGGATACGCCGATGGAAATGTGGTCATCGCCGTCATCATCCAGACCGTAGCAGGTGTAGTTGAGGTTCTGGCTGTCCAGCAGCGCGGTCAGGGACTTGGTGGAGGCCAGCACGGGCTCCTCCGCAAAAGCGGAAGCGCACAGGGAAAGCAGCATCAGCGCCGCCAGCAGCAGGGAAATCAGCTTTTTCATGGTTTTACGCTCCTTTACGGTATTTTTTCTACCATACCACAGATGGGACGATGTGTAAAGAAAGGATTGTTGGGAACCACCCTTTTTGCGGCCAAAAAGGGCGGTTCCCAAGCCCTCCGCGAAAAAGCAATCATTATTTAAATAAAACAGCACCATTGCCCTGATATCTAAACCCGTCATCAGAGCAATGGTGTTATGCAGAAAGGAAAAAAACTGCCCTTTCTCGGAAAGCGTGGTTTCCCCTGACAATCTGTGTTATAATCCCCTCGGAGGTGTGCCATGAAGCATCTGGGAATCTACGTGCATGTGCCGTTTTGCAAAAGCAAGTGCCGCTACTGCGACTTTGCCAGCTGGGCGGGGCGGGAAAACGATATGCAGCGCTATGTGGACGCGGTGGCGGAGGAAATGCGCCGCCGGTCGGACGCGCTGGGGCATCCCATGGCCGACACGGTGTTCTTTGGCGGAGGCACGCCCACGCTGCTGCCGGAAGAACTGCTGTACAGGCTGTGTCAGGCGGTTCGGGACAGCTTTCCTCTGGCGGAAAACACCGAATGGACCAGCGAAATGAACCCCGGTACCATCACGGCGGAAAAAGCCGCCGCGCTTTTTGAAGGCGGCGTCAACCGTGTATCGATGGGCGTGCAGAGCGCAAGCGACCGGCTGCTCAAAAGCATCGGGCGCATCCATACGGTATAGGACGCGGTCAACGCCGCGGCCATCGTGCGTACGGCGGGCATTGAGCGGCTCAATGCCGATATGATGCTGGCACTCCCCGGCATGACGATGCGGGACGCCGAACAGACCGCGCGCTTTGTGATGGGGCTGGGCGTAAAGCACATCAGCTGCTACGCGCTGATCCCGTAGGAGGGCACGCCGCTGTATGATGATCTGACACACGGACGGCTGACCCTGCCGGGCGATGAAGAGGACCGCGCGCAGTATGAGCTGTGCCGCAGTATCTTCCGTGAAAATGGGCTTTTGCAGTATGAGATCAGCAATTTTGCCGTGCCGGGCGAGGAATGCCGGCACAACGTGAACTGCTGGAAACGCGAGGATTACCTGGGCTTCGGCTGCGCCGCGGCCTCCCTGTGGCAGAATGACCGCCGCACCAACCCGCAAACGCTGGACGCGTACCTTGGCGGCGAGGCGGGCGAGACAGAGCACATCGGCCCGGACGAAATGCTGTTTGAGGCCGTGATGCTGGGGATGCGGCTGACGCAGGGCATTGCGCTTGCAGAATTTAAACAGCGCTACGGTGTGGATCTGATGACACGCTACGGCGCCGCCCTGGCCCCCGCCATCGCGGACGGGCGTGCTTTGCTGACACGTTCCCATCTTCTTCTTTCTCAGCGCGGCATGGACGTGATGAACACGGTGCTCGAGCCGCTATTAGAATAACGGACGGGGGTTCTTGGAAACCACGCTTTTTGAAGCCAAAAAGCAGGGTTTCCAAACCTTCCGAGAAAAAGCAATCATTTCATCAAATAATTGTACCCTTGCTTTGGATGAAGAAATCTGTCATCGGAGCAGGGGTGTTATGCTGTATGATCATGATTGCCTTTTCTCAGGAGGGGTTGGGGGAGGGCATGCTTTTCGGCACGAAAAGCGTACCCTCCCCGATCAACATCCAATGCTGCCGTTCCCTTGCGTAAAGCGGCAAAATGTGGTATTATGAAGCTGGTTTTGTGTGAAAACCGATGTTGTAATATCATAATTCATTCTATTTTAAGGAGAATTACCCATATGAAGATTTTGTTTGCGGCGAGCGAATGCGTGCCCTTCATCAAGACCGGCGGTCTGGCGGACGTGGTGGGCGCTCTGGCGCCCGTGCTGGCCAAGCGCGGCAATGATGTGGCGGTCATGATCCCCAAGTACGGCATGATCCCCGACAAGTACAAGGATGCCATGACCCATGTGATGAATTTTGAAGTCACTCTGGGCTGGAGAAAGCAGTACTGCGGCATCGAGCTGATCGAGGCCGAGGGCGTCAAGTGGTACTTTATCGACAACGAATACTACTTCAAGCGTGATTATGTGTACGGCGCGGGCGGCGACGAGTACGAGCGTTATGCCTTCTTTGACCGTGCTGTGCTGGAGGGCATGCGCCTGCTGGGCTTCAAGCCCGACATTCTGCACGCCCATGACTGGCAGGCTGGCATGATCCCCGCGCTGCTCAAGATCCAGTACAGCGGTGTGGATTTCTATCAGGGCATCCGCACGGTGTACACCATCCACAACCTGCAGTATCAGGGCGTGTTCGGCATCGATCAGCTGCGCGATGTGCTGAGCCTGAACGAGGGCGACTTCACCGAGGACAAGCTGGCCAGCTTCGGCTGCGCCAACTTTATGAAGGCCGCGCTGGTGTATTCCGATGAGATCACCACCGTGTCCCCCAGCTATGCCGAGGAGATCCAGACCACCTATTACGGTGAGCGCATGGATGGCCTGCTCCGTTCCCGCCGTGCCAACCTGTCCGGCGTGCTCAACGGCATCGACATCAACGCCTGGAACCCCGCGGATGACGCGCTGATCCCCTTCAATTACAGCCTTGCCGATATGAGCGGCCGTGCCGCCTGCAAGGAAAGCCTGCAGCAGGAGCTGGGGCTCAACGTCGATCCCTCCGTGCCCGTCATCGGCATGGTCACCCGCCTGTCCAGCCAGAAGGGCCTGGACCTGGTGGATCACGTGATCGGCCAGATCATGGAAGAAAACGTGCAGCTGGTGGTGCTGGGCATGGGCGAAAGCCGCTATGTCAACCTCTTCAGCTGGGCGGAGCAGCAGTATCCCGGCCGTGTCGCCGCCCGCTTCCAGATGGATAACGGTCTGGCGCACCGCATTTATGCCGGTGCCGACATGATGCTGATGCCCAGCCGCTTTGAGCCCTGCGGCCTCACCCAGATGATCGCCCTGCGCTATGGCTGCGTGCCCATCGTGCGCGAGACCGGCGGCCTGCGTGATACCGTGCTGAGCTACAACCATTACAACAACGCCGGCAACGGCTTTACCTTCTTCAACTACAACGCGCATGACATGCTGTTTACCATCCGCCGTGCGGTGCGCTACTTCCGCGAGAAGAGCGATGTGTGGCAGAACCTGATGGTGCGCGGCATGGAGGGCGATTACAGCTGGACGCACTCCGCTGAGGTGTATGAGTCCCTGTACGCCAGCATGCTGCCCAGCGCCCCCGCCCCCGTGGCGGAGGACGCGGCGGAAGCGGCCGTGCCTGCGGTGGCCGAAGCGCCCGCGGACGAGGAGATCGTAACGCCCGTGGTGGAAGAGGTCGTGATCGAAGCCGTGGCCGAGGAAGCGCCCGCGAAGCCCAAGCGTACCCGCAAGCCTGCTGCGAAGAAGCCCGCTGCGGAGGGGGAAGAAGCGCCTGCCAAGCCCAAGCGCACCCGCAAGCCTGCCGCGAAGAAAGCCGACGCGGAGTAAGAAAGACGATTTTCAAAGGGGAACCACGCTTTCCGAAGCCGGAAAGCATGGTTCCCCTTTTAATCCCCTCCGAGAAAGGGCAGTATGATATCCTGTGCGTTACACCCTTGCATGAATGCCAGTGCAAGGGTATTGAATTGTAAAAAAGTACCCTTGCTTTGATGAAGATATTCTCATCGAGGCAAGGGTGTTATGATGTATGTTATAGACCGCCTTTTCTCCGTGAGGGGGTCAAAGGGGGAGAGGTATGCTTTTCGGCTTCGAAAAGCGTACCTCTCCCCCTTATTACTTTATTATCGAGGTTTGGGGCGGGCATGCTTTTCGGCTTTGAAAAGCGTACCTTTCCCCCTTAATGATGATTATTATTTCTGGAAGGGTGCAGGGGAACCATGCTTTCAGGCCCTGAAAGCGTGGTTCCCCTGCAAAAAATGTTATTTAGATGACAGCGCCCTTGGGCAGCACGTTCGGGCAGGACTTGGGAGAGATCATGACCACTTCCTCGCGCACGATGCACTCCTTGTCCAGGATGACGCCCTCCAGATGCGCGTTTTCCATGATCATGCTGTCCTGCATGATGACGCAGTTGCGCACCACAGCACCCTTTTTGATCTGCACACCGCGGAAGATGACGCAGTTTTCAACGGTGCCCTCGATCTTGCAGCCATCGGCGATCAGGCTGTTTTTGACCTGGGAGCCGGGGCACAGACGGGAGGACATTTCGTCATGCACAGGGGTGAGGATGGGCCACTCGGGCTTGAACAGGGACGCCTTGGAATCGCTGCACAGCAGATCCATGGAGGCGTTGTAATAATCGTTGACGTTTTCGATGCGCCACACCTTGTTGGTGTTTTCCCAGCCGTACACCTTGTAGGTGCCGTTGTGGATGGCGTCGATGAGCACCTCACGGGTGAAGTGATACTGGCCGCGGGCAATGGCGCGGTCCACCAGCTCAATGAGCAGCTCACGGCGGATGATGAAGGCACCCATCATGCTCTTGGAGTTGTTGGGCAGCACGGGGTTGATCTCCAGATCGGTGACACGGCCGTCCACCGCCACATTGATGTAGCGGCCCCAGCTGCTGCGGATGAGGGCGGGATCGCTGTTGTACATCACGGTGATGTCAGCGTTCGTTTCCACGTGCTTGGCGAGCATTTCGTCAAAGCGCGCGGTGTAGAGCATGTTGGCTTCGGTGACCACCACATAGCGCTCGGTGCAGCGGCGCAGGAAGTGGATGTTGCTCTTGATGCTGTCCAGCAGGCCGTTGTACATGCCGATGCTGCCGGGCATGGTGTAGGGGGGCAGAATGGTCAGGCTGCGGCGCTTGCCGTGCAGGTCCCATTCCTTGCCGGTGCCCAGATGATCCATCAGGCTGTGGTAGTTCTGCTGCACGATCAGGCCCACGTTGCGGGCGCCGCTGTTGACCATGGAGGAGATGATAAAGTCCACAATGCGGTAACGGGAGGCCACAGGCACAGCCGCCACATCGCGCATGGCGGTCAGGGTGCCCAGATGACCGAGGTTTTCACCGGTGAAGATCAGACCCATCAGATTGTTCATATTCGGCCGCCTCCTTTACTCGCCAACCTGTTCGCCGGGAGCGACGGTGCCGCCCTCGGGAATAGTGGTATTATTGCCGACCACGGCGATCTCGCCGCCTTCGGCGCCGACCACGGCGTTTTCACCGATGACGGCCTTTTCCGCCACGATGGCGCGGATGACCACAGCGCCCTTTTTGATGGTGGCGCCGGGCAGGATCACGCTGTCCTTGACGACAGCGCCTTCTTCCACCTTGACGTCGGTGGACAGCACGCTGTGCTCCACGGTGCCGTACACTTCGCAGCCTTCGGTCACCAGGGCATCCTTGACGACAGCGCCGTCGGCGATGTACTGGGGCAGAGAGCCGAAGTTGCGGGCATACACGCGCCACTTGCGGTCATACAGGTCAATGGGCAGGGGATCGGTCAGCAGGTCCATGTTGGACTCCCACAGGGAGTCGATGGTGCCGACGTCCTTCCAGTAATCGTTGAAGTTGTAGGCGCTCATCATGCAGCCGTCATTGAGCATGTTGGGGATGATGTTTTTGCCAAAGTCGTTGGAGCTGTTGGGGTTGGCTTCGTCGGCGATCAGATAATCGCGGAGCTTTTCCCACTTGAAGATGTACACACCCATGGAGGCGTTGTTGCTCTTGGGGTTCTTGGGCTTCTCTTCAAACTCAATGATGCGGCCGGAGGCATCGGTGTTCATCAGGCCGAAACGGCTGGCATCCTCCCACGGCACCTGACGGACGGCAATGGTCACGTCGGCATCGGTATCGATGTGGTGGCGCAGCATGTCGTTGTAATCCATCTTGTAGATGTGGTCACCGGACAGGATGAGCACATGCTCGGGATTGTACTGGGCAATAAAGGCCAGGTTCTGGTAAATGGCGTTGGCGGTGCCGCTGTACCATTCGCCGGTGGCGCCGGTCTGATAGGGGGGCAGCACGTACACGCCGCCGTTGTTGACGTCCAGATCCCAGGGGGCGCCGTTGCCGATGTAGGCATTCAGCTCCAGAGGACGATACTGCGTCAGAACACCCACGGTGTCAATGCCGCTGTTGGTGCAGTTGGACAGCGGGAAGTCAATGATCCTGTATTTGCCGCCGAAGGGAACGGCGGGCTTGGCCATATGCTTGGTCAGCACGCCCAAACGGCTGCCCTGACCGCCGGCCAACAGCATGGCTACACACTTTTTCTGAAGCATGTTTGATTTCCTTTCTTTTACCCGCCGATATGGCGGAAATTTTCCTGAATTATACACTTATTGTATGTCAAAAAGAGGCTTTCTGTCAATGGCAGTGTTGGTAAAAAACGGCACATGAACAAGGGAAAAGCGGCGGGAAAAAACAAACAGCATCCGGGCTGGGGTGCTGTGCAATAAAGTTTTCCATTTCTCGGGGCAGGCTTGGGAAGAGCATGCTGAACTCCCCTTGTTTTGCTGAAAGCAACTTTCGTACGTGCAAGGGTGCTGTGCTGCGCAATAAAGTTTGCCCTTTCTCGGAGGGGTGCAGGGGAACCATGCTTTCCGGCTTCGGAAAGCGTGGTTCCCCTGCAAAACCTTTCGTCAAAATCCTTCGTCAAAACCTCATGTAATCGCACTCGAGGCGGCCGTTGTACATGCGCGTCTTTTTGCGGCTGCGCAGGCCGGCAACGCGCTCAAAGCCGGGGTGGGAGGTGATCAGGTTCAGGCTGCAGCCGGGGTGGCGCAGCATGAGGGGCTTAAAGGCGCGGTACAATTCTTCGCATTGCTTTTTGTCGCCAAGGCGCTCGCCGTAGGGCGGGTTGGCAATAAAGCACGGCGAAGGCCCCTCAACCGTCAGCTGCCGCAGGTCGGCAGGGTAAACGCGGATGTAGGATTCCAGCCCCGCCTGACGGATGTGGCGGTGGCACAGCTCCAAAGCGTTGGGATCGAGGTCGCTGCCCGTGATGGGGGGAATGAGGGACGGGTCAAAGGCGGCGGCGGCCTCCTCCCGCAGGCGGGAAAGCTCGCGCGCGTCGGCATACGGCCAGCGCTCCAGGTCAAAGGAGCGGTTCAGCCCCGGCGCGCGGCGCGCGGCGTAAAAGGCCGCTTCAATGAGCAGCGTGCCCGTGCCGCAGCAGGGATCGTGCAGGGGCTGACGCTTGTCCCAGAAGGCCAGGCGCGCCATGGCGGCGGCCAGCGTTTCGCGCAGGGGCGCTTCGCCGTTCCAGGTGCGGTAGCCGCGGCGGTTGAGCGCCTCGCCGCTGGCATCCAGCGTCAAGCGCGCCGTGTCGCCGTGCAGGGCCACATCGACCTGAAAGCGCGGGCCCGTTTCGGGCAAAAGCTGCGTGTGGAAGGCGCGCTTCATGTGCTCCACAATGGCCTTTTTGGTGATGGCCTGGCAGTCGCGCACGGACATCAGCTTGCTGCGCGAGCAGCGCCCCGACACGGGGATGGCGGCATCCTTGGGCAGATAATCGCTCCACGGCGCCCTCAATACCAGCTGAAAAAGGTCTTCAAAGGTCTCGGCGTGGCCTTCCCTGACCACAATGAGTACGCGGTCGGCACACGCCAGCCACAGACAGGCCTTCATCATGCCCGCGTAATCGGCGGTGAAGCGCACGGCGCCCAGCTCCGCCTTGGCGTCTTCAAAGCCCAGGGAGAGAAGCTCCCGCTTGACCACGCCCTCCAGCCCCGCCGAGGCGGTGGCCAGACATACGTGTTTTCTGCTGTCGATCATATCGTTTTCCTTTCGGATCGTTCGCTTTTTGCGGCGGAGGGACGGCGTGAGCCGCTTTTTTCCGCCTGTATCAGTATACCATGATTCGGATCTTTAATTGTTACGGTTTTATGACATCAAAGACGCTTTTTGAAAGACATCGCCTCTTATTCCGCCGCTGTTCGCTCCCGCGGCGAAAGGTTATCCACAAGCGAAAAAATCCACTTTTCCAATTTTTATCCACCGTGACTCGGTGGATAACCTCAAAAAAAAGGGGATATTTTGCCCAGAAATGATGGTCTTGTGGTGCTCCCGCGGCTTACATACAAGATATGCGCAAGGGAAGAAAAAGGAGGTTATCCACATTATCCACATAGTTATCCACCGAATTTGGTGCAAAAACCCTTGATTTTGTTGATTTTCCCGTGTTCAATGTGCAAAAACCCTGTGGATAACTCCATTTATCCACCGAAGTTATCCACAAAAGTTATCCACAGGGGATTTTATCCACATTTCTAACAAAAGATAAACATTTTTGCAACGACTTATGAAGCAGCACGCCTTTACCAACGTTTGCGGGAGGGCGGCCGCGGGGCAAACGTTTTTTGCAAACGACAAAAAAAGAAACGGGGAACCGTACGGAACGGTCCCCCGAGGGAAGGGTATCGGTTTTACGGAAGCGAGGCAAAGGCGGCGTTGACGGCCTCCACCACGGCGGCGGAGGTGATGGTCGCGCCGGCGCAGGCGTCCACATCATTCGGGCCAAGCGGCAGCGATTTGCCGATGAACTGCTGCTGATAACTCTCCTCCAGCACCTTGCTGCCGAGGATCTCCTCGAAGCGGTGATCGCCGATGACGATGGAGCTGAGGGTGTTGCTGTCAGTTACGGTGATTTTGACATACACGGGGCCCATAAAGCCATTGGCGGAGGCGGAAGCGGTGCGGGTACTTTCCGATCTCACCGCCCTGGGACGATGACCGCCCGAGGGCAGGATCTCGGCGGTATCTTCCTTGAACTTAACACCGCCGACAAAGACCTCAAAGGGGAAGGTGCCCGCCTCGGCGGGGAGGGAGACAACAAATTCGGCCTGTTCGAATTCAGACGCGGAGAGCGCCGCGGTCTGTAATTCGCCGCCGTTCCAGCGCAGCTGCACATCCGCGGAAGCGGAAGCTGCCCCCGACAGCGCCAGGAGCAGCTGCAGGGAATCGCCTTCGTTCAGGTCATCAAGATACGCGGTGGCGGAGCCGTATCGGTAGGCAATTGCGCCGTCGGCATCTGCCACGCGGAGGCAGCATTGGAGGGTGAAGCGTTTGACCAGGTCGCTGCGGCGAAGCGCCTCCGTGCGCTGGGACATGCAGTCATCATCGTATTCAAATTCGCCGTAGAGCGCGGCGGCTTCGTCGTACTGACCGTTTTCAAAGCATTCGGACGCCAGCGCGCAGGTGAGCGTACGATAGCGGCTGTCGCTGTCCTTGTACCCCGGAATCTGCGCGTAAAGGGCGGCCGCCTCGGCGAACCGGCCGTTTTCTTCCTATAAAAGGGCCTGCTGATAGCGGCAATCACGGGCAGCGTCGGCACTGTCCCTGTAATCACCGAGGGAATCCAGCAGCTCCATGGCGGCCGGATAATCGCCTTCCCGGTACAGCACGGTGGCCAGCTGGTAGCTGCAGTGGGAGACTTTGTCGGAAACATCCGCGCCGTAGACTTCGGCATTCTGATAGCAATAAAGGGCATTCTCATAGTCGTGGTCATATTCGAAGCTTCGGGCCGCCTGAACCCACGCCCCGGCCAGCGCGTCCCAGGCTTCGGGGCTGCGGGACGATTCCAGATAACCGATGGCGGCTTCAAAATCGCTCACCGCCAGCGCGGCGGTGCCGAGGGAATAGTATTTTTCCATGCCGCAGTTGACGCAGTAGGGCGAGGTCATGAAGCCGCTGCAGGCAGGGCACTGCCACAGCGGGATGGGGGCGCCGCAGGCACCGCAGTGCTGACCGCAGTTGAGGCTGCCGCAGGACGGGCATTCCCAGGTGCCGCTGCCGTAGATGAGGGAATCCGCGCCGGCGCAGGAAAAAAGCAGCAGCAGGGCGATGAGGAAGGACAATATCTTTTTCATGGGAGAACTCCTTACAAAAAGATTTGAAATGTAAAGAATATTGTTGACACAAAACATTTAAAATTGTATAATATGGAAAGCAAATGACCCGATGGTGTAAATGAACGCAGCGTGAGTATTTTCATTATACGCAAGGTGCGTTGAAAAAGCAATCGGCAAAACCGGACGCGCCTGTCCGGCAGAAACAGAAACACGCAGCCCCCCGGCAGAGAAAGAAACGGAAAAACAGACGGAAGACCGCGGAATGCACAGCATGGAAAGGGGATCGATTCTGTGCGCATTTCCGCAAAAACCGCCTTGAAACCGTCGGCTGCTGCCGCGGGAGGAGGCTTGTTGATACTCTTCCCCCGTTCCATTAAAATGAAGAAGGAGAAAACAAAAAACCATGAAGCGAATTCTTGCTATCCTGTTCGCCCTTGTGATGCTGTTCTCCGCGGCCGTCGCCGATACGCTGGTGTACGAAGAAGGCTATCCCGTCGGCTCTGTGATCGGTGACCCGATCGCCTCCTCCCCCGCGCTGGCCAAGCGCGGCGAGTACGCCATCGGCGTGCGCACCATTGAGATCGTGACCCCCGACCAGGTCGACCTGGCCGCCATTACCGCCGAAAATCCCCGTCCCCTGCATGACCGCGTGCTGACCGTGGAAGTGTGGTATCCCGCTGTGGTCGCCGAAGGCGCCGTGCAGCTGTCCACCTACACCGATCACATGGGCCGCAGCGACACCAACGACCTGGAAGCCTTTGATTTCGTGGGCCGCGCCATGCGTGACGCCGATCCCTATCTGGCTGATGGTCCCTATCCCGTGGTCATCGTGACCCACGGCTATCCCGGCAGCCGCTACCTGATGAGCCACCTGGGCGAGAACCTGGCCACCAAGGGCTATGTGGTTCTGGCTCTGGAGCACACCGATACCGGCGTGTCCGCCTTCAACCCCGACATCGCCTGGATCAGCGCCATCATGAACCGTACGCTGGACCAGCGCCACACCATCGACGCCCTCGAGGGCCTGAATGCCGAAGGCTTCCTGGCCGGCATGCTCAAGCCTGAATGCGTCGGTATGATCGGCTACAGCTTCGGCGGTTACGGCCTGCTGCGCACCCTGGGTGCCAAGCTGAGCAAGGACGCCATCGCTGCCGATGCCCGCATCGCCGCTTATGAAGACCTGCTGCTCGAAGCTGAAGACTACGTCGGCGACAAGCGCCTGAGCGCTGCCGTGCTGTGCGCCCCCTGGGGTCAGCCCATGTTTGACGAGTCCAGCTTTGTGAACATCGACACCCCCACCCTGTGGATGCAGGGCACCTACGACACCATCGTGCCCCATGCCCAGGTGCTGGATATGTATGCCAAGACCGTCAATACCGATCGTTACTTTGTGACCTTCGATATGCTGGATCACAGCATCATCACCAACCCCGTGCCCGTCGATGTGCAGGATCGCTCCCTGGCTGACATGCGCCGCTGGGGCGACGTTATCTGGGATCTGTGGAATGTGAACGGCTATACCGATCACTTCATCACCGCTTTCCTGGATGCCAAGCTGAAGGGCGAGACCGAAAAGATGGAATACCTGGATGTGCTGGAGCCCGTCGGCGCCAACTGCATCTACGGTGTCAACTACTGGAAGGGCTTTGAGACCGTCTATACCGCTCCCCGCGGCATGACCATCCGCCACAGCGCCGCCCAGTAATCGCTGAACCAGGGCGAGATCCCCCGCCCTGAAGACGAGACGGAAAAGGATATGGGAACCCCCTTTTTGAAGTCCAAAAGGGCGGTTCCCAAGCCCTCCGCGAAAAAGCGGTTCTTTAAATGAAAAAATGCACCCTTGCCCTGATGAAAGGTTTCTGACATCAGGACAAGGGTGTTATTTTACTGATGAATACCGTTACTGCTATATTGAACAGTTACTCTTGATAAAAAGCACTGATTGTGATCAGTGCCTTTTTCATAAACAAAAACGCTATATGTTAGATACTATTCACTTGTTCAATACTTTTGATCATTTCATCTGTCAGTTTGAAATATGAATTCGGAGAATACGCATCAAAAACAAGCACATCATAATCAAGCTATTCTCCTTCGTTATCAACAGCAGGAATAATTCCCATTGATACACCATAAATCACTTCATCATTTATTAGTGTAATTTTTATTCTCTTTCTGCCTTCTGATAAAATGTCAGCTTCAATTATCTTGCTCACTTTTTTCACCAATCCTTTACTGGATATGCATGCAATACGTTTTTTGCTTTGAAGAAAGCATCTGACACCGAAGTAAGAGTGTTATGATGTTATGCTAAAGTCTGCCTTTTCTCCGAGAGGGGGTCACAGGGGGAGAGGTATGCTTTTCGGCTTCGAAAAGCGTACCTCTCCCCCTGAAAATGAAATGAATCTGCCCTTTCTCGGAGGGGTGCAGGGGAACCATGCTTTCCGGCTTCGGAAAGCGTGGTTCCCCTGCATCGTCCTTATCCCCGCAGCGTCCCTTCGACGCAGCGGTCCAGACCGGAAAGGTCGCGGGTGACGGTGATGGCATCAAAATGAGAAGCCATCAGGGCGGAAACATCGGCCGCCTGCGAGCAGGCGATCTCAAACAGCAAAGCGCCGCCGGGCACGAGGTGGTTGGGGGCTTCTGCGACAATGCGCCGGTAAAAATCCAGCCCGTCCTCGCCGCCAAAGAGCGCCATGCGCGGCTCCCGAAGCACTTCCTCCTGCAGGGTCCGCATATCCGCGGCGCAAATGTAGGGCGGGTTGGAAAGAATGAGGTCAAAACGTTCCTCCCCCACCGCCTCAAACAGATCGCCCTGACGAAAATGAACGGCGGTTTGATTGCGCAGCGCGTTGATCTGCGCCAGCGCCAGCGCCGCATCGCTTTTATCCGCGGCAAAGACCGTGAGGGATGGGAACCTGTGCTTGAGCGCGATGGCGAGCACGCCCGTGCCGGTGCAAAGATCAAGCACCTTTTCGGTGCCGCGCAGCCGCAGCGCCGTCCGCTCAAACAGCACCTCGGTATCCATGCGGGGGATCAGGGCATCGGGCGATACGGCAATTTCCACGCCTTCAAAAGCCACCGAACCCAGAATGTACTGCAGCGGTTCCCGCGCGGCGCGGCGGGCGATGAGCGCGTCAAATTGCTCATAAAGGGGGCTTCCCAGCTCCTCAAAGCCGTTTGCCCGCAGCCAGAGCGCGGGCTTTGAGGTCACGTGGGCAAGAAGAAGCGCCGCGTCCCAGGCGGCATCGGGCACGGAAGCGGCTTCCAGTGCCTGCGTACCAAGGCGCAGCGCTTGCTTGATAGTCATGCGTTCTCCTTTGCCGGGGACACGATGACGTAGCCCTCGGGGGTGACTTCGCCTTCCATGGGTTCGCCCTTGGCGGCCTTCATGGCGGCAATGGCGACTTCCAGCATGGCGGCATCGGGCTCCGCCGTGGTCAGACGCTGCAGCTGCATGCCCGGCTTGCGCAGGATGTCGCAGGCCTTGCCCTCGTGATGCGCGAGGAAGAACAGCGCCTCATAGCTGATGCCCGCCACCAGGGGCAGCAGCACGATGCGGCTCAATACACGCAGCAGGTAGCTGTTACCCATGTTGTATCCGGTAAGAATTAGCACCAGAACATCAATGATGCTGTAGAAAATGATGGAAAGAATGAAGGTGATGAGGATAAAGCTGGTGCCGCAGCGGGGGTGCAGGGTGGTAAACTGCTGCGCGTTTTCGGGCGTCAATTCAAGGTTGTGCTCGTTGCAGTATACCGTTTTGTGCTCGGCGCCGTGATAGCGGAAGGTGCGCAGCATATCGGGAATGCGGCGGCACAGCATCATGTAGCCCACCAGAATGACGGTGCGTACCAGACCGGTGATGAGGTTTTTCATCAGCAGCATGCCGCTGGAGCCCGAATCGGGGAACAGCTTGATGATGGCGTTGGGAAGGAGCACAAACAGCCCCACGCTCAGTACCACCGCCAGCACGGCGGCGACCGCCATGACCACGGTCTCAATGCTCTTGCCCAGCTTCTGGGACAGCCATTTTTCGAATTTGGAGGGCTCTTCCTCCTCCTGTCCGCTCATCTTGGCACTGTCGGACAGCGTTTTCATGCCCACGGTGAGCATCATGGCCATGCTGACGGCACCGCGGATAAAGGGCAGCCCCATCCACTTGTGCTTCTTGGCGGGGGCGACCCAGGGGTCGCGCTTCATGACGATGGAGCCGTCGGGACGGCGCACCGCCAGGGCGACCCACTCGGGAGAGCGCATCATGACGCCTTCCAGGACGGCCTGACCGCCAATGTCGACGCGCTTGGGTTCGTCTTTTTTGCTCATAAAAATTCCTTTCCAAAGCGGCAAAACCGCTTACAAAACACTTTTTCCTGTATATTATACCCCATCCGGGGGGCATAAATCAAGGGTCGGCAAAGCCTTCCACGGCAATGGCCTTGCCGCTGCGAAGGGAAAACAGCCACAATTCCCTGACCGGCAGCCAGGTGATGGTGGAAAGCGCGCGTCCGTACCAGCGCAGCTGCTCGGCATAGCGGCGATACAGCTCCGCCCCGTCACAGCGGTCGGTCTTGTAATCCGCCAATACCCAGCCGTCCCCCTCCCAGAAGCACAGGTCGATGACCCCCTGAATGAGCATATCCTCCGGCATCATATAGAAGGGCCACTCGCGGTGCACCTACGGCGAGTGCAGCATGCGCTGACCAAGGGGCGAGAGCAGGAAGGCGGCGATCTGATGACTTTGCAGGGCATCGTACTCCGGCTGGGTCAACAGCCCCAGGGACAGCATCCGTTCAAGCTCGGCCCGGATGGGCGCGGTCTGATCGAGGACGGAAAGGGAGGCAATGTCCCGGACCTTGCTCAGGTCCAGCAGCCCCAGCACGCGGTGCATGGCGGTGCCGCGGTCAGCGGCGGATAGGCCGGATTCCTTTTTCATAAAGTCGGGCAGCGGGGGCAGGGCGCGGGACAGCTCCAGGGGACGGCGCTTGGTATCGGCGGTCTCGTCCTCCTCTTCCTTCAAAGCCGTCTCGTGCGCCAGGCGGGTCACGCTTGTCTTTTGCCGGTGATGCAGCTTTGCGGATGGGTGCATACGGCGCAAAAACTATTCGTTAAAGTCAGTATCCAAGGCAGGAAGCACAACAGGATGGTCACCG
>JAZRWA010000019.1:0-21250 GCA_045599485.1 Clostridia bacterium | reverse complement strand
GAAGAACGCCGAATGCGTCAGCAGAGAGGAAGATGACGTTCTTTGCTGCAGGAGCGGAAGACACGGGGCGAACAATGTTTGCAATATGATCGATGGGGTAGGAAACACGGGTGTTCTCCGTGACGCTCTTGTCGGCGAAGTCGATCTTGCCGTTCTCATCCAGGGTCACGTTCTCCAGCAGCGCGGTGCGGCGGATGGCGTTGTAGATATCGGGCTCGGATTCCTTATCCAGGTTGATGACCTTGGCATAGCAGCCGCCCTCGAAGTTGAACACGCCGTTATCATCCCAGCCGTGCTCGTCATCGCCGATCAGCAGACGCTTGGGATCGGTGGACAGGGTGGTCTTGCCGGTACCGGACAGACCGAAGAAGATGGCGGTGTTTTCGCCGTTCATATCGGTGTTGGCGGAGCAGTGCATGGAGGCAATGCCCTTGAGCGGCAGGTAGTAGTTCATCATGGAGAACATGCCCTTCTTCATCTCGCCGCCGTACCAGGTGTTGATGATCACCTGCTCACGGCTGGTGATGTTGAAGGCCACGCAGGTCTCGCTGTTGAGGCCCAGCTCCTGATAATTTTCCACCTTGGCCTTGGAAGCGTTGTAGACCACAAAGTCGGGCTCGAAGTCCTTGAGCTCTTCCTCGGTGGGGATGATGAACATGTTCTTGACGAAATGAGCCTGCCAGGCCACTTCCATGATAAAGCGGATGGCCATGCGGGTATCCTTGTTGGCGCCGCAGAAGGCATCCACGACAAACAGGCGCTTGTTGCCCAGTTCCTTGAGGGCCAGGTCCTTGACGGTCTGCCAGACCTCACCGCTCATGGGGTGGTTGTCGTTCTTGTATTCGGGAGTGGTCCACCACACGGTGTCCTTGGAGTTTTCGTCCATGACGATATATTTATCCTTGGGGGAGCGGCCGGTGTAGATGCCGGTCATGACATTGACGGCCCCCAGCTCGCTGACCTTGCCAACCTCATAACCCTCCAGTTCGGCCTTGGTCTCTTCGGCGAAGAGTTCTTCGTAAGAGGGATTGTAAACAATCTCTTTTACGCCGGCGATACCATACTTTTCGATGCAGCACGGATTCATGATATATCCTCCTTCTTAACGCGCACGTCCTCTGGGACGCCGTGTAGCTATAACGTTTCGGTGAGGTCCGTTCAAAACAACTCTCACCGAATAAATCTTATTGCAATCCGCACGGAATGTAAAATTCTAATATGGAATATTATTATATATAATTTTATATATGTTACAATTCTAAGTCAATTGCAATTCATAAAATCAGCCGTAAAAAAGTGCCGTTTTCCCTTCATTTCAGGAAAGAACACCCCTTCACGGCTGATTATCAAATCGTTCTCGGATGATTCTATTAACAACTTTTTGCGATTCAGAAGCTGTAGGTGCCGTCCTTCTGCATAACAATGTCGGTCTCATAGAAGGCGCGGACCGCTTCGATCATGTATTCCACGTCCTTTGTGCCGGCCGTTTCGCAGCAGCTGTGCATGGCCAGCTGGGCCAGACCGATATCAGCGGTATTCATGGAAAGATGCGCGTTGGAAATATTGCCCAGTGTGCTGCCGCCGCGTACGTCGGAACGGTTGGCAAAATACTGCACCGGCACACCCGCCCGGCGGCAGATCTCGGAGAACACCGCCGCGGAAACACCATCGGTGGTGTATTTCTGATTGGCGTTGGCCTTGATGACTACGCCGCCGTTCATATAAACACGGTTATCGGCGTCAAATTTTTCACCGTGATTGGGGTGCACCGCGTGGGCGTTGTCGGCGGAAAGCATAAAGCCGGCGGCCATCATGGCACGAATGTGCTCATCATCATAGCCCAGCGCGCAGGCCGCACGGTACAGCACATCATAGAGGAAGGTTGAATCAGCACCCTGCTTGCTGGTGCTGCCCACCTCTTCATTATCAAGCACCGCGCAGACATTGATGTGCCCTTCGGTCTTCGCGTTCATCAGCGCTTCCGCCGCCGTCCACGCGCACTCCAGGTCATCGATGCGTCCGCAGGAGAAAAACTCATCCTTGGCGCCCCAGACGCTGCCCGGCGTACGGCTGTACAGGAACAGATCGGTGCCGAGGATATCCTCCTCCCTGCAGCCGCATTTTTCCGCCAGCTCGCGCATCAGACCGCCCTTGGCGGAACCATCGCCGTACAGGGGCAGCAGGTCGACCTGCGGATTGTAGCTGTAGCCGCTGTTCACCTCACGGTTGAAGTGGATGGGCATGTTGGGGATGAGTACGGCATCACGGTCGATATCCACCATTTCGGTCTTCACGCCGTTTTCGGTACGCACCATCACACGGCCGGCCACGGAAAGCGGACGGTCAAACCACGTGGACATGATCGTTCCGCCGTAGGGTTCGATATTGAAGCGCACGTACTTGTCCCCCACCGTCTGTTCAAACACAGGCTTGAGTTTGAAGGTCGGGCTGTCGCTGTGCGCCGCCGTGATCTGGAAGCTGCCGCAAGCCCCTTCGGGCACCGTGAAGGCGATCACCGCCGAGCGGTTGCGGGTCACATAATACTTGCCGCCCGCCTTGACCTGAAAGGGCACATTTTCCTTCAATTCTTTAAAGCCTTTTGCGTCAAAGGCTTTGGAAAGCGCTTCCACCGCCTGAAAGGGAGTGGGGGAGCAACGGACAAAATCGATAAATTCACGGGCTTTCATTTTTATTACCTCCATATCAGCCGCGTCTGAGCAGCTTTAATCTGGGATGTACCTTTTGAACATACAGCAGCGCCATCGGCGTCAGCAGCCAGTCATACAGCAGCATGCACAGCGGAATGACAGCTGTCAGCACGATGTTGAAGATGAGCGATCCCTCGCGGAACTCCGCCAGAACCGCCTCCAGGGGAAACACAAAGCACAGCAGCAGATACATCACTGTGGTGATCAGCGTGAACAGCAGCGCCTTGGCGGGCAGCCGCAGCCCCTTGGGCAGCTTTTCCATATACGGCTTCAGCATGGGATAGCAGCCGAAAAACAGATAGAAGAAGGCCGCTTCCTTATCCACGCCCATCAGAAGCGTCAGCAGCGCCGTACAGCCCCACACCATCCAGCCCCAGCGAAGGCCATATTCCAGCAGCACCGCCAGCAGCACCAGACCGGCGATCATCGGTACACAGTAAGTGGCCACGGGGATCACGCCGCCCAGCAGCATCAGCACCGTGCCAAGTGCCGTCATCACGCCGCAGAAGGCCAGGCGCATGGTGGCTTTTCTTGCTCCGGCCATGTCAGATCAGCTGCTTTCCGTCGCTGAATGCGCCGCCGGCACGCACGCCCAGCTCCAAATAGGCATGATGCACAGGGTCAAACGTGATGGGGCGCAGTTTGGAAACATCGATCTGGCCATCTGCTCCCAGCACAGCTTCATCGGCACACACGTTGACGATATCCGCCACCAGCAGACCGGAAGCCTCGTCATAGCTGACAAAACGGCATTCCAGCGCCATGGGCAGCTCGTCGATCACAGGAGCGTTCACGTGCGGGGCGGGGCTGGTGTGCCAGCCGGCCTTTTCCACCTTGTTGCTCACCTGATTGCCGCTGACCAGGCCCACATAATCGGCCGCCACCGTTTGCGGCGCGGTCGCCGGGCTGACGGTAAACTCCTTGCGGGCAAAAATATTCTGCACCGTCTTGTGCTCCTTCGACAGGCAGATGCAGATCTGGTTGGTGTCATGAATGCCGCCCCAGGCAGCGTTCATGGCATCGGGGGTGCCCTCCTCGTCATAGGTGGCAATGATCAGCACCGGCATAGGATACAGCCAGGTCTGCTTGCCAAAATCCTTTCTCATCTTTGGGTTCCTCCTTTTCGGATCGGTAGGGATATTATAACATTTTTTCACCGCTGTATCAATCCCGCTTGCCACGCGGGGAGGAGATATAGTAAAATAAAACCACTTCACTGATCGGAGGTAGTTTCCCAATGGAATTCCGTATCGAGCATGACTCCATGGGCGAGGTCCGTGTTCCCGCCACACGCCTGTGGGGTGCCCAGACCCAGCGCAGCCATGAAAACTTTTTGATCGGCGTGGGCCCCGAAACCATGCCGGAAGAAATCATACACGCCTTCGGCCTGCTCAAAAAGGCCGCCTCCCTGGCCAACAACCGGCTTGTTCCGGGGCGCATGACCGATGAAAAATGCGCCATTATTTGCCGTGTTTGCGACGAGATCACCGCCGGCCTGCTGGCCAAGGAATTCCCCCTTGTGGTATTCCAGACGGGCAGCGGCACGCAGTCCAACATGAACGTCAATGAGGTCATTGCCGGCCGCGGCAATCAGCTGGCGGGCAAGCCCCTGCTGCACCCCAATGATGACGCCAACATGTCCCAGTCCTCCAACGATACCTTCCCCACCGCCATGCACATCAGCGCTGTTCTGATGCTGGAGGATCGCCTCCTCCCCGCCGTTAACGAACTGGTCGCCACCTTCCGCCGTCTGGAGGAGGAAAACGCCGGCATCGTCAAATCGGGCCGTACGCACCTGCAGGATGCCACGCCCATCGCCTTCAGCCAGGAGATCAGCGGCTGGCGCAGCTCCCTCGAACGGGATGCGGAGCTGCTTCGCCGTTCCATCCCGCCCCTCTGTGAGCTGGCACTGGGCGGCACGGCGGTCGGCACGGGGCTCAACGCTCCCAAGGGCTTTGGCGAAGCGGTCGCCGAGGAGCTTTCCGCCCTCACCGGCAAGGCGTTCATCACCGCTCCCAACAAATTCCATGCCCTCACCAGCAAGGATGAGCTGGTCTTTGCCCACGGCGCTATCAAGGCACTCGCCTGCGACATGATGAAGATCGCCAACGATATCCGCTGGCTGGCTTCCGGTCCGCGGCTTGGTCTGGGCGAGATCCACATTCCCGAAAACGAGCCCGGCTCCTCCATCATGCCCGGCAAAGTCAACCCCACCCAGTGCGAAGCCGTCACCATGGTCGCCGTGCAGGTCATGGGCAATGATGCCGCTGTTGGTTTTGCCGCCTCTCAGGGCAATTTTGAGCTCAATGTGTTCATGCCCGTCATGATCTACAATTTCCTGCAGTCCGCCCGTCTGATGAGCGATGCCATCGTTTCCTTCAATAAAAATTGCGTTTCGGGCATCACCGCAAACAAGAAGAAGATGCACGATAACCTGCACAACTCGCTCATGCTGGTCACCGCGCTCAACCCCTATATCGGCTATGAGAACGCCGCCCGCACCGCCAAGAAGGCGTATGTCGAAAACATCTCCCTCAAGGAGGCCTGTGTGGCCCTCGGCTACCTCACGCCCGAACGCTTTGACGAGGTCTTCCACCCCGAGCAAATGATTTGACAGGAAAAGAGATCCGTTGGAAACCACGCTTTTTGTGCCAAAAAGCATGGTTTCCAAGCCTTCCGAGAAAAAGCAATCAAATTTCAACACAATAACACCCTTGCACGGTTGGCTGTAGACGCCAGACAAATGTGCAAGGGTGTTTTTCCGTGCGAAAATACCTGCCTTTTCTCCAAGAGGGGTCAAAGGGGAGAAGTATGCTTTTCGGCATCGAAAAGCGTACTTCTCCCCTTTCAAAAACTCTTGCTTTCTCGGAGGGGATCAAAAGGGGAACCATGCTTTCCGGCTTCGGAAAGCGTGGTTCCCCTTTAAAAACCCGTTCTCGTTTACTTAGGCAACTCGGTGGTGTACAGCACGCCCATGTCCCACAGCATGCTGCTGGACAGGTACTTGTCGCGAATGTCGCGGCTGCCGATGAAGGCGTCGCAGGTATCTTCCCAGCTGATGTTGATGTCTTCGGGCGTCATGGGCATCTCCAGGCCCTTCATGATGGCGGCAATGGCCTCACGGTCCGGCAGCTCCTCATCGATGATCTTGAGGATCTCATCCCAGTTTTCCAGAATGTTGGTCAGGCGGGCGGCATGGCGGGTCTTGTCATTCTTGTGGAACTGGTTATGCTCCTGCATGATGACGGTCTCGGCAGCCTTGCCAAAGATACGGCGGATCATCTTCTGCCACTCTTCATCGCAGAAATCGGTGATAAACTTCTCGGCCGTCTCACGGCTGGGCTTCATCTCACGGATCTTGTCATACAGCTTCAGGGTGATCAGCGTGCCCACGCCCACCTGAATGCCGTGCAGCTCATAGCTGTTGCCGCGGTCGAGAGCCATCATTTCCCACAGATGGCTGAAGTAATGCTCCAGACCGCTGGCGGGGCGGGAGATGCCGGCGTAGCTCATGGCCACACCGCTGAGCACCAGACCCTCCACGGTGGCCTGCACGGCCTTTTCGTCACGGGTCTTGAGCTGGGGAGCGTTCTCCACGATCTTGCGCAGGCTGGCACGCATCAGATCGGCGATGTTCTCGCAATAGTATTCGCCCGTCACCAGGTTGCTGATGCGCCACTCGCAGATGGCGATGTACTTGGCCAGCATATCGCCGAAGCCGGCCCACAGCATGCGCATGGGCGCGTTCTTGATGATATCGATGTCGCAGATGATGGCCGCGGGAGAGGGATCGTAAATGGATACCTTGATGCGGTCACGGATCATGGCGGAGGAGTTGCTGGCATAGCCGTCCATGGAGGGCGCGGTGCCCACGATCATCTGCTTGTGACCGGTGATCTTGGCCATGATCTTGCAGCAGTCGTTAATCACGCCGGAGCCGATGCCCATGATGCAGTCGCAGCTGGGATCATAGGCCATGGCGAGGGAGCCCATCGCCTGCTCATCGGGCTCGATGTGCGCGCCGGGGAAACAGTACAGGCTGTAGTTGATGCCTGCAGCGGCCAGCACAGGTTCCACAAAGGGCCACGCTGCGGCTTTGGTATTCTCATCGCAAACAATAAAGGGTTTTGTGCCGCCGATCGCCTTCAGGCCGGCAGGGATCTCCTTGACAGCGCCGGGGCAGATCGAAACGTAATCCATCACCATGGAGTGGGTGCGGCCGCAGGCGCACGCATGGCCTTCGGGCGCGATCAGGGTCTTCAAATCAGCATCGGCAAAATGAATCATTTTGTTCATTCCATCCTTTCTTGGGTACAATACGGAATAAAACCGGACTGATACCACATTCTATTGTACTCTCTCCCTTTTCCCCTGTCAAGCGCAAAGGAATAGAATATGTATCAAAAATGCAGGGAATATGTATTCAAATCAGGGGGGCTGTCACACCACCACGGTAACCTTCGAGCCGCCGGGTGTCTTGCTGACGACGATCTGTTTGTCGATCTTCTCTTCCAGTTCATGCACATGGCTGATGATGCCCACCAGACGCTTGCCGTCCGCCAGATCATCCAGCACACGGAGGGAATTGCGCAGCGCGTTATCATCCAGCGTGCCAAAGCCCTCATCAATAAACATGGCTTCCATGCGGATGGCACCGCTCTGTCCCTGCACCACATCGGAAAGCCCCAGTGCCAGCGCCAGGCTTGCCAGGAAGGATTCACCGCCCGACAGGGTCGAAACATCACGCCACTGCCCCGTGCTGCTGTCATGCACATCCAGGTCCAGGCCGCTCTGATGCACACGGTCCTCGGCTTCCTCCTTGCAGCGCAGGTGGAACATGCCGTCCGTCAGCACCTTCAGGCGCAGATTGGCCGCCGTCACCACCTGCTTGAAATAGTACTGCTGCACATAGGCCTCAAAGGTCAGCTTCGCCCTGCGGCTGCCTGCTGTCTGACCGGCGCAGCAGGTATACAGGTCATGCACCGCCGCCCAGTGATTCTGACGGCGTTCGCGCTGTTTGAGGGCTTTTTCAATCTCCTTGCGCGCGTCCTCATGCATCACAAGCTTCTTATCATACGCTTGTTCGGCCGATTCCGCGGCCTTGTGTGCTTTTTGAAGGTCGTCGCACAGCTTCTGCAGGCTATCCAGATCGGCAGGCTGCTTGTCCTTCAGCTCCGCCGCCAGCCTTTCCGCGCGGTCGGACTGGGAACGCAGCTGTTCACCGTATTCCCGCACCGCCTTCTCCATGCGGCCCATCTCGTTTTCGGGCATCCTCGCCATTTCAAACGCCCGGGCATTCTCAAAGCCGCATGTCCGCAGTCCAGCCTCAAAGCCGCTTTGCTGTTCTGTCCGCTGCTTCTCCAGCTCCTCAAGACCCTGCCGCAGCTTCTCTGCCGCGCCGGCGCTCTTCGACTGCTGCTCCCTGGTCTGCTCCACCGCTTCGCGGCTCGTTTCGATGTCATCCAGATACGCCTTCGCCTGAGCCTCCGCTGCACGCGCCTTCTGCTGCACGGTGCGCTCCGTTTCCTCCTCAGCAATATGCAGCTGCGTCAGCTTTTCGCGGGCCGCGTCGATTTTTCCCTTGATCTCCGTCAGCGCGTTGTTCGTATCCTGCAGCGCTTTTTCCGCCTGACGGCGGTTCTGATCCGCGGCATCCAGCTGTTCGGCGGTCACCGCGGCCGAAGAAAGCGCCGCCGGTGCCGGATGCTCCACCGCGCCGCACACAGGGCAGGGCTTGCCCGCACGCAGTTCAGCCGCCAGCAGTCCCGCCTGGCTCAGATAATACTGCTCCTTTGCAGCGGTATACGCCCGATCCGCCGCCGTGCTCTTCTCCGTCAGCTCCGATACCTTTTTCTGAAGCAGCTGCTGCTCACGCAGTTTTGCGGTCAATTCCTTCAGCACGGGCACCGTTTCCTTCAGCTGTCTGGCCTTCTGCTGCAGCTCCGCTGCTTCCTCCTGATGGCTGAGCGCTTCCTGCAGGCGGTCCTCCGCCGGCTTCAGTGCTTCCGCCGCCTGTTTCTGCCGCTGCAGCTATGTTTCCAGCTGACGCCGCTGCGTTTCCAGCTGCTCCTCCGTCCGCTTCAGCAGGGCGGCGGCGGGCACCAGTTTCTATGCCCTGCGCGCGATCTACAGCCGCTGTTTTTTCTCTTCCACGTCTTCCCGCTGTGCCGTCAGGTGGTTCAGTTCTTCTCTGCAGGCGGCCTGTTCTTCAAACCGCCTGTTCAGACTTTTTCCCGCTTCCTGCCTCACAAGGGCCTCATTCAGGCACTGAAGCGCGTGATCCTTTTCATCCGAAGCTTTCTTTTTCCCCTGCTTTTCCTGTTCGATCTGGCGTCCCAGCACTTCCAGCAGCAGCGCTGCATATTTGGGCTCCGTGCAATACAGCTGCAGCAGCTCTCTTTCGGCAAAATCCGCATCGGGTACGATCTTCCCCTGTGCCACCTCGATCCGCTTTTCCAGATCCGCCCGCTCGTCATTGCATTCACGTTCCATGTCCTTCAGCTTCTCACGGATCCTGTCATACATTTCCGTATTGAACAGCTTCTGAAACAGCGCCTTGCGATCCTTGGAATCGGCGTTGAGGATCTTGAGAAAATCCCCCTGCGCGATCATGACCGTCTGCGTAAACTGATCCTGCGTCAGGCCGATCAGTTCCTGTGCCTGACGGTTGACGTCGCCGAGGCCATAGTAACTCTCTCCCGTTTCGGCGCACTCCATCTCGGCTTCAGCGGGCTGCGTTGTCATGCCCTCGCCGGACTTTTTGGGGCGGGTATATTCCGGGCTGCGCTTGATGCGCCATGTTTCTCCCCGGTGCGTAAAGGTAAAATCCACCCAGGTCTCCGTTGTGGGAGAGGCATAATCCGAACGGAAGGATTTGCTTTTTCTTCTCTCTTTGCCGCCCGCCGCCTCGCCGTACTGGGCGAAGCTCATGGCGTCAAAAATCGTTGTTTTTCCCGCGCCCGTATCGCCGGCGATCAAAAACAGCCCGTTTTCGCCCAACAGGGTAAAATCGATCTCCGTCCTTCCGGCATAAGGGCCAAAGGCCGACATGACCAGCTTACAGGGTTTCATCGGGCTTCATCTCCAGTTCCCGGGTGATTTTTTCAAGGATCTTCATCTGTGTTTCATTGGGCAGCTGATCATTGTTCTGCAGGCGATAGAAGTCGCAGAACAGCTCGATGGCCTGTTTGTTTTCCATCGCATGCAGTGCCTGCACATCCATATCATACTTGGTTCGGCTGTTGACGACCGAAAACTTGAGCATGTTGGGGAACACATTGGTAATGCTCACCTTGGCATCAGGGGGCGGCAGCTCGTCATGGATGGTGACCCACACAAAATCATCGGAATAGTCCATTTTCATCACATCCGCCAGCATTCCCTCCACCAGTCTCACATCGTGCAGCGGATAGAGGGGAACAGTCTTCACCCTGACCTCTCCCTTTTCCTGCAGTTCAACCACCGTGACCGATTTTTTATGCCGCGCCTCGGAGAATGAATACTTCAGCGGCGAGCCGGCATAGCGCATCGTTTCCCGCAGCACGCGCTGCGGTCCGTGGATATGTCCCAATGCCACATAGTCAAATCCGTCCAGCACCCGTCCGTCGATCTGGTCCAGACCGCCGACGGCCTTTTCTTCATCGCCGGTCGTCTCGCAGCCGCTGATGAACTGATGACACAATAGCACATTTCGCTTGGAAAAATCGATCTCTGTGGCCTCCAGCACCGCCGCGACAGCGTCCTGATAGCTGACGATCTTTGCCTCCGGCAGCAGCCGCTTCACCTGTGTCGGGCGCAAAAACGGCATCAGCCACACATTCAGCTCGCCGTCCCTGTCCTTGAGCGTCACATGCTGCAGATGACCATCAAACGTTTCCGTCACATACACCCCGGCATTTCTGACCAGCGCTGAGAAATAGGAGATACGCTGTGCCGAGTCATGGTTGCCGCTGATGATGAACACCTTTTTCCCAAGCTCCACGATCTGCGACACAAAGCGATCAAACACCGTCATGGCTTCCGCCTGCGGGGCAGAACGCTGATATACGTCCCCCGCGATCAGCACGCCGTCGGCTTTTTCATCCTTCGCAATGCTGATGATCTGCTGCAGCACCGCTTCCTGTTCTTCCAGAATCAGTCGGTCTCCTATCTGTTTGCCCAGATGCAGATCGGCAATATGGATCAATTTCATGGATATTGCTCCTTCCAAAGGTCTGTTCTGTATCTTTATTATATCCATTTCTTTCCTGTTTCGCAATATTCTGAGACCGGATGCCTTTTTAAACTGAAAAAACCCATGTGCCGATCATGTGATCCGCACATGGGGGATTGATTTGTTCAAGACTTTATTCCTGCTCCAGCTTCCAGCCGCAATCGTTATGATAGATCATCAGCTTCGTCATGCCGCCGTCAACGCAGATGTTTTCGCCGGTGATAAAGCCCGCCTTCTCCGAACAGAGGAACATCACCATGTGAGCAATGTCCATCGGGTTTCCCACGCGTCCCGCAGGCTGCTGCGAGGCATCCGGTCCGTCATAGACGGTATAATCCGTGTCGATCCAGCCCGGCGAGATCGAATTGACCCGCACCTTGCCGCTCAGGCTGACCGCCAGCGCATGCGTCAGCGAGGCAATGCCGCCTTTGGCCGCTGTATAGCTTTCCGTCTGCGGCTGACTCATGCGATCCCGGGAGGAAGAGATGTTGACCACCGCCGCCCCCGGCGCAAAATACGGTACCAGCAGTTTTGTCAGATAAAACGGTGCCGTCACGCCAACGGACAACGCGTATTGAAACTCCTCCCAGCTGCACTCGTCCAGGCCCTTCATCAGCGGCTTTGCATTGTTCACCAGATAATCCACATGCCCGTGCTTTTCGATCACGTCCGCGGCAAAGGCCTCCAGCACTTCTTTACGGCTGATATCGCCCTCATAATGCGCTCCCCGATCGATGTCGATCACATGCACCGTCGCGCCAAGCCGTTTGAATTCCTGTGCAACAGCCTGTCCGATGCCGTGCGCGCCGCCGGTCACAACGGCAATCTTGCCTTCAAACTCCATGGCTCTCCTCCCTCTGCGAAGCTTTGTTTGCCCTGACTGCGCGAACGGTGCCCAGCACCGTCGTCAGCAGCATCGCCGCCGTCAGCAATACAGCATTCCAGAGGCTGCTTCTTCCGTTGGCCCAAAGGAGCGTTTCCGCAAAGGCGAAAACGGCCATTTCCGCCTCCATCACAAACAGCATCCCGGTGAACGCGGTCATGACCTTATCGGTGTTTTCCCGCTTCAGTTCAAAGGGCATGTTCATCTTTTCAGGCGGAACCCTGCGGATCAGCACACTGATCAGTCCGTTCACCGCCAGCATGACCGCCGGCAGGATCAGCATCACCCACGGGGAGCCGTATCCATCCGGCTGACCGTACAAATCAAAGTGCGTGGCGATCGTTCCCGGGGATATGATCGCCTTCTCCACGCATACCGCAAACGCGCCAAGCAGCAGCAGGTAAGCAATCCTCTCCAGCAGCAGATGCCCTTCGGTAATATAGGGCTTTCGTTCCCTCTTCACGGCCGATCCCTCCTTGCGGTTGTTTCACAAGGCATTATAGCACAGTCCCCTCAGCGGCGATACAAAAATTTCGGTCGAAGCTTTCGCAGGGTCAGGTCCATCAGCAGCAGAAAGAAAGCCGCCCCCGCCAACAGGGAACGCACATCGCGCTCCACCGGCAGTCCTGCCAGCTCCACTTTGGAAAGCAGCGCCGCATCCGTGGTCATCATGCCGCCGGTCATAAAGCAGATCTCCTGCAGCTGCTCCCTGGCCGCGACCGTATCGGGAAAGGCATCGTACTCCCGCGAATAGGATACATACTCCGCCGCGCTGCGGGTCCGCAGCAGCATTCCCGCGGCGTCATAATCATGGATCAGCAGTTCATACCGTCCCGTTTCGGGGGTCGGGATCTCCGCTGTCCAGCATTCTTCATTCATAAAAAGGTCTTGTGTCATGACACGTCCGTCCGGAGCAGTCACCTCCGCCTTCGCCGAAGCGGCGCCTTCCGCCGCCCGAGCGGTCAGAATGCTCTGGGTGCCGCCCGCTTCCAGACGGATCTCCCGCGCCGCTGCCGTATACGCCGTGGGCTGCAGTTCCTCGATCAGCCGTACCAGCGTGGCACGGGCAGGATCATCCCTGAACCACATGTCGGTCCATTGTCCGCTCAGGTCGGCGGTAAAGCACGCCGTACGGCCGCTGCCAAAGCTCTGCCGCACAAACAAAGGATCGTTCTTTTCCACCGTCAGCAGCACCTCGGCTCCTGCCTTGGCATCGGTACGGATATACCCGCCCAGCGGCGGCAGAGGGTCGGAAATACCATAGCGCGGGCTGACCGTTTCCGGCGTCACGCTGCCCCTGACCAGGTGCTCCGTCTGGGAAGCCACCGTATCGGTCAGTACAATGGACGGCAGATCATAGGAGCTTTCCACACGATAGAATTTTCCGCCGCCCAGCGTTGCCAGCATGGCCATCACGTCGTCCCGGATGTCCGCGCCCATCGCGATGGTGGAAAGGGTCACGCCCTTTTCCGCCAGCCTCACCACGATCTCTTCATACCCCGTATCGCTCGGGTTACCGTCGCTGAGCAAAATGATGTGCTTTTTGCCGCTGCCCTCATATTGCTCCAGCAGTTTTTCGGCATCCAGCAGTGCCGGGTTGTACTGCGTACCCATCACCGTGCCCAAACGCGCCACCGAGTTGATCAGGCCATCGCGGTTTTCCATGGAAATGATGGGCGATACCACCGAAGACTCCGTGGAAAAGGCGATCACGCCCGCAAAATCATTGTCATTCAGCGACTGGATCGCGTTGATCAGACCGCGCTTGGCCATGGTGATCGGGGTGCCCTCCATGGAAGCGGAATTATCCAGCAAAAACAGCAAAACCGCCGGCTCCGCGCTCTCGCTGCGGCTCACCTCCATGCTGACCGGCAGGATGGTTTCCAGTGCCGTATCCTTCATGTTTCCGTACAAAAAAGTATGCTCGCCGCCGGCGGCCAGCAGGCTGCGCCCATAGGTTTCCACATACTCCCGCAAGCGAGCCGGTGCCTTCTGCGGCAGGTCCAGCACATCCACATCCAGCAGGATGATCAGGCTGTAGCGGCACAATGCTTCCATGTCCGTCGGCACCTCCGCCGCCCCGAGGACCGTAGTATCGCACTCGTGTTCCTCCAGCAGCTGCCGCAGCGCCCGGGCGTTGCCCGTTTGTCCCTCCACCAGCAAAATCCTCTGCTGTGAGGTCACCTCTGTCACCGCGCCGTAGGCATTGTTCCCGGGTATCGTATCCTTTTCGGGGGTCAGCTTCACAAAAAACTCCGATGTCCCGGCGTATCTCGGCAGGGCGGTCAGGGCAAAGCGGTTTTCGCCCTTATAGAGCCGCACCTGTTTGACCGAAAGGCGACCCTCCCGGTCGGATACCTCCAGCGAGGCGCCGATGGAGCCGCTAGCCGTCACCACCGTATCCAATGTCATGCTCTGCCCCAGCACCGCCTCCGAGGGCAGCGTTACCGCCGTGACCTGCGCCTCCGGCTCTGCTGACAGATATTCCGCATAATACGCGTCCAGACGGATGCCCTTGCCGCCGAGCATCTCCGCGGCAGAAATCACATCACCGTCCGTCAGCACGCCGTCTGTCAGCAGAACCACGCGCTTGCGGCTGCTGCCCTCCAGGGCATTGGCCGCCAGGATCATCGCACCCGCGGCGTCCGTAGCGCCCGTTTCCACACCGTTTTCGTTTTCAAACGCGCTCACCTGCACCGCATTGCCGCCAAAGGCGATGTGCACGATCTGCGTATTCCGGTCCGCCGCGGCTTCAATGGTCTCCGCCGCCTGAAGCAATTCCTCCCGTCTCCCTGCCGTGCTGTCCGAGGTATCCAGCAGCAGAGCCATCACCGTTTTGTTGGTCACACTGCTGACAGACAAGCCGGATAAGATCAGCACCGCGCACAAAACCGCCAGAAGCCGAAGCCCCAAATGGGTATTTCTGGCCTTTTTGCTCAATTGAGCCGTCGGAATGCGGCGCAGGGACAGTATCAGCAGTACCGCCGCCGGAATCAGCGTCAGCAATGCAAGCGGTGTTTCAAACCGCACGTCAATACTGTTCATGATAATACACCATCCATTCCAGCAAGAGCAGCAGCAGCAACGCAGCCGCCAATTCCGTTCCGATATCCCGCATGCGGTCGGTCTGCTCCGCCCGCGCGTTTTTTTCTTCTTCCGTAAAAGGCACACGCACCAGGCTGACCGTCTGGACCTCGCCTGCCCGCGGATCGGATTCGCACGGCGGAATGCGGCAGACAAAATCCGCATACTGCAGCATGCCGTTTTCCTTCAGCTGCATCAGCGTATGCACCCCGGGCGATGCGGGCGTAAACTGCACACTGTCCACCGTAAAGGGCAGGGCCTTCAGCGTGCCGTCCGGCAGCTTCAGATAGATCTCCTTCGCCAGGGGCGTTACCGCCGCCTTCACCGCTTCGCCGGCGTTCACCGTCGTATCGCTCATCAGCTCCGGCATCGTATAGTCCAGCAGCTGCCCCACGATCAAAACAAAATCCCCCATCAGCGGCAGGTTGGAATCATGCAGATCAAAGGAAAAGATCACCCTGGCCAGTCCGTTGCTCTCCCGCATCGCCAGCAGCGCAGGCTGTCCGCCTGCCGTCAGCGCGATCTCAAAGCGTTCGGTATCGTTGATCTGATGCAGCTTCTGCACCATGATATCCCGGCTGATGAGTGCGTTTTCCAGCTGCAGCCGCCTCTGAATGCCGCCGCGGGGCAGTTCCAGATAGCCGCCCTGCTGATATGCGCCAAAGAGCAGCCCGGTCTCACGCGGCAGTCTGTCGGGGTGGATCATCCAGATACCGCCGTCCGTTGGCAGCGTTTTGGGCAATACGCCGTCAAACACATAAATATCGTAATTTTCAAAGGTATCTTCCCATTGCGCCGCGCCGCGCACCTCCAGCTGCACCACGTCAAAGGCACGCAGCACCTGCTGCCAGAAAAACGGCTCATCACTGCAAAGCAGTACGCGGACAGCGTGCTCCGCGGGCCTCACAAGCAGCGCCTCGTTGTCCTCCTGCAAGGCGTCCTGCGCGGCAAAAACCACCCTTGCGGCGGAAAAGGAGGCATTTTTGATCTCCCATTCCACCACAGCCGGCTCATTTTCCTTCAGCAAGACCTGCCGTGCCCCGGCAATGTGCTCATCCAGATACAGCGCGCAGGTCAGTTCGGCGGCGGCATTATAGCTGATGATCTCCGCCTCAAAGGTCGTGGTCACGCCCTGCCGTGAGCAGGACAGCCGGTTGACCGCCGCGTTCCAGCAGTCTCCGTCCCCCGTCCGGTGCAAAACGATCTCATCGCTCTCCAAAGCCCGGTCGGTATACCACACGATTTCCGCCTCGGGGCTTTGATCCAGCATCCTCTGCACGGTCTCCGCCGCCGCCTGCACATTCATGGTGCCCCAATCAATCTGAAGGCGGGTCACAGCATACTCGATCTCATTGCGGTCGGTGCTCTTTTCCAGCAGCGTCACCGCGCCGCTGCCCGCCGCGATCACGGTCACTTCCGTTCCCGCGCCGCAGGAGGAAATGTCTTTCAGCAGGCTCTCCTTCACTTTTTCCAGACGTCCGTTCAGCGCCATGCCGGCCGAAACGTCCACCACAGCTATGTATTCCTTGCCTGCATCCGGCACCCGAAATACCGGGCGCAGGGCCAGCAGCACCGCCGCGGACACGGCAAAAAGCTGCAGCAGCAACTGCAGCATCTTTTTCATACGGTGCAGCGGCATCCTTCGTGAGTGAAACCTTTCACTCAGGCGCCACAGCCACACGGATGACACGGCCTTTTTCTCCCGCTGCGGACGCAGGATCCACAGCACGACCAGCAATATCAGGCCGCCTGCCATCCAAAGGTATTCCGGATGCAGTATCTTCATTTGATCAACCCCGTCATAAAGCCCCGTTGCAGCAGCACTTCCTCGGGCGCATCCCCGCCGCCGACACAGGCCAGCGCCACATTCTCCCCGGCACAGAAGGCTTCCACATCCCGGTAAAACCATCGCACCGCCTCTTCATAGGCGTGCAGCATATCCCGGTCCACCTCCACATGAAATGGCTGTGTTTCGGGCAGTTCGGCATCCGCCAGGGACTGCGCCCCGCGATAGGCGGGCTGCTCCTCCCCCTTGGACAAAAGGCAGATAAGCATGACATCCTGTCCCTTGGCTTTCAGGGAACGGATGGCGCCCTTCCAGTCCGAATCGGTCTGCAGGTCGGAAAGAATGACGGTCAGCCCCCTGCCGCCGCCAAAGCGCCCCTGATCAGCAATGGCCGCCCCGATATCGCAGGTTCCGCAAAAATCAACCTGCTCCAGTTCGGCAAACGTGGCGATCAATTGGCTCTTGCAGTTGATCACCGGCCCCACCGGCACGCTTCTTGACCCGTTCATGGCATAAAAGCACACGCTGTCCATCGCCTGCACCGCCAGATACGCAATGGCCGCGGCCATGCGCAAAGCCGCAAGCGATTTATCGCTGTCCGCCTCGCCCAGCATGGAAAGGGAGGTATCCAGAAAGATGCGGACCATCTGCTTTTTTTCATCCAGAAACTGCTTGATATAGTATTGTCCCGTACGGCCGGCCAGATTCCAATCGATGCGCCGCAGATCATCGCCGGGCTGATATTCCCGGTAGTCCGCAAATTCGGAAATGCCGCCGTAGGTCTTGGAGCGGTGCACACCGGCAAAACGGTTGTTGATGGGCATCCTCGCGCTCAGATTCAGCGTGTTCAGCGTGGCCAGAAACTCATCATCCAACAGCTGCCTGCGTCTTGCCGCCGCCATTTCAGCGTTTGCGGGCAGACACCTCGCGGATCAGCTCCGCGATCAGCATGTCCGCCGTCTTGCGTTCCGCCATCGCCGCATAGTTCAGCTTGATGCGGTGGCGCAGCACCGGGTACGCCAGGGTATCGATGTCCTCTTTGCACACATTGAAACGGCCGTCCATCAGCGCGCGCGCTTTGGCCGCTGTGATCAATGCCTGGCAGGCGCGGGGGCTTGCGCCCAGCGCGATGTACTGTCCGGTCACCTCCGCCTTTTCGGCCGAATCCTCATGGGTAGCGGAGACCAGCCGCATCGTATAGGTCAAAAGCTCCGGCAGCACGGGAATCTGCTTGGCCAGCGCTCTCATCTGAAGCAGCGTTTCGGCGTCCAGCACCTGCTCGGAAGTCTCCTCCATCGTCTGCTGCGTCATCAATACGATCTTTTCCAGCTCCTCCACCGTCGGGAAGCCGACGACCAGCTTGAACATAAACCGGTCCATCTGTGCTTCAGGCAGCGGATACGTGCCCTCCTGCTCCACGGGGTTCTGCGTCGCCAGCACAAAGAAGGGTTCCTCCAGGCGGTGATCCACACCGGCTACCGAGACCATATGCTCCTGCATGGCCTCCAGCAGCGCGCTCTGTGTTTTGGGCGTGGCACGGTTGATCTCATCCGCCAGCACAATGTTGCTGAAGATGGGGCCCGGCTGGAAGCGGTACACCGTGTTGCCCTTCTCATCGCGGGTCATCACGTTGGTACCCGTCACATCGGAGGGCATCAGGTCGGGCGTAAACTGAATGCGCGAAAACGGCAGGCCAAAGACACGGCCGATGGCGCGCACCAAACGCGTTTTGCCCACGCCGGGCACGCCCTCCAGCAGCACATTGCCGCCCGTGATCATCGCGATCACCGCATGCTGCACCACTTCCTGCTGGCCGATCATATCCCGGTTGATCTGTTCAAAAACCTGACCGCTCTTCTCCCTGAAGCGCCGGAGCGTTTCCGCCTGATTCATTGTTTTTCCCCTTTCGTCTGTCCGAATGGCTGTTTTTTCTTACAGTCCAAAGAAATACGCCTCGACCGAATGCAGCATCTCCTACGGGATGCGGCCGTCCATGATGGCTTCGATCATCCGGGCATAATACGACCCATAGACCTGACCGTACGCCACATGGCTGTTTTCGATCTCGATGCCGTTCAATTCAAATTCATATTCCCGCGCTGCGTCATAGGCGGTGCTGTACGGATCCAGCGACGGCTCATACACCTTTTCGCTTTCTTCATAGTGCTGCTGGCTGCGGGTGCCGGTGCCCGCGCCGTGCATGCCGTCCGGGTCGGCGGTATACAGCAGCACGCTGCCGTCCTCCGCGTCCCCTTCCTCCGCGGCGCGCCCGTTCATGCCGCCGCCGTCCTCACTGCCCTCATCGCCGTCCTCCTGGCGGAAATAGATGTTTTGTTCGTTCTCATCCGCCTCCACGATGATATCCACACCGTTGATGATGCTGATCAGGCGCTTTTCCAGCAGCGCAAAGGCGTTAAAGATCACACTGTCCGGGTTTTTGTGCGCGGCAATGTGGTTGGCGGCACCCAGCATATCATCAGCAAACAGATAAAACGCGTACTGCAGATAGGCGTCCTCGTCATCGGGCTCGTTATCCGCCTCCAGCGCCTCATCGATCTCCGTCTTCAGATCCATCAGGGCAATGATGGCTTCCGTGCCCGTCTTGCTCATCACTTCATTATAGTTGGCCGCCAGCGCTGCCTGCATGGCCGGTATATCCTCATTGATCATGCCGTCCGCCACAGCGGTATAATGCGGCTCCTCCCGCAGCAGATAGATCCAGCCGCGGCGGATCAGCGATTCATCCAGCCGGCTTTGCAGCTCGCCCACTGTTCGGGTAATGCCCGCCAGCTCGTCCAAACCAAAGTTATCGCCATTCAGGGCGTTTTCGGTCTCTTCGATCTGCCGCAGCAACGCTTCCCTTTCCTGTTCGGACAAATCGGCGTCATTCAGCCGCTCACGCATATCCTGCAGCAGCGCACGCGCCAGTTTCATTTCGTCCGATTCCATGTATTCCGTCTCGCCTCCGCGCAGCCATTGCGCCGAAAGAAAGGCTCCTGCCGCCACAGCGGCGGAAAGGGTCACACAAAGCAGAAGGGCCAGCCACCGCCGGCGTGAAAAGCGCAGTCTGATTGCCTTGGGATTCAGCCGCTTCAGCTTTTCAATGGTATCCTGCCGCTGCAGAGCGGAAAAAAACGCCTCATCCTGCGCCAGATGTACCATGGTCGCCGTCCGGTCCTGCAGCTCATAGGTACGGTCCACGCGCCTCGCTGTACGCACCCAGGTCGGTCGATGAAGAAAAAAGAAGCCGCCCAGCACCAACCAAAACAGGGGGATCAGGCAAAAAAACAGGGTCGGAGCCATCAAATCATACTGCCGCAGCGCAAACATCACCGCCGCTGTGCCGCATGTCGCCATGCACGCTTCCGCCGCCGCCTGCAGCAAGGCTTCCGCCGTCAGCCGTCTTCTGAACGGCTAAAGCGCCTTTCTGATCTCCGTCCGCATTTTTTCACCTCCTGTCTTCCTGATGATATCATCCGCATTTTTTCACTGTCAAGCAACCACGGCTGAAATACGCGGATGACATTTCAGTTTTGTTTCATTATTTTAACCAATTGAATCAGATTGCAACTTTTTGAACATTTCCGCATTTCTGTTTCTTATCGAATCATTGACACACCCTTAAATCGTGATATGATATTTTTGCGGAGGTGTCTGATTTATGAAAAAATCGATCGTATTTATGCTCCTGCTTGCCTTGCTGGGCTCGTTGGCCCTGCCCGTCTCGGCGCACGAATCCTACATGCTGTATTTCTCCGAGCAGGACAGTGAGTTCTCCCTCCCCGCCATGCTGGCCTTCTATTTCGGGGACAGAATTTTGGAATACACCGATCATGGTCTGGCGCTGGATGTCTACGCCGACGGCACGCTCGGTGACCCCGCAGAAAGCCTCCGCCAGCTTCAGGGCGTCAAGGACAATGAGGGCATCACCGTTGATTTCATGCTGATCCCCGTTTCCGAACTGGCCGGCATCGGCGCCGGTGAGCTTTCCCTGCCTGCGCTGCCCGCCACCTTTTCCAGCCATGAGGCGTTCCGTACCTTTGCCGAAAGTGAAACGGCAACCGGCTTTCTGGAGTTTCCCAAAAAGAACGGTGAAAAAATGCTCTGCATCGCTTTTCTGGAGCTGGGCTATGAGCAGACCGTGCTGAAAGCGCCGGTCTCCTCACTCGAGGACCTCAAGGGACTGCGTTACGCCGCGGACGGGTCCCTGCTGATGTCCGAAACATTGACCGCCCTCGGCGCCGTGCCGGTGGACATGCCGCAGGACTGTGCCGCCGCATTTAGTGACGGCAGCATCGACGCCGCCGAAAAAACGCTGTTCACCTATCAGACCGAATATCTGCAGGACAGCGCCCCCGTGGTTCTGGTGGACAATCATCGTATGGATGTTTACGCGCTGGTCATGTCTGCCGATGCCTGGCGCATGCTGACCAATCTGGAAAGAACCTGCGTCAAGCTTTCTGCCATCGATACCATCGAATACAACGTCGGTCTGGTCAGCCGTCAGGAGGAGCTGCAGCTGCAGGCGCTGCGTGACAGCGGTGACACCGTCATCGCGGTCCATGATTCCTGGGCCC
>JAZRWA010000018.1:0-5174 GCA_045599485.1 Clostridia bacterium | reverse complement strand
GACGTTGGTGCTCAGCGTAGTTGCCGTGCTGGGCGTGCTGACCTGGTTTTGACCTCGGAGGATAACATGAGTGATTTGAAACAGTATTGGCAAGGCAAAAGGGTACTGATCATCGGCATGGCGCGCAGCGGCGTGGCGGTGGCGGAGCTTCTGTGCCGCTTTGGTGCTATTCCTCTGCTGAATGACCGTAAGACGGAAGAATAGTTGGGGGAGAGCATTCGCACGCTCAAAGCCCTCCCCTGCGAATGGTATCTTGGTCAGAAGCCGGAAGAACTGCTGGATAAGACCGATGTGCTGCTCATCAGCCCCGGCATTGCCATCGACGCCCCCATTGTGCTCGCGGCAAAGGAAAAGGGTATTCCCGTGACCGGCGAGCTTGAAGTTGCCTCGCAGCTGGCGTAGGGAACGCTGGTAGCGCTGACCGGCACCAACGGCAAGACCACCACCGTGTCGCTGCTGGGGGAAATTTTCCGCGGCTTCGGCAAGATCGCTTATGTAGCCGGCAATATCGGTTATCCGATGTCGGCGGCGGCTATGCTGAGCAAGCCGGAGGATGTGCTGGTGGCGGAGGTATCCAGTTTTCAGCTGGAAACCACGGATACCTTCCATCCCACGGTGGCGGCAGTGCTGAATGTGACGGAGGATCACCTGAACCGTCATTACACGATGGATAATTATGCCGCCGTGAAGCAGCACATTTTTGACCGTCAGACCGAAAAGGACACGGCGGTGCTCAACTATGAGGACAGCTGGTGCCGCGCGATGGCGGAGAAGATCACCGCACGGGTCGCCTGGTTCAGCTCCAAACACGAAGTGGAAAACGGTGCCTTCGTTCGTGATGGAAAGATGTTCATTCGCTGGAACGGTAAGGAAACGGTGATCTGCGATACCGAAGAAATTTATATTCCCGGTCCGCATAACCTTTAGAACGCGCTGGCGGGGGCCATGATGGCTTTTGCCGCAGGCGTTCCGGCACCGGTGATCCGGATGGGGCTCAAGACCTTCAAGGGTGTGGAGCATCGCATCGAGTTTGTACGCGAGCTGGACGGCGTCAAATGGTATAATGACAGCAAGGGCACCAATGTGGACAGCACCATCAAGGCGGTGCAGACCATGCGCGTGCCCACGGTGCTGATCCTCGGCGGATCGGACAAGCATGTTTCCTTTGATGCGTTGTCTGAAGAGATCATGAAGAGCGGTATGATCGATAAGGTCGTGCTGTGCGGCGCGACCGCTCCGCAGATCGAGGCTTCGCTGGTCAAAGCAGGATATCAGGCTCTGTATCATGCCGATAATTATCCGGAGACTGTGCAGCTTTGCCGCAAGCTGGCTGTACGCGGCGGCAATGTGCTTCTGTCCCCGGCGTGTGCCTCCTTTGATCAGTTCAGTGATTATGAACAGCGCGGCAGAATCTTTAAGCAATTGGTCAATGCCCTGGAATAAAGCGGAGGGATCCCGATGCGAAAGGGAATGAAAATCCTGATCATCGCGGCTGTGGCGGCAGTATTGCTGCTCTCAGCCGCCTTTGTCATACACGAAAAAGTGGCGGTCATTCAGCACGTGCTGCTGGCCGGTGTCAGCGATGAAAACCTGCTCAAGGTGTATAATCTCAGCGGTCTTAAAACAGGTATGAGTTATTTTGATGTCGATGAAAACGCCATCCGGCGGGGCATCAACAGCGATTACCATTATGTTTATCAAAGCCTGGAAAAGATCTGGCCGGATACAGTCATTCTTTATGTATAGGAGCAGACACCGGCTTTGAACATTCAGGAAGGGGGCGGGGGACGGCGTTTTGTGACCTCGTCCTCCGGTGTGGTGCTTTCTGTCAGCAATGTTCTGGATGAGGATAACGGCTGTATTTATGTGAATGGGCTCAACATCCGTGATATCAGGGAGCATTCCCGGGTAGTCTGCATGGAAGAAGGGCAGTTTGACAGCGTGACAGCCGTGGTGGAAGAGCTTCGGGCACAGGGCTGGGTAACGGAGATCGCTTCGATGGATGCCTCCCGCACGGAAAGCCTGACATTGACCACGAGGGACGGCTATACCATCCGGATCGGGAACGCGCAGTCACTTCGCGGCAAATTGGGAACGGTGCGGGCCGTGCTGATGGAGCTGCGCGCCAGAGGACTTCAGGGCGGCACCATTGAGGCAACTGTGCCCGGTGAGGCCAGTTATCTGCCCCGATGACGAAAAAATTGTCCATTTGTCCAAAAAAATTACATATATGCCTTAAAAACGCTTGCCATTCCGCCGTAAAAAGGGTAAAATGAAGTATCCTATGATTATTGGGTGTATTCTGCCTGCCTATAGCGGTGACAGAAGGCATCTTTGCAACGAACAGGGGATGAACGATTATGAAGAACACGCTTACGGCGGTCGATTTTGGAACGAGCAAGATCAGTGTGCTCGTGGCGGACAGCGGCAATCGGCAGCGCAACTGTGATATACTCGGTGCCGGTTATGTGGAATATGCCGGCTATACCGATGGTCAGTGGAATGATCCCGACAACCTGATTGGCCGCATGAGCGAGGCTGTGCATAAGGCCGAGGAGCAGTCGGGCATCCGTATCCGCGAAGTCAGCGTCGGCGTGCCCGGCGAATTCTGCCGCGTTTATACGGTGGAAGCCCGGGTGGACCTGCAGGGGACCGATCCGCATGTGACGCAGAACGACGTCAGGGAGCTTTTCAATGAGGCCAACCGCCAGTTGGGTGCTGTTCAGGGAGAGATCATTCATCGCGGTCCCGCCTGGTTCAAGGTGGATGAAGGCAAAAAGACGCTGGAGCCCATGGGTGTGCGCGGAAATTCGCTGCGCGCCAAAGTATCCTATGTGGTGGCGGATGAGTTTTTCCTGAACGATGTGAGCGAGCGCTTCCGTGCCATCAATGTACAGGTGGCCAGCTTCTTCTCCACCTCCGTGGGCCAGTCCATGATGTATGTGCCCATCGAGGAGAGAGTCAATACCGCTGTGGCGGTGGATATCGGTTATCTGAATACCGAGGTCATGGTGATCGAAGGCGACGCCATTATTTATCAGCAGGTGCTGCCTGTGGGCGGCGGCTATATTTCCGCCGATCTGGCGTATGGCCTCAAGATTCCGCTGGAATCCGCCGAGACCATCAAGCGCTCCTATACCTTCGGCACCTACGCCGATGAGGAAGAGACCTATGACGTGCCGGACCGCGATAATGTGACCCGCACCTTTACCCGTGAGGAAGTGGCAGAGGTGCTGGAACCCCGCGTGGAAGAGATCTGCGAAAAGATCCATGATACCATCAAGGGCAGCGGTGTGCGTCTTTCCAACCAGAGCGTGGTGTTCATCACAGGCGGTGGCCTGGCGCTCAACCGCGGCGCGCGTGAGATGATGAGCAAAAAGCTGGATCGCACGGTGCGGGATTTTCCCCGCAAGACCAACAAGCTTTCCAGTCCGCTGTATACCAGCGTACTTGGCTTGATGGATACTGTGCTTGAAAATTCTGAAATGACCAATCAACCTCGCGGACTTCGCGGCATGCTGAGAAATCTTTTTGGCGGCTGAGAAGAACGACGACAGAAATCGGGAGGCTAATATGCTGGAAGTCCAGATGGAAAATGAAAATAACAAGGGTTTTGCCGCTATCCGTGTTGTCGGTTGCGGCGGCGGCGGCAGCAACGCTGTCAACCGCATGGTGGAAGCCGGGCTGCGCGGCGTTGAATTTATTGCCGTCAACACGGATCATCAGGCTCTGAACCTTTCCAAGGCCGGAACCAAGATTCAGATCGGCGAAAAGCTGACCAAGGGTCTGGGCGCCGGTGCTGTCCCCGATGTGGGCCGCCGTGCCGCCGAGGAAAGCCGTGAGGATATCGAAGCGGTGCTGAAGGGCGCCGACCTGGTGTTTGTTACCGCCGGTATGGGCGGCGGTACCGGTACGGGTGCAGCCCCTGTGGTGGCGCAGGTCGCCCGTGAACTGGGCTGCCTGACCATCGCCGTTGTGGCCAAGCCCTTCCTGTTTGAAGGCAAGCAGCGCATGAAGAATGCCGACGCCGGTATCAACGAGCTGAAGCAGAATGTGGATACGCTGGTGGTCATCCCCAACGATCGCCTGCTGCAGGTGGTCAGCAAGGGCACCACGATGCTGGAAGCCTTCCGCAAGGCTGATGACGTGCTGCGTCAGGGCATTCAGGGCATCAGCGATCTGATCGCTGTGCCCGCCATCATCAACCTGGACTTTGCGGATGTACGCACGGTCATGGAAGCCGGCGGCATGGCGCATATGGGCATCGGTGTGGGTCGCGGCGAAAACGGCCTGGTCAACGCTGCCAAGGAAGCCATTTCCAGCCCGCTGCTGGAGACCAAGATCGATGGTGCCCGTTCCGTGCTGATCAACGTGTCCGGCGGCAGCGACCTCAACATCATGGATGTCAACGAGGCGGCCAGCCTGATCATGCAGGCCTCCGACAGCGAAGCCAACATCATCTTTGGTGCCAATGTGGACGAATCCCTGGGCGAAGAAGTGCGCATCACGGTGATTGCCACCGGTTTTGATAAGAATTCCTTCGGAGCGGCCCCCAAGCGTAAGCCCGGCACCCGTCCGGTCTCTGCTCCGTATGGTGCTGCCAATGCCAGCGTCAATCCTTATGAGAGCGCTCCCGCTCCCATGAGCTTTGATCCCGACACCTTTGCCACCGGCAGCGCCCGTCCTGCCGCGCAGCAGCCTGTGAACGGTTATCAGGCGGCTCAGACGCCTTTCTATACTGCTCCCACCTTCACGGCGCCTGCCTTCCAGAGCCCTGTCGCGGCTCCCGCACAGGCTCCTGCCGCTCCCGCTGCGGCCCCCATTCAGCAGGCTCCTGCCGCCCCTGTGGCTGCTCCTCAGCAGCCCTCCGGCGTAGAAAAGGACGATTTGGGTGTTCCTGCCTACCTGCGTCGTAAGAAGTAATATCAGCAATAATAAGAGCCACCGTTAGGGCAGTGTTCATAAAACAGTAATACTGAAAAACGAGCACTGTTGCTATCGGGTTGGCTAAAGAAAAGAGATACAGAGTAATATGAACTGAAATTTCATGTTACTCTGTATTTTTTGTCACTGTGAATGTCGGTATAATGTCGGTTTAACTTGAATTTGTGTCGGTTATACTGTATAATACAATCATTAATAGGAGGGATAAGCATGGCATACATTGAATCTGA
>JAZRWA010000017.1:0-5313 GCA_045599485.1 Clostridia bacterium | reverse complement strand
TGGCCGCGGCGGCCGCTGCAGCGGCAAAGCCGGTGAAGACCTCATCATCAAGGTGCCCATGGGCACGCTGGTCCGCGGCGAGGATGGTCGTGTGGTCGCCGATATGTTTGAAGACGGCCAGCGCCGTGTCCTGCTGCATGGCGGACGCGGCGGTTGGGGCAACGCGCATTTTGCCACTCCTACCCGTCAGGCGCCCAACTTTGCCAAGCCCGGTATTCAGACCCAGCCTTTCCGTTTTACTTTGGAGCTGCAGACCATTGCCGATGTCGGTCTGGTGGGCTTCCCCAACGTGGGCAAAAGCACCATTCTGTCGGTGGTCACCCGCGCGCAGCCCAAGATCGGCAATTATCATTTTACCACGCTAACCCCCAATCTGGGCATTGTCCGCCGTCACGGTCAGGATTATGTCATGGCCGACATCCCCGGTCTGGTGGAGGGTGCTGCCGACGGCGCCGGTCTGGGGCACGATTTTCTGCGCCATGTAGAGCGCACCCGCCTGCTCATCCACGTACTGGACATGGCGGGCAGCGAGGGCCGCGATCCCATCAGCGATTATGAAGCCATCAATCTGGAATTGTCCCGCTACGGCGATCTGGCAGGCCGTCCGCAGATCGTCGCCGCCAACAAAATGGATCTGCCTGACGGCGAAGAATATCTGGCGCTTTTCCGTGAAAAATACCCCGATGTGCCCGTGTTCTCCGTCTCCGCGGCGACCCGCAGGGGCTTTGACGACTTGCTCGATGCGGTCGAAAAACAGCTGAGTGCCCTGCCCGTTCTGCGACCCTACGAAGAGGAAGAATTCCTGGACGAGCTGCCCGACCTTTCCGGCTTCACGGTACGCCGCTCCGGCAGCATCTACTATGTGGAGGGCAGCGCCATGCAACGCCTGATCGACAGTGTCAACTTTGACGACACCGACAGCGTCAAGTGGTTCCACTTTACCCTGCGTCGTACCGGTGTGATCGATGCCCTGCGTCAGGCAGGTGCCGGTGAAGGCGACACGGTGCAGATCACCGACATGCAGTTTGACTTCATTGACTAAGGAGGCGGCATTATGCTGCACACTCGTATTACGCTTCCTGAGACCGGTGTTTCCATTCTGACCTATCTGCTGACCAATGAAGCCTGTGAGGCAGACCGCCGCCGTCCTTTGGTGGTGCTGTGCCCCGGCGGCGGTTACAAACACCGTGTGCCGCACGAGGGCGAACCGGTCGCCCTGCGCCTGCTTACTTTGGGCATCTCCGTTGTCATCGTGGAGTATTCCTGTGAACCTGCCGTGTTCCCAACAGCGCTGAAAGAGGCGGCAGAGGCGGTTGCCTACTGCCATGCACACGCGGAAGAATGGCATTGCCTCCCCGACCATGTCGCCATCATGGGCTTTTCTGCCGGCGGTCATCTGGCCGCCAGTCTCGGCGTTTTCTGGCAGACGCTGCCCTTTGGCAAACCCTGCCGCCCTGACGCCATGATTCTTTGCTACCCTGTCATCACCAGCGGTGAATACCGGCATGACAACTCCTTCATCCGCCTGCTCGGCAAGGATTATCCCGCCAAATTGCCCGAGGTCTCCATCGAGACCCATGTGACCCCCGATGCGCCGCCCGCCTTTTTATGGCACACATGGGAGGATGAGATTGTGCCTGTGGAAAACAGCCTGCTGATGGCGTCCGCCCTCAAAAAAGTGGGTGTTCCCTGCGAGATGCACCTCTACGCGCACGGTCCCCACGGCACCGCCCTGTGCAACGAGGAAAGCTGTCTGCCGCATCCCCACGATCACCATCCCGAAAACGGCGGCTGGATCGATCTGGCTGCTTCCTGGCTGAAAAATATCTGATTCTGCCCCGTGTGACAAAAAGAGGTGGATCCCTTGACGAAAAAGTTGCTTCTATGGGCCATCGCGCTGTCCTGCGCCCTGGCCGCGGCATTGAACCTGCTGTTTTTGTCCAGCGTGATCGGCAAAACCGGCTGCAGCATTGGGGCGGGGCTGATCATCCTGTGCTATATCGCCCTTGTGCTGTTCAAAAGAAGCGGCAAAGACACCGCCCGGGCAGAGGATGGCCCCGTTGCCAAAGCCCGCGGCATCGCAACCGCCGTGTGCGCCTGTCTGTGGCTGCTCACCTTCGGCCTTGTGCTTTTCCGTTGAAAAAAAGTCGTAAACAGCAGGTGCTTTTCCGCAGGGAAAGTGCTATAATGCTGTCAGCCTGTCAACAAATCAAAAAAGGAGATATCATTATGCCTCAGGTCATTTACGCGCACCGCGGCGCCTCCGGCTACGCGCCTGAAAATACCCTGGAAGCCTTTGAACTGGCCGCCAAGCAGCACGCCTTCGGCGTCGAATTGGATGTTCATATCTGCAAAAGCGGTGAACTGGTCGTCGCTCACGATGAGACCATCGACCGCGTTTCCAACGGCTCCGGCCGCATCGCCGATATGACGTGGAAAGAGCTCTGCAGCTATAATTTCAACAAAATGCATCCCGAGTACGAAAAAGGCACGCTGATGACCCTGGAAGAGGTTTATCAGCTGCTGTATCCCACCGGTCTGTACGTCAATGTGGAAATGAAGAACAGCGTGATCGATTACGCCAATCTGGAAGCCCGCTGTGCTGAAGCTGCCGCCAAGACCGGCATGACCGACCGCGTGATGTATTCCTCCTTCAACCATTACAGCCTGCTTCGCATGAAGGCCATCGATAAGAACGCCCCCTGCGGCCTTCTGTATCATGCCACGCTGTATGAGCCCTGGAATTATGCCCGCACCCTGCAGGTGGATGCACTGCATCCCCATCAGAGCGAACTGCATGTCCCCGGCGAGGTCGAAGCCGCCCATCGTCTGGGCATCGAGGTCAACCCCTGGACGGTCAATACCGAGGCGGATCTGCGCTATGCCATCAATATCGGCGCGGATCGCATCATCACCAACTATCCCGATGTGGCCCTCAAGCTGCTCAAGGAGATCAAAGGCTGATTCATCAAGCCGGCAGAAAACCTGCCGGCTTTTTCTTTTTTGCAAAACGCCCTCCTTTCTGCCCCGATTCCGCCAATACGGCATTGCAAGCCGGACCGATTTATGGCATAATACACAAGTACAAAACAACCTGGAGGCTGCCCATGTCTGAAACACAAAAGGTCATCATTCTGGATTTTGGCGGACAGTACAATCAGCTGATCGCACGCCGCGTACGCGAATGCCGCGTGTACAGCGAAGTGCTGCCCTACACCACCCCCATCGAAAAGATCAAGGCAATGAACCCTATCGGCATCATCTTTACCGGCGGACCGGGCAGCGTGTATGAGGCCGACGCTCCCCACTATACTAAAGAGATTTTTGAGCTGGGCGTGCCGATCCTCGGCATCTGCTACGGCTGCCAGCTGATGGCCGATGCACTCGGCGGTCAGGTGACCCCCGCGCAGGAGGACTCCGCCCGTGAATACGGCAAGACCGTAACCTATTATGATACCGCCTGCCCGCTCTTCAAGGATCTGCCGGAGACCGGCATTTCCTGGATGAGCCACGGCGACTATATGGCCAAGGTGCCCGAGGGCTTTGCCCTGACCGCGCACTCCGACGCCTGTCCCAATGTGGCCATCGCCAATGTGGAAAAAGGCTTCTACGGCGTACAGTTCCATCCCGAAGTCAACCATACCGAAAACGGCACCAAGATGCTGCATAACTTCCTGTACGAAGTCTGCCACGCGGCCGGCGACTGGACCATGAGCGATTACTGCAAGACCGCCATCGCTTCCATCCGTGAAAAGGTGGGCAGCGGCCGTGTGCTGCTGGCGCTTTCCGGCGGTGTGGACAGCTCTGTCGCGGCCGCCCTGCTGGCCGAAGCCGTGGGCAATCAGCTGACCTGCGTCTTTGTCGATCACGGTCTGATGCGCAAGGATGAGGGCGACGAAGTGGAAGCCGCCTTCTCCAAGTGGGATATCAACCTGATCCGCATGAATGAGGAAGAACGCTTCCTGACCGCTCTGGCCGGTGTGACCGAGCCCGAGCGCAAGCGCAAGATCATTGGCGAGCAGTTCATCCGCGTCTTTGAAAAGGTGGGCAAGAGCATCGGTCAGGTCGATTATCTGGCACAGGGCACCATCTACCCCGACGTCATCGAAAGCGGCAGGGGCAAAGCCGGCGCCGCCGTGATCAAGAGCCACCACAACGTGGGCGGCCTGCCCGATTACGTCGATTTCAAAGAGATCATCGAGCCCTTGCGCATGCTTTTCAAGGATGAAGTGCGTCAGCTGGGCCGCGAGCTGGAATTGCCCGAATATCTGGTCACCCGCCAGCCCTTCCCCGGACCCGGTCTGGGCATCCGCATCATTGGCGAGGTCACCAAGGAAAAGTGCGATATTCTGCGTGAGGCCGACGCCATCTTCCGTGAGGAGATCGCCAATGCCGGTTGGAACACCCGCATCAGCCAGTACTTTGCCGTGCTGACCAACTGCCGCTCCGTGGGTGTCATGGGCGATGGCCGTACCTACGACTACACCTGTGCCCTGCGTGCCGTGGCCACCGATGACTTCATGACCGCCGACTGGGTGCGCATCCCCTACGAGGTGCTGGATCGCGTCAGCGTCCGCATCGTCAATGAGGTGCGCGGCATCAACCGCATCGCCTACGATATCACTTCCAAACCCCCGGCAACGGTGGAGTGGGAATAATTATTTTTCCTCTATCCTGTCACAGAAAGCCCGAAATAGCTGGACTTTCTGTGATCGTATCCTCTGAATTGATAGCAGATTGATAGCACCTGCCAAACAAACACTTATCATTAATGTTTAATGTGTTCTGATGGCTTGTAGGTGCGAATTCATTTGAGGCCCTGCCGATTTTGCTAATCGGCAGGGCCTTTTTGCGTGGTAATATTGATATTTTAGGAGGATGAAAATAATAAACCACAAAAAAGAATAGAATTAATACTTGACAAAAGCAAATATGCTTAGTATAATGCGTAATGCGAGTTAAACATTTGCGTTAAGTACGAAAAAGGAGGAAAAACGAGATGGCAGAAACGATTTTCATGAAGGTGGACGAGGTGGCTCAGAAGTTGGAGGTATCCAAGTCCTATGCTTATCGTCTGATGCAGGAGATGAATCGGGAATTGAAAAGTATGGGCTGCATCACCATCTCCGGGAGGATAGACCGGCAATTCTTCTACGACAAGCTGTATGGGACGAGAAATACGGAAAAGGAGAAGAAAACGGATGGCAGCATTTAAGGATAAATCCAATGGCAGTTGGTATGTGCAGTTCCGGTATACCGATTGGCAGGGTAATCGGCAGCAAAAGCTGAAGCGAGGCTTCCGAACCAAGCATG
>JAZRWA010000016.1:0-20846 GCA_045599485.1 Clostridia bacterium | reverse complement strand
CAAAAACTCCCGTTTTCGTCACTTCAAATACTTCAGCAGGCCGTTGGCATAGAAGGTCATGCCCAGTTCGTTGGGATGCAGACCGTCCAGAAAGCACCCGGGAATATGCGGCACCAGCGTCCAGCCGGGGATGCAGCGCATTTGCGGATATTTTTTCACCTGCGCGCACAGGGCGTCATAAAGCTCGCTCTCCCGGTACAGGTTGGGGCGATCTGCCGGCAGGTCTGCCTCGCCGCGCACACGCTTGATGGGCGAAATGACCAGCACCGCCGCATGGGGATACAGCTCGTTGATGCGGGCAAAGAACGGCACGGAATACTTGTCATAATCTGCCTTGTCAGTGCGCTTGGACCAGTCATTGGTGCCCAGCGCCACCGTGATGATCTCCGGATCGAAGCCGATATCATCCAGATAATCCGGCTCAAAGCGGATGGCGGCGATGCTCTGGTTGATGACCTCGTACTCCTTCATGGCGGCGGCTGTCTGCATGGCATAGCCCAGGGAGGAGCAGAAAGCGCCGATGCCGTGCGTGATGGAATCGCCCATCATCAGCATGGTCTTTTCGCGCGGCGCAATGGGCGTGATGACCGTTCCCTCCGGCACGGTGATATCGCCGATGCCGATGACCAGCGTATGCGGCAGCCAGATGACCACCCGCTTTTCCCCCTCGCCGAGTGCAAAGGTCACCTGCTGCGGTCTTCCCCATTCCTCACCGATCAGATAGCTCTGCTTGAGCACGCCGTTGACCACCACATCAAAGCCGCTGCGGCGCACATTGGTATAGGGATAGCCGTCCTTGATGAAATAGTGCAGCGTCACCGCTTCGGCATTGGTATCCATCTCCAGCGTTACGCCGGCAGCCATGTATGCCTTACGGCCCATAAAATCGCCGTAGCCGAGGTTTTCATTGAACGCACACTGCTTTTCCGTATGACGCATGGGATACAGATAGCCGTTTTCTTCTTTCACCGTCAGCAGGTTATGAAAGCAGTCGCGCAGCATTTCTCCGGTCATATCGTTCTCTCCTTTATTACAAAAAAGCCCGGCGGTTTTCCGCCGGGCCCGAAAGCATCAGAAGCGCATCTTCTCTTCGATATAGGCGCGCACATCGCTCACCTTGAGACGGATCTGCTCCATGGTGTCACGGTCGCGAACGGTCACGGTGTTGTAGTTTTCGCTGGTCTCATCCGCGGTGTCAAAGTCCACGCAGATGCAATAGGGCGTACCGATCTCATCCTGACGGCGGTAGCGCTTGCCGATGGAGCCGGTCTCGTCATAGTCGACGGGGAAATACTTGGCCAGCTCGGCATGGATCTCGCTCGCCAGACCGCCCAGCTTGTTCTTCTGCAGGGGCAGCACCGCCGCCTTGAAGGGAGCCAGGGCCGGATGCAGGTGCAGCACCACGCGGGTATCGTTCTCGCCGATCTGCTCCTCGTCATAGGCATTGCACAGGAAGGCCAGCACGCTGCGTTCCACACCCAGAGAAGGCTCGATGACGTAGGGAATGTACTTTTCCTTCACGTTCGGATCAGGATCGGTGTATTCCATGTTCTCGCCGGAATGGTTCTGATGCTGGGTCAGGTCGTAATCGGTGCGGTCGGCCACGCCCCACAATTCGCCCCAGCCGAAGGGGAACAGGAATTCAAAGTCCGTGGTCGCCTTGCTGTAGAAAGCCAGCTTCTCGGGCTCATGATCGCGCAAGCGCAGGTTTTCTTCCTTGATACCCAGGCTCAGCAGCCAGTTGTGGCAGTAGGAACGCCAGTAATCAAACCATTCCAGATCGGTGCCGGGCTTGCAGAAGAATTCCAGCTCCATCTGTTCAAACTCACGCACACGGAAGATGAAGTTGCCGGGCGTGATCTCGTTGCGGAAGGATTTGCCGATCTGACCGATGCCGAAGGGGATCTTCTTGCGGGAGGTGCGCTGCACGCTCTTGGAATCCACAAAGATGCCCTGCGCGGTCTCGGGGCGCAGATAGATCTCGTTGGCGCTGTCCTCGGTGATGCCGCTGTAGGTCTTGAACATCAGGTTGAACTGGCGGATGGGGGTGAAATTCTTTCTGCCGCACTTGGGGCAGACGATCTCATGCTCGGCAATGTAGGTCTCCAGTTCCTTGTTGGTCCAGCCGTCGCCCGTCTCGGCGCCGCCGGTGAAATCCTCGATCAGCTTATCGGCGCGGAAGCGGGCCTTGCAGTCGCGGCAATCCATCAGAGGATCATTGAAGCCGCCCACATGGCCGCTGGCCACCCACACCTCACGGTTCATCAGGATGCCGGCGTCCAGACCCACGTTATACTTGCTTTCCTGAACGAACTTCTGCCACCAGGCCTTTTTGACATTGTTTTTGAATTCAACACCCAGCGGACCGTAGTCCCAGGCATTGGCCAGGCCGCCGTAGATTTCGGAGCCGGGATAAATAAATCCGCGCGATTTGCACAGCGCGGTGATCTTGTCCATCGTTACTTTGCTCATGGTGAAAGCCTCCCCAAATAAGTTCTGTCCTATCATATCACAACTGCTGCATTTGTCAAGAACGACGGGGAGATACGAGCAATAAAACGATGGGAAGGGCACGCTTTTCGAGTCCGAAACGCATGTCCTCCCCATACCCTTCCCGGGAAAAGGCAGATTTGAATTATTTCCGGTGCCGATTCCGTACAGATCATCAAATTTCGAAACAACATTGGCGGCAAAGGCTTATTTCCGACACTGTTTTAAACTTATTTCATTGTCCGCTCAATATTTGACATTTTACCGTTTTTGTGATACTTTTCTATGTTGGTATAGAAGCCGTATTTTTTATGTTGAAGGGAGCCGACGGAATGATTTTCGGCAAGCACATCAACCGTTACTACCTGCGTTATATGCCCTTGCTGCTGCTGGGCGTACTGGCGCTTTTTATGGTAGACTACCTGCAGCTGCTGATTCCCAATCTGTATCAGATGGTCATCAACGGTCTGGACAGCGGTCGTGTCATCGTGGATGGTGTGGAGCACGTGTTTGACATGGATTTCATGCTGGACCGCATCTGCATGCCCATGACCGGCATCATCCTGTGCATCTGTCTGGGACGTCTGCTGTGGCGTGTCTGCTTCTTTGGCACCGCCATCCGTGTGGAAGCCAAGCTGCGCACCCGCATGTTTGAGCATTCCACCCGCCTGAGCCAGGAATATTATCAGTCCAACAAGGTCGGCGACCTGATGAGCCTCTACACCAACGATCTGGATACGGTGCAGGAGTGCTTCGGCTGGGGTCTGATGCAGTTCTTTGACGCGCTGCTGCTGGGTTCCCTGGCGGTCACCAAAATGTGGAACATGGACGCCACCATGGCCGCCCTGTGCATGATCCCCATGGCGCTGCTGCTGGCCTGTGCCACCATTCTCGGCCGCTATATGTCCGCCAAATGGGAGTATCGTCAGGAGTGCTTCTCTTCCCTGTCCGATTTTGCGCAGGAAAGCTTCTCCGGCATTGCCGTCATCAAAGCCTTTGTCAAGGAATCCCGTGAGCTGATGGCGTTCAAAAAGCTCAATGAGAAAAACGAAGAAGCCAACATCGACTTCACCCGCACTGCCGTGCTGATGCGCATCATGGTCACCACCTTTGTGGAAAGCGTCATGTGCGTGATCCTCGGCTACGGCGGCTATCTGGTTTACAAGGGCACCTTCAACGCCGGTCAGCTGGTGGAGTTCATCGGCTACTTCAACGCCGTCATCTGGCCCGTCATGGCAATATCCGAACTCATCGATATGCACAGCCGCGGCAAGGCCTCCCTGAAGCGCATCAGCGCCATGCTGGATGCCGAGGTGGTCGTCAAGGATGCCGAAGGCGTCAGCGATCTGCCCGCTGTCAAAGGCGGCATCGAAATGCGTGACCTGACCTTCCGCTATCCCGATGGCGAGTACGACGCTCTGGAGCACATCTCCTTCAGCATCAAGCCCGGTGAAAACATCGGTCTGGTCGGCAAAACCGGCTGCGGCAAGACCACCCTGGTCGACCTCATCCTGCGCACCTACAACGTGCCGGACGGAACGCTCTTCATCGACGGCAAGGATGTCAACACCGTCACCATCGATTCCGTGCGCGCCGCCTGCGCCTATGTGCCGCAGGACAACTTCCTGTTCTCCGACACCATCGAAAACAACATTGCCTTCGGTGTGGATACGACCGACAAAGACGGTGTCCGTCAGGCCGCTGTGCTGGCGGATATCGACGAAAACATTTCCGAGTTCAGCCTGGGCTACGGCACTGTGCTGGGTGAGCGCGGCGTGACCGTTTCCGGCGGTCAGAAGCAGCGTATCTCGATCGCCCGCGCGCTGATGAAGGATGCACCCATCCTGATCCTGGACGACAGCGTCTCCGCCGTGGATACCAAGACCGAAAAGAACATTCTGGAGGGTCTGCGCACCTCCCGTGCCGGCAAGACCACCATTCTCATCGCCCACCGCATCTCCACCATTGAAAAGATGGATCGCATCCTCTTTATGGATACCGGGCGCCTCGTCGCCGCCGGCACCCATCAGGAGCTTTATGATACCTGCTCCGAATACCGCAAGATGGTCGATCTGCAAAAGCTGGAAGAGGAAGGAGGCAATGCCTGATGCGTGAATATCTGCCGCTGATCATCGTCGGTGCCGTCATCGGTGCCTTCACCGTTGTGTTTGCCACGGCCTATCTGGCGCTCAAAAAGCGTTTGAAGGACAGCTCCGGCGACCGTCATATGCAGGACAGCGAGCTGGTCAAGCGTATGCTGCGCTATGCCGCTCCCTACTGGAAATCCTTCCTGCTCATCTTCTTCATCATGCTGGCTTCCTCCGCGTACGAGATCCTTTCCCCCCTGCTCATCGGCGAGATCCAGGATACCATCAAGGGCGGCAACTTTGAGCTGACCCGTCTGCGCGACCTGGTGATCCTTTATGCCGGCATGCTGGCAGTCTCCATGGTCTGCACCTATTTTCAGGCCCTCATTCTGCAAAAGATCGGTCAGAAGATCCTGTCTGCTATCCGCATGGACACCTTCACCCGCATCGAGCAGCTCTCCCACGCCCAGCTGAGCACCATCCCCGTGGGCAAGCTGGTCACCCGTGTCAGCAACGACCCCAACGCCATCAGCTATCTGTTCACCAACGTTCTGGTGACCCTGGTCAAAAATACTTTGGTCATCTTCGGCGTGCTCGCCGCCATGCTGACGGTCAACTACGCCCTCACCCTGATGGTGCTGTGCTTTGTGCCCTTCCTGGTCATCTTTACCTTGATCTTCCAGAAGTTCAGCCGTCACGTACACCGTGAGGTCAACAACAGCCGCACCAACCTGAACACATTCCTGTCGGAGAATCTTTCCGGCATGAAGATCACGCAGATCTTCAACCGTGCCGCCCGCAAGCGTCAGGAGTTTGGTGAGCGCAGCCATCGTTTTGAAAAGGCCAAGTTCAGCCGCATCGCGGTCTTCGGCATCTTCCGCCCCATGGTCTACATGCTCTATGTAGGCTCCAACCTGTTCCTGTTCTACTTCGCCTGCAAAGGCAGCATTCAGAATACCGCCTTCCTCGGCACCGTCATCACCAGCCGCATCGTGGTGGAATTCTACCTGTACATCAGCCGCTTCTTCAACCCCATCCAGACGCTGGCGGAGCAGTTTGATATGCTGGAGCAGTCCTTCGCTTCCGCCGAAAAGATCTTTACCGTCATGGACATGGAGCCCGAAGTGGTCGACACCGAGGACGCCATTGAGCTGGACAACATCCGCGGTGAGATCGAGTTCCGCGATGTATGGTTTGCCTACAAGCCCGATGAATGGGTGCTGAAGGGCGTTTCCTTCCATGTCATGCCCATGCAGACGGTCGCCTTTGTCGGCTCCACCGGCTCGGGCAAGAGCACCATCCTGTCGCTCATCTGCCGCAACTATGACATTCAAAAGGGTCAGATCCTCATCGACGGCATCGATATCCGCCGCATCAAGATCAGCAGCCTGCGCCGCCACTTTGGTCAAATGCTGCAGGATGTGTTCCTTTTCTCCGGCGATATCCGCAGCAACATCGTGCTACGCGATGAAAGCATGACCGACGAACAGGTGATGGAAGCCTGCCGCTATGTCAACGCCGATTCCTTCATCAACCGTCTGGACGGCGGTCTCGACGAGGCGGTGCGTGAGCGCGGCAACAACTTCTCCTCCGGTCAGCGTCAGCTGCTCAGCTTCGCCCGCACCATCATCCACAAGCCCTCCGTCATGATCCTCGATGAAGCCACCGCCAACATCGATACCGAAACCGAGCTTCTCATTCAGGATTCTCTGGAAAAAATGAAGAATATCGGCACCATGCTCATCGTGGCACACCGTCTGTCCACCGTGCAGCACGCCGACAACATCATCGTCCTCTCACACGGCAAGATCGTGGAGCAGGGCAACCATCAGGATCTGCTGCATCAGCACGGCCGCTATTATCAGCTGTATTCCATCCAGCATCAGCGGCAGGCGCTGCAGCAGTAATCCCATCCTCATCAAAGGAGATACATCGCCGTGACCGAGCTGAACATCGGCTTGCTGGCCCACGTTGACGCAGGAAAGACCACGCTGTCCGAAGCCTTACTTTGGACAGCCGGTATGCTGCGCCGTGCCGGCCGGGTAGATCACGGCGATGCTTTTTTGGATACCGAAACCCAGGAAAAAGAACGCGGCATCACCATCTTTTCCAAGCCGGCCCGCCTGACATGGAAAAATCAGCCCATCACGCTGGTGGATACCCCCGGTCATACCGACTTTTCCGGCGAAACGGAGCGCGCCCTGTGGGTGCTCGACTGTGCCGTGCTGGTCATTTCCGGCTCGGAAGGCGTGCAAGGGCACACGCTTACCCTGTGGCGACTGCTGGAAAGCTACAATGTGCCTGCCGTGATCTTTGTCAACAAATGCGATAAGCCGGGCGCCGACAAAGCCGCCGTACTGCATCAGCTGCAGCGGCAGCTCAGCGACGGCTGCCAGGACCTTTCCACCGAGGATGGTCTCGAAAACGCCGCGGGGCAAAGCGAAACGACCATGGAGCAATACCTTGACGACGGCACGGTAGAGGATGCCGCCCTCCGGCAGCTGGTCACAGAGCGTCGTCTTTTTCCCGTCTGCTTCGGCTCGGCGCTCAAAGGCGACGGTATTTCCGAGCTTCTTGATACCCTGCTCCGTCTGGCACCGCAGCCCGCCTATCCGGACGGCTTCGGTGCCCGCATCTACAAGATCGGGCACGATTCCCAGGGGGCAAGATTGGCCTTTCTCAAGGTCACAGGCGGCTGCCTGCGCGCCCGGGAGGAGCTGCAGGACCCTGCCGGGGAATGGTCGGAAAAGGTCAACCAGATCCGCCTGTATTCCGGTACCCGCTTTACCGCCGTACCGGAAGCCCCGGCCGGCACCATTTGCGCCGTGACCGGTCTCTCCCTTGTCAAAGCCGGGGATGCGCTTGGTGCGGAACTGCCTGCCCCTACCGCCCTGCTGGAGCCCGCCTTTGCCTATGAGGTACTGACGCAGGACGATCCCGCGGAGGTATTGCAATAGCTGCGCGTTCTGGAAGAAGAAGAACCGCAGCTGCGCGTCACCTGGAACGAGCGTGCCCGCCGCGCCGGGGTGCAGCTGATGGGCGATATTCAGCTGTAGATCCTGCACCGCCTGATGCTGGACCGTTTTCACCGTGAAATTGCCTTTGGTCCCGGCACCATCCTGTATAAAGAAACCATTGCCGCCCCCGCTCGGGGGACCGGTCATTTTGAACCGCTGCGGCATTATGCCGAGGCGCATGTACTGCTGGAGCCGCTCCCCCGCGGCAGCGGCATCGAAGTCCTTTCCGCCGCAAACAGCGATTCCCTGGCTTCCCACTGGCAGCGCCTCATTGTGCAGCAGCTGCGGCAAAAGCGTCACATCGGCGTATTGACCGGCTCTCCCCTGACCGATGTGCGCATCACGCTGCTGGCAGGCAAAGCACACCTGAAGCACACCGAGAGCGGTGACTTCCGTCAGGCCGCCTGCCGTGCGGTGCGTCAGGCACTGATGAAAGCACAAAATGTGCTGTTGGAGCCCTGGTTCAGCCTGAGGCTGACGCTGCCTGCCGATTCCCTGGGGCGCGCGCTCAATGATCTGCAGCAGATGGGGGCCGAACTCGACCCGCCCATGCTGCATGGGGAAGAAGCCGAACTGACAGGCCGTGTTGCGGCCAAGCCCTCCTCCCTGTACGGGCGGGAGGTCATTGCCTATACACGGGGACGCGGTCATCTGACGCTGGTCCCCTGCGGGTACGAGCCCTGCCCGGAGCCGGAAAAAGCCGTCGCCCTGATGGGGTATGAACCGTAGCGTGATACCTGGAATCCCGCCGACTCGGTCTTCTGCTCCCATGGCTCGGGCACCGTCATTCCCTGGAATGAAAGCGACCCCCTGATGCACATTCAGCCGGAATCCGAGCGTCAGCAAACGGCTGCCGCCGCCCCCGCGCCGCGTCCCGAACGCCGCCGCGAAGAGGACGAAGAGCTGCAGGCGATCTTTGAACGCACCTACGGCAGCGTCCGAAAAAATGCTTTCCGTCCCACACCCCGCCGGGAGGACACCACCGCCCGTCGGGAGTTTTTGCCGCCGCTGGAGGAATACCTGCTGGTGGACGGCTACAACATTATTTTTGCCTGGGAAGAACTCAAGGAGCTGGCCCACCGCGACCTCGCCTCCGCCCGTCAGAAGCTGATCGACATTCTCAGCGATTATCACGGCATGCACCCCTGCAGCCTGCTGTTGGTATATGATTCCTACAAGGTCAGCGGTGCCCGCGGCACGCAGGAGGAAGAAGGCGGCATCACCGTGGTCTATACCAAAGAGGGCGAGACCGCCGACAGCTACATCGAACGCGAGGTCACCCGACTGGCCAAACAATACCGTGTCCGTGCCGCCACCTCCGACCGCTGTGAACAAAACATCATCCTCGGCGCGGGAGCCCTGCGCATGTCCGCCCGGGAATTACGCGGAGAAGTGGAAGACGCCAAGGTATAGATCCGCCGCATCATGGAGCGCCAATCCAGACGGGACGGCAAAGCCTCCCTTGGCAGCGCGCTTGAAAAGGCGGTGAACAAACAGCGATGAAACAATCCCTGCTCATCAACGGCTTCCCGGTAGAAGCCGAATACACCGATGCCGAGATCAGCGGCGTGTTTGAACCGCTGCTCCGACGCATGGCAGCCCGGCAGAAAAGCAAGGGACGGCGCGTCATCGTCTTTCTGGCTGCACCGCCCGCGACCGGCAAAAGCACGCTCGCCGCTTTTTTGCAGCAGCTGAGCGAAAACCTGCCCGGCATGCCGCCGATGCAGACTGCCGGTCTGGACGGCTTCCATTTCCGCAATGCCTATCTCGCCGCTCACACCACCCTGCGCGAAGGGCACGAAATCACCCTCAAATCCATCAAGGGCGCACCCGAGACCTTTGACGTCATCGAGCTTTCACGCCGTCTCAACGCTCTGCGCACCCGCCCCGTCCCGTGGCCGTTCTATGACCGACGTCTGCATGAGCCGGTGGAAAACGGTCTGCTGCTCAGCGCCCCCATCATTTTGCTGGAGGGCAACTATCTTTTGCTTGATGCTCCTCTCTGGCGTGACCTTGCCGCCGACCTGACCGTTTTTGTCTCCGCTCCCGAAGCACTGCTGCGCAGCCGTCTCATCGCCCGCAAAAACCGCGGCGGTCTGCCGCTCCCGCAGTCAGAGCAATGGTATGAAGCGGTGGACGGCCCCAACGTACGCCTCTGTCTTGCTCATTCCCGCCCCGCGGACCTGACGCTCGCACTCGGCGCGGACGGATATTCCATCCAGGAGGGTTCTTTATGATCGCCAAGCCTTTGTCTCCCGGCGGCCTCATCGGCCTCTGTTCCCCATGCCACATTGCCGACAGAGAAAAATACGCCGTCATGATCAACGGTCTCCAATCTCTTGGATACCGCGTCAAAGAAGCCCCCAACCTGTATAAAAAGTCTTATCTCTACGGCGCCTCTCCCTTGGAGCGTGCCGCAGACCTCAATGCCCTCATCGCCGATGACGAAGTGGAGCTGATCCTCTTCGGCGGCGGCGAAGGTGCCAACGAGGTGCTTCCTTATCTGGATTTTGAAGCCTTCCGCCGTCATCCCCGCCGCGTGCTGGCCTACAGCGATGCCACGACCATCCTGAGTGCTTTGTGGGCACGGACAGGCGTTGAGACCTATTACGGTCAGTCGCCCAACCGATTCACCGCCGTCACCGAGTATGACCTCAAAAACTTCAACGCCTTCATCCCCGCGGACGGCGAAGCCCATATCCCTTCTGAACCCTGGCTGACGCTCACCCCCGGCACGGGCCGAGGCATCCTCATCGGCGGCTACAGCCGCAATTTTGCCCTGCAGCTGGGCACCGAGTATTTCCCGCTCGATCTTGACCGCAGCTACATCCTGTTCATTGAGGATCACGAAAAATTCGGCAAGGCCGATTATTACAGCGCCATGCTGACCCACATTGAGCAAAGTGCGCTGATGCCGCATGTGCGCGGCTTCCTGATGGGGCATTACGCCATCGACCGCCATCCCGAGCTGTATGAGCGCGTGCGCCGCCTGGGCGAGCGCTGGGATATTCCCGCCGCCTGCTGCGACGATTTCGGTCACGGTCCCTGCCACGCCATCCTGCGCATCGGCGCCCCGGCCGAACTGGATACCGTCAAGCAGACGCTTCGCTACTTGCCCGAAGGCACCGACATGACCGAGCATTGCGCCTGCCGCTGACAGGAACGCCCCTGTTAAATCGCCTGTCTTTGATGCAATAACCCCCTGTGGGAGGATTGAATCGTGCGTGCATTGATCTTTGATATGGACGGCACCCTGGTCGATTCCGAAAAATACTGGGTGCTGATGCCCCGCATCCTGTTGTTTCAGTATGGCATTTCCTATACGGATGAGGAATGGCAGCATCTGCCGTGGCGCGTCAACTCGTTCCACGCCTCGCTGAAAAACTATTTTGCCCTGCCCGATCCCGCGCCGGACCGCTCCTTTGAGGAATGCGAGGCCTGGTGCATTGACTATATGTATCACCGCGTCTACCCCAGCCCCGACAAGGTGCTGCTCAAGCCCGATGCCGATGATACCGTCCGTGCTGCCACCGCCCTCGGTCTGCCCATGTGCGTGCTTTCCGCCACGCCCACGCCGCTCATCGATTACACGCTGCGCAACAACGGCATCCGGGAGCCCTTTGACTTTATCGACAGTACCTATCACGCGCAGAGCAAACGCCACCCCGAATTGTTCCATAAAACCGCCGCCCGTCTGGGCACCACTGCCGATCAATGTCTGGTGCTGGAGGATTCTCTCTATGCCATTGAAAGCGCCAAGCAAGCCGGCTGCACGGTCTGGGCCATCCACGATGACAAGCAGATCCCCGACCGGGAAGCCATCCGCCGCACCGCCGACCGCTATTTTGAGACCCACGCCGAAATGGCCGCCGCGCTGTGCGCCTTAGCCTGACTATTATACAAACAGACCTGCCGCTTTTTCGCGGCAGGTCTGTTTGTGTTTCCGCTCGGTGTTCAATTATTGAATCAGTTCGGCATATGTCCCCTGGAAATGTGGTACATCTTTATTGTTGTAGTAGAAAAATCCTCCTCTGAATTCAATCATATCCCCTTTCAGAAGCTTTGTTGCGTACTTCGATGCACCATAGATGATTTCATAATAATAAATTTGGTCGTTTTCTTTCACTTTCAGTGAGATTTCGTAGATGTTATCAGCAACGCTCTTTATACTCGCTATTTCACCCGTCACCGTATACTTACCGCCCAAGTATTTTTCCGGCTATCTCATTACGGAACGATAATTGAACGTTTCTTTATATACCGACTGTTTACAATAAGGACAGGGAAGGAGAGTTCTATCACTCAAGTCTTTACATGTAGAACAGGCTAATCTTCCCGCGCTACAGTTCGGACATTCATATCTTGATTGCTTGCTTTGACCCAAACCTGAACATCTAATGCAACTCTCTTTTCCTGAACCATGGCAATTAGTACATGTGCTACTTAAAAACTTTCCTGATCCGAGGCATATCCAACACTCAAATCTGCCGGAGCCATAACACAAGTCACATGTTCCATAGGTGTACTTCGAACCTGTCCAACCACATTTCATGCATGCAAGTCTATCTTCATGATTCGAGTGCTTAACGGTCCATTCTCCTGAACCGTTACAGTACTTACATGCTGCCATCGCCTCCGGCACCAAGGCGGTCAATAGCATTAACACGCTCAACACCAACAGCAATCCTCTTTTTTTCATTTTCTCGTCCTCCCATTCTTTTCGTTTTTTTACTTCGCCCAATGATTCTAGTCCAGTAATTCTTCGATCCTTCGAAACGCTGCTGACAAACTATTTGCAACAAGTTCGACATCTTGCTTTTCAAGTATTTCCATGTATTCTCTTGCATGTTCCAAATGCATATTGAGAACATCACCGCAATTCCCCTTGCACGGATGCAGACTAACATCTCGATACTTTTCCGCATTTTGTGGTAACTGCATCCGTTCGATAATGTCAGCATAGCATTTCTTGAACTATTCCAGCTTCATTCTCTCACCTCCTGTTTCAAAAAGCAGACATTCTGAAACAGCCATGCTATAATCAATTAGCAAACAAGAGAAGCCTGATTTGTACCAGTATTACGCCAAAACAATATCAACTTTTCTTGTGTCATTATTTCTAGTATCTGAAACACAGTTTTTCCCATTTTCCTTATATCGCCGAAAAAAAGTTGTATGGCTCATTCCCAACGTTTTTGCCGCCTCTCGTGTTGAAATCTGTCCCATTGCACATTCCTTACACATTTTTTCAAAATTAAGAGGTAACGGCTTTGGTTTTCGTCCCATTTTTCGTCCTTTCGCTTTTGCGACTGCAATCCCTTCTGCCTGCCGCCGATGGATAAACTCCCGCTCGCTCTCCGCGACATAAGCCAAAATCTGCAGTACTAGATCCGCAATCAGTGCTCCCGTCAAGTTTTCTGCTTTATTGCGGATATCCAGTAACGTCATATCAAGCACTAAAATATCTGCACCAATATCCTTGGTTATCTTCTGCCATTGTGCCAGTATTTCATGATAATTCCGTCCCAACCGGTCAATACTCTTGATAATCAGTAAATCCCCTTTGTGCAGTCGCTTTATTAGTTTCTTATACGCGGGTCGATTAAAATCCATCCCTGTCTGCCAATCGCAATACACATGGTCAGCTGTAATATTGTACGGTTTCAATGCTTCCAATTGACGTTCGATATTCTGTTCCTTTGTAGATACCCTCACATACGCGTATTCCGCCATGACTCATACCTGCTTTCTTTCTATCAATTTTTATTAAGTCACAATACAATCAAGCGCAATCTACGTTCCTACAAGCACAGAATTTGATTTCATCATATTAAACAGCAAAATCCCCGAGCCTTTTTTAGGTTCGGGGATTTTATTGCTATGCTTTGGAATTTACATCTTCTATTCGCGTCACAGCAGCGGCGCGATCAGGGTGACCCACATCCAGGAGATGGGCATCACCAGGATCATTGCGGGCAGCATATCCGTGATGGGAAACTGTTTGATCTTTGCGATCCTGAAGCCCGTTGCCAGCATAATGATGCCGCCGCACGCCTTGAAATCGTTGATCATCACCGGCGTTGTCAGCGGCATGATCACACCGGAAAGCAAGTAGAGCAGCATGAAAACGCAAAACTGCGGTACCGCGATCAGTGCAACTGTTTTGCCAAGGGAACCGGCAAAGATCATGGCGGTAAACAGATCCAGAATGGCCTTGGTGATCAGAATGCTGTGGTCACCGCTGATGCCGGAAGCGATGGAGCCGTAAATGCCTGTGCCGCTCGCGCAGAACAGTACAATTGCCGTGACCAGTCCTGCCGTATCCCGTTCGGATGCGCCATGATCCAGCCGTTTCTGAAGCCTTGCTCCGCCGCGCTCCAACCGCTTGCCCAGCTGCAGCAGCAGGCCGATGGCCGTCCCGATGATGACCGCAAAAACAACAGCGGGCAAATTCTGCATCAATACAATGCTGGCAACGCCCATCGCCATGGAGGAAACGCCAAAGATGGCATTGAGGTCTCGTTTGAAATCCTCTGTCATGTGCGGCCCGACCGCAGTGCCAATGATGCCGCCAACGGCCACAGCCAGCACATTCATCACGATGCCCACAGGGAAGCTCATCATTCTTTATTTCCTTTCCTGTGTTCAGCCATACTGCTTCTGATACAACGTATCAATTTCTTCTTTTGTCGGCATGGCGGGAGCGGCACCGATCTTTGTCACAGACAGCGCGCCCGTGCAGTTGCCATAGCGTGCCGCCTCAAACAGATCCTTGCCCTGCGACAGAGCCGTGACAAATCCGCCGTTGAAGGCGTCACCCGCGCCGGTGGTATCCACCGCCTTGACGGTAATGCGCTCGTAAAGCTCCTCACGCGCTCCATCGGTCACATAGACGCCGTGTTCCCCCAGCGTAATGACGACATTCTTAACCCCCTTCGCAAGGAACACCTGTGCCGCACGATGGGCGTCTTCTTTATTTTCCACCTTGACGCCCGTCAGCGTAAACGCCTCGGTCTCGTTGGGCGTCACGGTATCGATCAGTCCCAGCAGTTCATCCCCGATCGGACGGGCCGGGGCGGGATTGAGCACCATGCGCACCCCTTTGTCATGCGCCATGTGAACCACCTTCTCCAGCGCGTCGGGGTTGGTTTCCAGCTGGAGAAGAAGAATGTCGGCATTTTCGATCAGCTCCCTGCGGCTTTCGACATCCTCATCCGAAAACTGATTGCAGGCACCGAGGATGACCATGATCTCGTTCTGCGCCGTCTGCTCATTGACCATAATGAGCGCGCCGCCGGTGGAAGCCGCGGGGTCGATCAGCAAATAACGGGTATCCATGCCCTCCGTCTCATAAAAGCTGCGCGCCATCTGACCAAAGGTATCATTTCCCAGCTTGGTAATGAGAGTCACATCCGCGCCTGCACGGTGGGCAGCCACCGCCTGATTGGAGCCCTTTCCGCCGGGGCCCACCTTGAACGCGGTGCCCAGCACGGTTTCACCTGCCACAGGAAACTTCGGTCCCCTGCCGGTCATATCCGCCACAAAGCTGCCGAATACCACTACTTTTCCCATCCTGTTCTGCTCCTTCATCCGCAAAATCGTCATTTTTTAAGCGAAACAATCGTCAAATATGCTGTTGATGTTCCTATTATGCACAATTGCCGCAATACTGTCAAGTAACGAGAGGCGGAACGGCCCTTCGCTGCAGAAACGGGCACCGGATGTTCTCCGATGCCCGTTTTGCTTGTATTACCATCTGCCGCCGTGGTTGCCGCGGTCCTGTTGAGGTCCGCCAAAGTTTCTGCCGCCGTTGCCGCCCTAGACAGCACTGCTGCCGTTTACCACGGTCTGTGTTTCATCGCCGCAGCGCAGTGTCAGGGACGCGCCCGCGTCAACACCCTCAATGCTGAAGATCACCAGCTGATACGCGTTCGCCGGTGTGCAGGAAGCCAGCACATTCCCCGTGTTATCGGTAATGGTGATGACATCTCCTGCCGGATGCATCCCGTTCAGCATCTGGATCGTGGTGCTCTGCGTGGACGCGTCATCAAAACCCTGCAGCATCATAACACCAACGCCCGTAGCGATCACCGTTCCGCCGCTGATGATGCCCGTTCCGTTATAATCAATGGGCACTTCACCGTTCCGGGTCGGACCGCTGATCGTAATGAAACCGCCGGAGACCGCCAGATCGCCATTGGAATCCAGTCCGTCACTGCCGGACTGCAGGGTCACCGTGCCCCCTGAGATACTCAGCAGCACGCCTTCCTGCGCCCCTTCGCTGCCTGTTCCGCCGCGGTTCATTCTGCCGCCCCACATCATCTGAGATCCTCTGTCATCGGGCTTGCCGCCAAACAGGGGTTGCGTGTCATTTTCTCCCTGGGCAAAAGGATTCCCCTCGGGCATACTGCCAGATCCCATTCTGCCGAACCCCATTTGCGCATCGGTGCCGGCGGAGGTGTTGAGTGCATCATCCTCGGCAATGACAAACACATCGCCATCCATGATATAGATCTGTTTGCCCTCGATGCCTTCATAGCTCTTCAGGATCCGGATCGCCCCGCCTGCCACGGTCACACTCGTTTCCGCGTGGATACCATCATCCTCCGCCCGAATGGTCAGCTCACCGTTCAGCATCACGATCCCGCCCTTTTCGGCATCCTCGTCGTCGCCGTCCGTATGCAAACCATCGCCGCCCGCGGTCACCGTGAGGGTGCCGCCGCCGATGCGGATGCTGTCGTTGGCCTCCAGACCATGTCTGGCTGCCTGAACCACGATCTCGCCGCCGGTGATCTTCAGATCATCCTTGCACACGATGCCATGCGCAGCACTGCTGACGGTGAGGGTGCCGGAGCCGTTGAGGACCAGGTCGGCTTTGGAATAGATCGCGCCATCCACAGTGCCAAGATCAGTCTTTTCCGCCGTGCCGGACGCCTCCAACACATTGACGCTTCCTTCCGCCAGTGTGGCAAAAACCTTGTCCGCGCTTTCGATCACCAGGGCCGCAGGGCCGCTGCTGCGGATGGACGCGTTTTGCAGCACCAGCTGCACCTTGTCCTGCTTGCCGGCAGCCACAGACAGTGTGCCGTTCCATTCGCCGCTCACAAGGTAGGTGCCCGCGGCAGTGATGCGGCAGGCATTGCCCTCCCACACCACGGCAGAGCCGGTGCTTTCCGCTCGGGTCAGATCCACGGTGACCGCGACAGAGGGATCATATTCTCCGCTCAGGTCACGATCGGTAAACATGTCCTTCTCCGGATCGCTGCCCGCCGCCAGAGCGGGAAAAGTGCCCAGCAGCAGGGCGATGGTCATCAGTATGGTAACGATTTTTTTCATCATTGCGTTTCTCCTTCAACGGGGGGTGTTTTACAGATCGATTATCGCATGCTTATATAGAAAAACAGTGAAGCAAATATGAACAAATTCAAAACTTCAAAAATTTACCGCAAACTTTGCCTGCACGGCTTCTTTGTGTTATAATAAATGCATTATAATAAGAGAGCACTGATTGCCATGCGGGTTCTGCTGCTCGGGGCTCCAAAGTCAGGTGATCGGAAAAACCGCTTGGTTTTCACTTTCCTTCAGATCCCTGTGGTATCCTTATGATGCATGTTCCCACAATTTCGAACCAAAGAGGCGATATATTTGAAAAGAATGCTCTTACTGCTCCTTGTTCTGATGTTATCATTGACCGCCGTGACGCACGCGGAAAGCTGTGAGGACGGTGTCTGCCCCCTCCCGCTCGTCAACGAGTACAACGAGCCCGTGTATGCCATCGTTTCCCCTGTCGGCTACCACGCGGTGGAGCCCATCCGGCAAGCTCCCAGGCTCGATACCCTGTAGGGCAAAACCATCGCGTTGGTCGGCGGCAGCTTCATGGCTTCTGTCACCCATGACGAGCTGCGCAAGTGCATTGAACAGGCTTACCCGACTGCCACCCTTTATCTGTTTCAGGATGTCGGCAGCGGCGGCCCTTACTCCGTCTTCGGTCAAAGCAGGCAGACGGTGACTTTCCAGCAAAAGCTGCAGCAGCTGGGCGTGGATGCCGTCATCAGCGGCAACTGCGGATGCGGCCTGTGCACCACCAAGGAAACCGGTTCTTCCATCGCAGCGGAATACATCGGCATCCCCACCGTCACGGTCGGCGCGCCCACCTTTATCGCGCAGATCCATTCCACCGGCGTCAACCGCGGTGTGCCGGTGCTGCGTACGGCCGAGTACCCCGGTGCCTTCGCCGCCCACACGGAGGAAGAACTGCGCCGCAACGCCCGGGAGGTCCTGTGGCCGCAAATTGAAAAGGCGCTGCTGCAGCCCATCCTGCCGGCAGAAATCATGCAGTACGCCACTGCCGGCAAACGCCCCTATGACGAGGTCGTCTATACCGGCACCTTCAGCGAGGTACAGGAATTCTGTCAGGTCAATGAATGGACGGACGGCCTGCCTGTGGTGCCGCCCACCGACACGCTCGTGAAAGAATACCTGCGCTTCACCCCCTATGAAGCCTCACAGCAGCTGGGCATTTACGCCCTGGCTTATCGGGAATGTACGGTATATACCGTGGCCGTCAACGCGGTCATGGCCGGCGTACCCAAGGAAATGATGCCCATCTGCATCGCGCTCACGCAGGCGCTGGGCAACGGAGAATGGCGCAAGCCCCTTGCCAGCACCCACGGCTGGTCGCCCTATGCCTGGCTGAACGGCCCGCTGGCCCGTCAATTGGGCATTGACTGCAGCCAGGGCATGATCAGCGAGCAGGCCAACAAAATGCTGGGCCGCTTCATCGACCTGATGATGCTCAACCTCGGCGGTTACTATGTCAAGGAAAACCGCATGGGCACCTACGGCTACCTGACGCCCTTCACCTTTGCGTAGGATGAGGAAGCCTGCCTGCGTGTGGGTTGGCAGCCCTATCATGTGCAGCACGGTTATCAATGGAACGACAACACCGTCACCGTCGCCTCAGCGCTGTCCTGGGGCAACAATGTGACACCTTCGGTGGAGGATGCCGAGCAGATCATGCAGCTGCTGGCCTTTGATATCACCGAAAAACAACAAAACGGTCTGGGAAACACCAATCCGCAGGTCTACCGCACGCTTCTTTTAACCGAACCGGTGGCCCAGAACCTGGCAAAGGTGTACAGTACCAAGGCCTCCCTGGAAAGCGCGCTGATCGAGACCGCCCGCCGTCCGCTGTACATGCGGGCGTACGCCAATTACTGGGCCAACACCGGCAGCGACCAAAGCCGCAATTACACCTTTGAGCAGTATTACCGCAAGCTGCTGCGTGACGAAAACGAGCAGGCCGCCCTGACCGATGTGCCCGACTGGATGAAAGGCATCACCGACCAATCCAAAGTGGTCACCATTGCCACCATGCAGGAAGGACAGACCGCCATGCTCATCGCCGGCGATGACGCGCGCAACAAATTCATGGTCGTGCCCGGCGGCGGTTATGTCACCCTCCGCATCGAACTGCCTGACAATTGGGATGAATTGCTGGTGCCCCTGGGCTACCAGCCGCTGTCAGCCTATGAACTTGAGGCACCCCGGGAAATCCCCCCGACACGCAGGCCCGCAACGCCTCGAAAAAGCAACGGAAACAAGTGATGTGAAAAACGTCAATGTCTTTTGCGCTCTCCCCTTCAGGGAAAAACACCGCAAACCGGGCAGTCGGCTTCTCGCCGGCTGCCTTTTTCAATTGGCTTCATTCTGCCTTTCCATCGCATAAAAAGCCGTTGCTTTTCACAAATGGATTGACAAATACCCCAAATCATGTTATATTCACAAAAGAAGTGTCACTTCGCCTGTGAAGCGGGGTGCAAATGGAGATCGATCATGCCAAGAAATACCGAAAAAGATACCCGTGAGGAAGCCCGCAGACGCAAGCAGCTCCTGGAGTCAGGTTTCCGCTTGTTCTCGGAACAGGGCATCGAAACCGTCAGCATGAATGCCGTTGCCGAGGCCGCGGGCGTTGGGCCTACCACCCTGTTCAAATATTACCAAACCAAAGAAAAACTGGTCGTCGCCATCAGCGGCATGGCCTGGAGCGCCGTGTGGCAGGCCGACTATGCGCAAATCGGTCTGGAACAGTTCGCCCGGCTCTCTGCTTATGAAATGATCCATCACTATACCGATCACATGATCCGCCTGTATCAGCAGCAGCCCGCGCTGCTGCGTTTCAGCGGCAATTACAAAACCTTTATCAACCGCCAGCAGACAAAGACCGAAGATCTGAAGGAGCACCTTGATCCCCTCTCCTCCATCCGAAGCGTGTTTCACATGGCCTATCAGCGTGCCCGGACAGACCACAGCATCCGCACGGATATTCCATAGGATGTACTGTTTACCACCATTGCCATCGGGATGCTGTCCATGGCCGAACGGTATGCACAAGGCATCGTCTGGGCCGGCCGCAGTGAGGAGGACCACACCCGTGAACTGAGGATCATACAGGAGATGATCCTCTCCTGGTGCGTATCCGATCGTCATCCATCCCCATAAAAAAACAGGAGGAACACATGATGAAGACGAAATGGCTTTCCCTTGTTCTGGCGTCCTCGCTCACCCTTACCGCGCTCCTCTCCCCCTGCCATGCGGAGACTGCAGATCTCGGGCTAACTGCCGAAAGCAAACCCGCAACTTCGTACACCATTGACGCCAACCAGGAAGTCTGCCGCATCCTTGATTTCAGCGATACCCGTGAGTTTGACAACGCGCAGAGAGGCTTTATTGCCGCCCCGGATGTGCTGGAAATCTACAACGACAGCGGCAAATTGGTCTGGAGTCAGAATTACGCCATTTTGAAGGAAGCCGCGCCCGATACGGCCAATCCCAGCCTGTGGCGTGACACCCAGCTGAACAACATCTACGGCCTGTTTGAAGTCACAGGGGGCATCTATCAGGTGCGCGGCTACGATATGAGCAACATCACCTTCATCGAAGGCGAGACCGGCTGGATCGTGGTGGACCCCCTGATGAGTGTGGAATGCTCCAAAGCAGCCCTGCAGCTGGTCCGGGAGAATCTGGGCGACCGTCCCATTCACGCCGTGATCTACAGTCATTCTCATGTTGATCACTTTGGCGGCGTACGCGGTGTCATCAACGAAGAGGATGTGCTGGCCGGCAAGGTGCAGGTCATTGCGCCGGAAGGGTTTGAAGAGCACGCCATCAGCGAAAACATCTATGCCGGTTCCGCCATGAGCCGCAGAGCCAGCTACATGTACGGCAACTTTCTGACCAAGGGAGATGCCCA
>JAZRWA010000015.1:0-2822 GCA_045599485.1 Clostridia bacterium | reverse complement strand
CTCAAAACGGGCGATAAAGTCCTTCTGCGCAACCTTCTCCTCCATAGGCTCCGACTTGTCGGTGAGATCATAGGTCACCTTCTTGCCAATGGGCGCGCCGCTGTCTGCAACCTTTTCCACCGTCGTTTCGGCCTCAGGCTTTCGGGTGTGATTCCAGGATCGCAAGAAATCACGCTGCTTGGAATTGCTGCCGTTGTAGTCTTCATGCGCACGATTATTCCAGATCTCATCGAATATCGGCTGCCAGTTCATGGCCTCCACAATACTCTGCGTCATGCGTCCAATGACGCTGTAAAACACTTCATACGATACCCATGGCACTTCAAAATCCTTGGGACGCAGGAGCAGCGACTGAATATCCTGACCGGGCAGTTGTTCCAGCTGCTGCAAGATCAGCGCAGGCAGCATGTACGCATAGCGCCACATCGGGAAATCGCCGGAGTAATGGCCCCATGTGCCGGGAATGTCCATATAGCCGCCCCTGGGATCGGGCACCTGGAAGAATTGCCAGCCCGTCCAGGCGTAACAGTCCCAGATCAGTTCCAGGAAAACATCGGTGTTGATCAGGTTCATCCATTTTTCGGACTTGAACACTTCGCGGATCTTGCGGGGCATATTCAGAAACTCCGGGCGCGTTTCCACAAGCTCACGGGGCATGTTGTAGAAAAGCGTGATCCAGCGGAGGTTGCTGTCTTTGGGGATGCGGTAGAAAGTGGGCTGCGGGGACATGGGGTTCTCCTTTATTATCAGTATCGGTGGTGCAGAACAGGTGTATGTCCTTTGCTTCATATCTATTTTACCAAAGTCGGTATCAATGCACAAGCGAACAAAAGCAATCATTTAATGCTATGATTTTGTTCGCCTCATTTGGCATAAATTTTAGTCGCAGCCTGTTATTTGTGGTATAATGGCAGTGAACTTAAGTGATATTTAGTGTCTCCTCCCGCACAACGAAATATCAATAAATACAAGTAATTCCGCCGTTTTTGTGGTATAATAGGTGCAAGGAAAAACCTGCGAAGGGGCGGAAAAGCTTGCACCTGGGAGGACGAAAAGGATGTACAAGCGACGTTCGCAGCAGCTGAGCCTGCTGGAAGATGCGGAAATGTTTGGCGGATTGAAACTCAGTCCGCGGAATCAATGGGTACGGTTGAGCAAAATTGTTCCGTGGACTGAGTTTGAGGAAAGGTATGCGGAACACTTTAGCAAGCGCACCGGTCAGCTTGCGATACCGGCGCGAATGGCGCTCGGAGCGTTGCTCATCAAGGAGAGGTATCACGGCATGTCGGATGAGGATATGGTGGAAGAAATCGCCATGAATCCCTATCTGCAGTATTTTCTTGGGATGCCGGAATATAATGAGATCTGTCCTTTTGCATCCACGATGTTTGTCCGGTTTCGCAAACGGGTTACCCCGGAGATGCTTGCCTGGATCAATGACCGAATCTGCGGACGTCCGGAAGAAAAGCCAGACGATCAGAATCATGGTAACGATGAAAGCAGCGGTGAATCCGGTCACAAAGGCGAACCGGATGACAGCCGCAAAAAACCGCAGGCAGAACAACTCACCATGGGGACATTGATTCTGGATGCGACCTGCGCACCACAGAACATTCGTTTTCCGCAGGATGCCTCACTGCTGGACGAGGCCCGGCGCAACCTTGAACAGATCATTGATGTCATGCATGACAATGGTATGACCGATGGACAGAAGCCCCGAACCTATCGTGAACAGGCAAAGAACGAATACAACAGCTACTCCAAGAAGCGTAGGAAGAAATACAAAGACCATCGGAACGCCGTGAAAGCCCAGCTGCAGTATGTCCGCCGTGATCTTGGCTATATCGATTCAATTCTGATCCATCATCCGGATTGCCTGACTTTGCTGCCATTGTGGCTGCAGGAACGTCTGCCGCTCATCAGGACACTGTATTCACAGCAGCAGAGCATGTATGACAATAAAACCCACAGTTGTCCGGATCGAATCGTCAGTTTAAGCCAGCCGTGGATCAGGCCAATCGTTCGCGGAAAGCTGAATGCTCCAACAGAGTTTGGTGCCAAGGTTGAGATGAGCGTGGTGAACGGCTTCCTTCGCATCGAGCACCTTAGCTGGTCATCGTTCAATGAATCGACAACGCTACAGGCATCGGTGGAGAGCTATCGGCGTGCTTACGGGCATTATCCGGCGAGGATTCTGGCGGATACGATCTTCCGCACCCGCGAAAACCTGCGTTATTGCAAAGAGCATGGTATTCACATGAGCGGCCCAAAGCTTGGCAAACATCCATCCGACGAGAAAATCTACAAAGAGCAGCTCCGTCAGGAGTGGTTGGAATCCGGCGAACGCGGCGAGATAGAGCGTGACTTCGGTGTAGCCAAACGCCGCTATTCACTTGGCCACATTTTTACAAAGCTCAAGGAAACCAGTGAGACATCCATCCATCTTGCAGTTCTCTCCCTGAACTTGTGGAAGAAGCTCAGGCTTCTTCTTCATGCGCTCTTGCAGTGGATGCTTGCTGATTATGGTTTTTTCCGGTTTGCGGAGTTGTGAAGGAGATACTATTTAGCTCAGTAGACAAATTTGAATTTGTTGCTCAAAATTAAAATCCCCTTGCGTAAGGTATTGCTTGTTACGCAGCGTCATGTTGTAGAATCCATGACGTAAGGAGGTGGAAGCTATGTCAAAATACACGACGGGAGAATTGGCAAAGCTCTGCGGCGTTACGGTCCGAACGGTTCAGTATTACGATCCCAGAGGCATTATGATTCCCAGTGAGCTTACCGAAGGTGGCAGGCGGCTCTTTTCGGAAGACGATTTGAAA
>JAZRWA010000014.1:0-8563 GCA_045599485.1 Clostridia bacterium | reverse complement strand
GCAGGCTCCTTCGATGGTCTGGGCGCCTCGCGCCTGCAGTGCGCGCCCGTGTTCTCCGCCGCCATGGACGCCAACAGCGGCACCCGCCGCGCCAACGTGGCCGGGCAGATCTCCCTGTTCGACATGGATGGTCCCGGCTCCGCGCTGCTTGAAATGGACACCTACCCCGATGTGGGCGAGTTCCCGCCCCGCCAGCTGCTCGAGATGGAAAAGGAAATGACCGGCGTCTATGTCTCCGGTCATCCGCTGGACGAGTACCGTCCCGTACTCGATGGTCTGGAAACCACCACCGCCTGGATCGAGGCCCTGAAGGAGCGTGAGGACGGCGGTCTCAGTGAGGACCGCAAAAGCGTCGTCATGGGCGGCATCCTGACCGAGATCAAATCGAAGGCCACCAAAAAAGGCTCCATGATGGGCTTTGTCACGCTGGAGGATCTGACCGGGCGCATCGAATGCCTCATCTTTCCCGCCGTATGGGAACGCGTGGGCAGCACCCTGTCGCCCGACCTGCCCGTGCTGCTGACGGGCACGCTGTCCGTACGTGATGAAGAAGATACCAAGCTGTTGGTCAACACCGTGGAGCCTTTGAGCACCACGCTTCCCGCGGGCGTTCCCGCGCCGCCGCCGCTCGCCCCCGCCGAAAGGGCACGGCTCGCCCCGGTGCGCTTCTTCATCCGTTTGCAGCGCGATCAGATGGCGCCGGTGGAGGCCATTTTGCGCCGTCTGCCCGGCGAAGTGCCCGTGTATATGAACCTGCCCGGGGAAGGCATCACGCTGCTGGCGCCGCCCGAGGTCTGGTGTTCCGATCCCGAGGAAGCCAAAAAAGCGCTCAGCGGTATCATCGACGACAAGGATATGAAGGCGGTGGCCCGATGAGCAGCATGCAGGTCAACGTCAAACGCAACGCCGCGTGGGCGGTCGTCGTCAACGTCCTTCAGATCATCGCCGTGCTGTCCGTCACCGCCCTCATTTTCTGGGAGCGCGGCGGTCTTGCCGCCTGGGGGCTGCTGGCCGCCTCGCTGATCGTGTCCCTCGGTGCCGTCATCGATATCCGTGAGGCGCGTGCCGCCGTCCGCAAAGCCGACGAGGCCGAAACGCTCAGCAATATGGTCGCCCAGATGGACGAGCTCAACCGCGCCCTTCGCGCCCAGCGGCATGATTTTCTCAACCACCTGCAGGTGGTCTCCTCCCTCATCGAAATGCAGGAATACGCCGAGGCCGGCGATTACATCGACCGTGTCTCGGGCGATATCCGTCAGGTCAGCCGCTTCATGCGCACCGATCATCCCGCCATCAACGCGCTGCTGCGTGCCAAGCTGTCCGACTGTGAAAAGGCCGGCATCCTCACCGAGGTGACCGCCTCCGGCTCCTGGCAGACGCTGCCGCTGCCCGCATGGGAGTTTTGCCGCGTGCTGTCCAACCTGATCGACAACGCCATCGACGCCATGAAGGAGACCGCCAACAGCCATCTGCACATCACATTGCAGCAGGATCGCCGCGGCTGCTTCTTTTCGGTCTCCAACAACGGTCCCTGCATTCCCGCCTCGCTCCTGCCCCGCATTTTTGAGGCCGGCATCTCCTCGCACGGCGAGGGACGCGGCATGGGGCTGTTCATCGTAAAAAGCACTTTGGAAAAATATGGCGGCACCGTGCTGGTCAGCAGCAATGAGAACCGCACCGTCTTTTCCGGCACGCTGCCCTGTGCCGGAGGAAAGGAGAACCATGCCTAAAAAGCTTCGCGCACTCGATCTTCTGCTGCAGCAGGGACTGGTCGAAAACGAAAAGGACGCCACCGCCCGCATTCTGGCGGGCGAGGTCTATGCCGGCATCCGCCGGGTACAAAGCAAGGCCGAAATGATCGATAAGGATACCGTTCTCCGTGTCAAGGGCGCGGGCAGCCCCTACTTTTCCAAGGGCGGGCTCAAGCTGCAGGGCGCCATCCACGATTTCGGCATCACCGTCCGGGACCGTGTGTGCATCGATGCAGGCGCCTCCACCGGCGGCTTTACCGATTGTCTGGTGCGCCACGGGGCGTCGCTCGTCTATGCCGTCGATGTGGGCTACGGCCAATTGATGGGCGCGCTGCGGCAGGACCCGCACGTGGTCAATCTGGAAAAGACCAACATCTCCGATGAAAAGCTGCTCACCCTCGCGCCCCGCCCCACGCTGGGCTCGGTCGACCTGAGCTATCTGTCCCTGCGGCTGGGCATTCCCGCCTTTGCCGAGGTACTGCACCATGAAGGCGAGCTGATGTGCCTGGTCAAGCCCCTGTTTGAAACAGAGGATACCGCCGCGCGCCGCTCCGGCGTGCTCAGCGATGACGCCTACCTGCCCATTCTGCGTGATCTGATCCGTGACATCAATCAAATGCCCACCGCCACCGTGCAGAATGTGACCTGTTCCCCCGTGACCGGCAACACGGGCACCCGGGAATTTTTCCTGCACGTGGTGTTAAGCACCGCCCCTCAAACCGCCCCCGATCTGGACCGTGCCGCTGCCGAGGCGGTGGAAAAGGTGCTGTCCCTCGATCTGTACGAAAAGAAAGAGTAAACACACATGTTCAAGCCGGATGAAAATGCCGAGCGCTTCGGCTCCCTCAGCATTGATAACCTCTTTTTTACCGACTACCTGCCCATGGCTGGCGGCGATGCCGTGCGCGTGTATCTGTTTGCGCTCTACCGTGCCGCCCACCCCAAAGACGATTACAGCCTGACCGAAATGTCCCGGGAGCTGAGCCTTCCCGAAAGCGAGGTCGAATCCGCCCTGCGCTACTGGGAGCGGCGGCGGCTCCTCACGCGTCAAAGCGACAGTCCGCTGCACTACGTCTGCCACTCGCCGCTGGAAACGGCGCTGACCGGGCGCGGCACCCTGCAGGTAGACAGCGATTACGTGGCCTTTTCCGAGGATATGTACGCCCTTTTCGGCGACCGCCGCAAGATCAAGCCCTCCGAGATCGCCCTCGCCTACGACTGGACGCAGGATTTTGACATTCCCTCCGCCACGGTGCTGATGTACCTGTCCGACTGCATCACCCGCCGCGGCATCCTTTTCTCCTTCAAATCGGCGCAGGCCGATCTGGCGCGCATGGTGGGCGACGGCATCAAAACCGTGGAAGACGCCGAGGAATACTTCCGTCATTCCCGTCAGGTGGAGGACGGCGCGCGTGCTGTGCTGCGACGCTTCGGCCGCCGTACCGTGCCCAGCCGCGATGAAATGGACCTGTACCGCAAATGGCTGGATGAGTGGCATTTTACCCCCGACGCCATTCAGGAGGCCTGCACCGAGACCACCAAGGGCGAGCCCTCCTTTGCTTATCTGGACGGCATCCTCAAGGGGCTCATGACCCGCGCCGCGCAGAAAAACACCCCCGTCCGCACCGGCGAGGAGGTGCGTGCCGAGCTCAAGGGTGATGAACAGCTCAAGGAGTTCGCCCGTGCCATGGGCATGCGTTCCTCCGCCTCGCTCTCCGCCACATGGCGGCGGCTTTGCGAAAACAACGATGCCGCGCTCGTGCTGTTTGCCGCCTCCGAGGCGCACCGTACAGGCGGCAATCTGGAAACGTGCGAGCATTATCTGGATGCCTACCGTCGTCTGGGGCTTTCGACCCGCCCCGAAGCCGAAAAATACATGCAGGCCGTCCGTGCCGACAACGCCGTGCTCTACCGCCTGTTTGAAGCCTGCGGACACACCGGCAAGCCCACCGCCCCCGACCGCGAGCTGCTGCACCGCTGGCAGGATTGGGGCTTTACGGAAGAAATGCTGCTGCTGGCCGCGGGCGAATCCCGCGGAGCCGAAAACAAGGTGCCCTACATCAACAAGGTACTGGAGAACTGGCACAACGACGGCATTTTGACCCCCGCCGATGCCGCGTCCCGCCGCTCCGCCCGTCCCCGCCCCGCCGCGTCAGGCGCTGCCAGGCAGGTCTCCGCTCAGCAATACACGCAGCGTGAGTACACCGAAAGCGAGCTGACCGCTTTGGACTTTGACATCTTTGAGGAGGCACGCAAGCAGCATGAATGAAAGCGTTTTGAACGAAGTGCTGACCGAGCTGGCACTGCGCCGCGAACGCAATGAAGCGGAGCAGGATCGCCGCCGTGACGAAGTGTACGCCGCCTGTCCCGAGATCCGCCGCATGGCGGAGGAGCGCCGCGCGGCAGTGATGGGCAGCGTCCTGAGCGCCTTCACCGCCCCCGCGCAGCCGGAGCTCGTCTCCCGCGTGGAAAACTGGAACAGCAAGATCCGTGCCGCGCTCACCGCCGCCGGGTATGCCGCCGATCATCTTGACCCTCTGTTCACCTGCCCCCTCTGCGAGGATACAGGCTGGGTGGGCAGCGGCAAAAAAAGCCTGTGCAGCTGCGCCCGCGCGCTGTATGCCGCGCGGTCGGGACGTGAGGGCGCCGCGGAGGAAAGCGGCACCTTTGAAGCCTTCGACCTGAGCATTTTCCCCGATACGCCTTTGCCCGGTCGGAACGGCTCCCAGCGGCTCATGATGAGCACGATCCGCGACCTCTGCTGCAAATTTGCCAATGCCCTGCCCACACCCGAACACCACACGCTGCTTCTGTACGGCGGAAGCGGTCTGGGAAAGACCTATCTGATGCAGTGCATCGCCCATCGTGCCGCCGAAAAAAGCGTGCCCGCGCTCTTTGTGACCGCCAGCCGCTTCATCCGTGCCGCGCGCGATTCCATCTTCTCCCGCAGCAGTGAATAGCTGGACGCCATCACCGATACGCCGCTCCTGCTGCTGGACGATCTTGGCACCGAGCCGCTCATCGAGGGCATCACCGTGGAGCAGCTGTTTGTGCTCATCAACGAGCGCCAGTCCCGCCGCCTGTGCACCGTCATTTCCACCAACCTCACCACCGATGAGATCATCCGCCGCTATACCGAGCGTGTTTTTTCCCGTCTGGCCGATCGCCGCAACTGCATGCTGCTGCACTTTGAGGGTCGGGATGTCCGCCTCCTGAACCGCTGAAACCGTCCGAGGTGACCGATGAAAAAGATCTCCTGTCTGCTGCTGGCACTGCTTTTGCTCTTTTCCTGCGCGCTGGCCGAAAGCAGCTACCGCGGCTCCCTGTTCACCCTGCGCTGGGCGGAAGGTGCCTATCAGATGGACACCACCACCTACCGCGCCCAAAGCCGCAACGGCTACGAGTGGCTGTTTATGCTCTACAATGACCGGGCGATGGTGGACGTCTCCCTGATGGCCTCCCCCGATGTGCTCGAGGCGCACCTGGGCGAGCCGCTGACCGCTGACGGCACCGTCCGGGCCGCCGGGCTCACGTTTTCGCTCTATCCCCTGCGGGACGGCATCTGCGCCGCCGCTCCCCTTGGGCAAAAGCTGCTCTGCTTTGAATTGTATGAGGTCGCCCCGGGCGGCGGTGCCATGAGCCTGCTGACAAGCCTGCTCTCCGGCCTGAGCCTGACGTAAAAAAGGCAAAACTTTTTTGCACGGCCGCAACAAAACGGAAAGGTATTTCGTTATTATGAGTGAGGAAAAAATGCTGGATTTATCGCTCCTCAGCGATGAAGAATTCAGCGCCGCGTTTGATGACCTCTACACGCGCTATGCCGATGATGTCATCCGCGTCTGTTACTTCTATCTGGCGGACCGCGGCAAGGCCGAGGATGTGTGCCATGACGCCTTCATGTCGCTCTATCTCAATCGCCCCGCCCTCATCCCCGGCAAGGAAAAAGGCTGGCTGCTCAAGGTGGCCATGAACCGCTGCCGCGATCTGTGGCGCTCCTCGTGGGCGCGCCGAATGGTGCTGGGCAGCCCGGTGTTTGAGCTGATCCCCGGCCCCGATACGCTGGGCAAACGGCTGGAAAACGCCGCCATCCTGACCGCCGTGCACAACCTGCCGGCGGATTACCGCGAAGTCATATTGCTTTATTACTATCAGGGCCTTGGCATCCGCGAAATCGCCGAGGTGCTGAACCTGCCGGAAGGCACCATTTCCTCACGGCTGGCGCGCGGACGCAGCCGTCTTGAAAAAGTTCTGAAGGATGAAGAAGGAGGCGATTGGGCGTGAAAAGGCTGGAAGAACTGCCGCAGATTGCTGACAAAGCCATGAGCGGGCTTCACGCCGATGAGACCCTCAAAAACGAGATCATCGCCAACGCCGAGGCGCTGCGCCGGGGCGAAAGAGTCATTACCCGCAACACCGCCTGGCAGGAAACCGAGCAGCAGCAGGCGCGCCGCCGCCGTCTGCAGCCCGTCAAGCGCGTGGCCGCCATGGCTGCCTGCTGCGCTTTTGTGCTGGGGCTGCTCATCGGTCTGCCGATGAACCTGTCCAAACCGGTCAATCAGCGTGACGAAGCCGTTCCCCGTCTGGCCGCTGCCAACCACTCGCAGCAGGAGGACGGCGTGCTGACCATTCAGACCGCCGGCACCGCGCTGAACGAATCGGAAGAGTTCGCCTGCGACGAGACCGCCTTTACGCTGGCGCGTAGCGTGCCCGTCAACGGCATCACCATTACCAATACCGCCCATCCCGCCTACCGCGGCCTCTGGGCCGCCGCGGAGGGGGCCAACTATCCCCTGGTGCGTGTCTCCAGCTGCTATTACCGGCTGCTGACCGCCCCGACCTCCATCGGCACTGACCTGCTGGGCGAGTCTTTGGGCACCGTTTCCGAATTCACCGCCGAGCCCGCCCTGTCCTCCGCCGCCCTTGTCAGCAACATTGCCGCCGCCGGCGAGGAGGTCTATGCCGTGCAGGGCATGCAGGGCGCCGTGATCGCCTGCCGCGTAAACGGCGAGCTGCGCGTGTTCCAGCGTGTTTCCTACGGCTCACAGGCCATTCAGAGCGGTGAAAAGCTGGCCGATACCCTGCGGGCTTCCACCGTCACCGCCATGGAGCTGACCGGGGTCGGCACGGTGACCGACGCCGTCCAAGCGCGGGAGCTGTACAGCCTGCTGACAAAAAACGCCGTCATGTCCCGTCCCGCCGTTTCCGAAACGGATTCCGTGCTGCTCCTGCAGCTGGAAAACGGCCTGACGCTGCAATTGTGCGTGCGGGATACCGCCGTCATGGCCTGCGGCACCTGGAGCTGCCCCGAATTCTTCGAGGCCTTCACCGCCGCCGCGCAGTAACAAGATAATATTCCTTCAGGGGGAGAGGTACGCTTTTCAAAAAGCATGCTTCTCCCCTTTTCCTGTCCTTCCGCGCCGCTCCCCTCCAATCTCCGATTGAAAGCCTGCCGCCTTTATTGTATAATAGAACCGCTTTTTTGTTACTTCACTGCTTTTTCTTTTTGAAAGGAAACGCCATGCATCATCGTCAGTTTCTGATCGGGCATCCGCTGGGGCACAGCTGGAGCCCCGCCCTGCACGCCGCGCTGGGCTGCGCAGATTACGCCCTGAAGGATCTTTTGCCCGAGGAGCTGGAGGGCTGGATGCACTCCCCGGACTGGGACGGCTGCAACGTCACCATCCCCTACAAGCAGGCGGTCATGCCCTACTGTGCCGAGCTTTCCGAAACCGCCCGCCGCATCGGCAGCGTCAACACGCTGGTACGCCGCGCGGACGGCACCATTTTGGGCGACAACACCGATATTTTCGGCTTTGAAGCCATGGCGGCGCGTGCCGGCATCTCTTTCTGCGGCAAAAAGACGCTGGTGCTGGGCAGCGGCGGTACGTCCCATACGGTGTGCGATGCCGTGCTCCGGGCCGGCGGCACCCCGGTGGTCATCAGCCGCCACGGCGAAAACAACTACGATAACCTCCTTGACAAGCATGCCGACGCCGACCTGATCGTCAACACCACGCCGGTCGGCATGTGGCCGCACATTGCCGAACAGCCCGTCGACCTTTGCGGCTTTGATCACTTGACGGGCGTGCTGGATGTGGTCTACAATCCTCCGCGCACCCGCCTGCTTCTGCAGGCCGAAAAGCGGAGCATTCCCTGTGCCGGCGGCCTTTATATGCTGTGCGGTCAGGCCGCCAAGGCGCATGAGCTGTGGACAGGCGAAGCCGCCGACCGGGAGACCATCGACCGCATGTACGCCGATATCCTCTCCCGCCACCGAAGCGTGGTACTCATCGGCATGCCGGGCTCGGGTAAAAGTACCATCGGCCGTCTGCTGTCCGAGGCGCTGAACCTGCCCTTCTATGACGCCGATGCCGAGATCGTCCAAAAGATCGGCACGGATATCCCCTCCTTCTTCCAAGCACAGGGCGAAGCCGCCTTCCGCGATGCGGAAGCCGAAGTGATCAAAGAGCTCATGACCGCGGGCGGGCGGGTCATCGCCACGGGCGGCGGTGCCGTCCTGCGCCCCGAAAACCGCGATCTCATCCGCGGCTTCGGACGTGTCATCCGCCTGACACGTCCGCTGGGTGACCTTTCTGTCAAGGGACGCCCCGTCTCGCAGCAAAAGGGCGTAGAAGCCCTCGCCCGGGAGCGGGAACCCTTCTACGCCGAGTGTGCCGACCTCACCATTGAAAACACCCTGTCCCCCCGTGAGACGCTGCAGACGGTGCTGGAAAGGCTCTGACGGCGGCGGTCTTTAAAAAGCCTTCAAAAAAGCAGCTTTTTTCAATCAAACTTGCAATCCTGCAGGACCG
>JAZRWA010000013.1:0-3085 GCA_045599485.1 Clostridia bacterium | reverse complement strand
ATTATCAACAAGCAGTCTTGTACCATGCGTGTGACAGACTGCAGCAAGCGCCCGGACGGGCTGCAGACGGCCCAGATAATCCGGACTGGTGATATAGACCGCGGCGGGGAGAGATGGCATGACTGACAGTTCCCGCTCCAGATCTTCCGGTTTCAGAATGCATGAAAAAAGACTTTCGTCCGAAGACGGTACAAAACGAACGTCAAAATCAATGAGCGCGGCGGCGTAGATGAACGCTTTGTGGATGTTGCGGGCGGCAAGGATCAGCGGCTGTGTGCCGGCCGGTCGATCCATAATGGCCAGGTGCAGCATGGCTTTGATGGCCAGCGTCGATCCCTCGGTGCTGTAAAAAGAAGCGGCGGAGCCGAAAAGCTCTGCCACATTTTTTTGACTTTCGTCCAGAATGCCGTGAGCGTCATAAAGATTATCGGCACCGCTGATCTCGGTGATGTCAAAGGCCTCGCAACCAAGAACACCACGCCCCTTGTGACCGGGCATGTGCATGCGGACGGTATCACTGTCGGAATATTTTTTTAGAAAGTCAAGCAGGGGTGTGTTCATTTTTGATCCTTGCGGGCATCTTCGGCCACCTTCATCATGATCGCGCATTCGATGCGCTTGCGGAAAAGCTCACAGCCGGGTTCATACACGCCGCGGATGCTGCCGGACGCGTGATAGGCATTGGCGGCACAACCGCCGGAGCACCAAAGCTTGGCCCAGCAATCGGCACATTCGGGACGTGCATAGGCGTTGCAGGCACGGAATTCTTCGCGCAGGTCGGTGTTGGTAACGCCGTCCCAGACGTTGCCAAGCTTGAATTTTTCTTCACCGACAAACTGATGACAGGGATACAGATCGCCCCAAGGCGTGACGGCCATGTATTCGGTACCGGACCCGCAGCCGCTGATGCGCTTGTAAATGCAGGGACCGCCGGTCAGGTCGATCATGTAATGATAGAAGGTGATGGGTTTTCCTTCTTCCTTACGGCGCAGCATATCCTTGGCCAGCAGCTCATACTGATCCTTGACAAGCTCAATATCCTCAGGGGTAAGGGCAGCGGGATCATCGGTGGCGCAGACCACGGGCTCCATGCTCAATTCGGTAAAGCCAAGATCGGCCATGTGGAATACGTCGTTGGTAAAGTCGGGGTTGGCGTGGGTAAAGGTGCCGCGCATATAATAGTGCTGATTGTCACGGGCGGCGACCAGCTTTTGAAACTTGGGCACGATGGCGTCATAGCTGCCGCGGCCGCTATAGTCCACACGCACACGGTCGTGGATCTCCTTACGGCCGTCAAGACTGAGCACGACGTTGGACATTTCGCGGTTGGCAAACTCAATGACATCGTCATCGATCAGCATACCGTTGGTGGTCAGGGTAAAACGGAAATTCTTTCCGGCTTCTTTTTCGATGGAGCGGGCATAGGCGACAAGGCGCTTGACCACATCCCAGTTCATCAGCGGTTCGCCACCGAAAAAGTCGACCTCCAGATTGTGACGTGTGCCGGAATGGGCAACGAGAAAATCAAGGGCCTGCTTGCCGACATCAAAGCTCATCAGTGCCCTGTCACCGTGATACTTTCCCTGACTGGCAAAGCAATAGGCGCAATTCAGGTTGCAGGTGTGCGCCACATGCAGGCAGAGAGCCTTGACCACATCACCGCTGCGCTGCTTGAGCGTTCCGGCCATGGGAGCATAGGTATCCGGCGTAAACAGCTTTCCGGCTTTTTCAAGGGCGGCAATGTCACTGAGACACAGCTCAAGATCATCACGCGTGACATCCTCACGGTCACCGTACTTTTGAAGCATGGCCTCAATGATCTGATCGGCAGTTTTCTCTTTGTACAGTGCGATCATGTCATAAGCCACTTCATCGACGGCGTGGACAGAGCCGGAGCAGGTATCCAGGACAATATTGAAATTATTGAGCTTATACTGATGAACCATGGGTCGGAACTCCTCTTTTATGATATGCAGGCAAAAAAAGTGCCGCCTGTTAAGGCAGCAATTTATTTTCAGCCCTTACTTGTCAGCGTTCTCGCACTGCTGATTGGCCACGCCACAGCTGGTTTTGCAAGCGGACTGGCAAGAGGTCTGGCATTCGCCGCAGCCGCCGTTCTTGGCGCTTTCGCACATGCTGCGGGTCTCCAGCGTTTTGATTCTCTCCATCGTTGCAGACTCCTATTCTAATTATTAATGCCGTCGTTGTTACCATCGACGATATCGTAGTAAATTATACCATACGCACAGATTGCAGTCAAGCGCAGAAAAGGCAGTCGATACCATTCTGTGGACAATTTTTGTCAATGAGAAGCAATCCAGCTTTTCAATTTTGCCAAAGGCCGCTCGTCGGCATACAAAACGGAAAGGGTGGCGTGATCGGCAATGCCGGTGTTTTCAAGCCCGTGCCGGTACTGCCACTTGGCCAGGGCGGCCTCGGTCTTGCTGCCAAAGTCACCGTCAATACGGCTCTACAACAGACCAAGATCGGTGAGTTTCTGCTGAAGCTTTTTGACCTCGTTGCCGCGGTCGCCCTTTTTGAGGGTTTCATAGGGGTAAGCCGCGTCGGCTGCCTCAATGACATCGGACAATTCCCTGAGCAGCATGGAAACGATGTTCTGATCGGCAATGAACAGCGCGGAGAGGGAATAATTGCCCTGATCGTGTTCGACAGTGTAGTAGGCCAGATAGACGGCATCGCCGGCAAAACGATCACCCCGGTAAAAGACAGCAGGGAAGATGCAGCAGAGATGCCCCTCCTCATCGGTGAAGGAGTAGAATGCTTCCTGAATGACGGAAGGGAAAGGGGATGTCTGCTCGATCAATCCGGACGCGTCATAGGGAACAGGCTGTCCCTCGAAGTACTCTGGGTAAAGAATGGCCAGCGTGACGGTGGGACGAAGGACGCCAGAAGCGAGGAAGTCAGCGGCGGCAGCGGCATCGCTGACAGCGGAGACAGCGATTTCACCGTTCAGCGAAGGATAAGTGATACCAATGGTACGATAGAGTGTGGGGCTGCTGTCGTGATCGACAAAACGAAGTTCCACATTGTCTTCGAACTACTCGGGAACGATGATACGCATGGT
>JAZRWA010000012.1:0-13679 GCA_045599485.1 Clostridia bacterium | reverse complement strand
TATCATATCTTCTTTATCCCGCCAATCCTTTCGTAGAAGATAGGAAAAAGCAAATAGCCGATATCAAACACCGTCACTCCAATCCAAATTCCATAACCGCCCATCTGAAAAAAGGAACCCGACCACTAAAGTGATCGGATTGTCTGCAAATATAATATTCATCGCAGCTTGTAATCAGCGTTTGGAGAACCGGGGAGCACGACGGGCAGCCTTCAGGCCGTACTCAGCTAAGAAAAAGCACCGTCTGTATGCGAACGCATGTTAATTTTCCCTCATTTAGATTTATATTCCACCGTATTGACACAAAGATCGCCATTGCGCAGGAATTGCTCGCATCATCGGCCGCCTGCAGACGACCGCATGTTTTTCTTAATCTTTTGCGCTCGGGCGATGATCTTCGCTGCCCAGTCATCATCCTGGTCAAACATCAGGTGCACGTTAAACCCGTGCTCCCTGCCGAGTGCGGCGATGACCGGTTCATCATCCACATGCAGGGAGATATGATAGTAGTTGGGCATCTTGTTGGGCATGCGCTCCTTGTGTCTGGATTGCACTTCTCGCTCGTGCCGCTGCGCATTCACAATGCTGTCAAAGCGGACCTTGTACAAACGAAACAAACTGCGGATATACCGTTCGGTGCGGTAAGAAGACGTGTATGCCCACACTTCAAAACCTTGACGCTGCAATTCATGGATAAGCTCGGGTGTGCCAAGCCGCAGCCGTTCCTTGAACAGGCACCGCAGTGGGAATGGCAGCGGCGGCTCTGTCTTGTGGGTCTCCGGTCGGACGAACAGTACTTCATCCAGATCGAAGGAGATACGCATTGGGTGTGGTACAAACTGATTACGCATGGGCCTGCGCCTCCGTGATCTGCTTCAGTACATCCAAGCTGTGCACCTTGACAAAGGCATCGTCAGCCCAGCGTACCCCACCCGCGATGGTGATACTGTCATATTCTCGGCTGACCGTATCGACCCACAATATACTCTCGTTGTCGATGTGAATCGACAGCTTGTATTTCTGACGGAAGGCCTGTTTCAGGTTGCTGCTGGTCTGTTTGCCATGGTTGGAGTTGACGATTCCGTTGACCTTCGCCTTGTGCAGGGACATAATGCGGTTGATCTCCTACACCGAGATGCCGCTGCCGGAATAGACCCACACGTCAAACCCCAAACGCTGAAGCTCCCCGATCAGTATACCGGCATTCTTGCGCAGTGTCCGCTTAAAGATCGACCCATATGGGAAGGGAAGTGAATGATCGGCCAGTTCGCCACGAGATTCGGTCAGCAGCACCTCGTCCAGGTCGAAGGATACGCACATCTGCCTGTCCGAACTGTTCAGCTTGGACAAGATCTCTTCCTCGGAAATGGAGTTCATCACTTTTACGGGCACGGTACGCAGCTTCATCTTAGCCGCCGCCATCCACCGGTGATGTCCGTTGATCAGCATATATCCGCCCGTGGACAATTTCTCCACCATGAGTTTTTCCTGCACCGGTGGTTCGCCTCGTTTGATATGCAGACTGTAATTATCAATATACTTCGCAATAATGCCATCGTTGGGACCAATCTCAGGATCGCAGAACTCATCCTCGGGATTGGGATGAAGAGCCGTGAGAGGCAGCTGATGGATCAGCAGTCGTGCCAGGATAGACGACTTAACGGGGCGTGCAATGTCCTTGTAGGTTTTCAGGTCATCCAAGACAAGCCGTTGATATTCTTTTGAAAATACCATTATGTATTCCTCCTCGCACTCATGATAAAGGATCCTCTCTATCCTGCTCACACACCTTCGCGCATAGCATACCGCAAGATGGGTACAAATGCAAGCAAATGATGCTAGTTTCATTTTGTATGGAATAAAGTAGACAAAAAGAACCCGACCACCAAAGTGATCGGATTCTTTGAAAGCAATATTGGCCGCAACCAGAAATCAGCGCTTGCTGAACTGGGGAGCACGACGGGCAGCCTTCAGGCCGTACTTCTTGCGTTCCTTCATGCGAGGATCGCGGGTCAGCAGACCGGCCTTCTTCAGTTCACCGCGCAGCTCGGGATCGGCCTTGCACAGGGCACGGGCGATGCCGTGACGGATGGCACCGGCCTGGCCGGTGAAGCCGCCGCCGTTGACGTTCACAACCACGTCATAGCCGGTGGTCTTGGTGATGGTCAGGGGCTGACGAACAGTCATCTTCAGGGTCTCATAGCCGAAATAAGCATCGAGATCACGACGATTGATGGTGATTTTGCCTTCGCCGGGAATCAGGCGAACACGGGCCACAGCGGACTTGCGGCGGCCGACAGCGTTGAATTCATTAGCCATGAATGTTTACTCCTTCCGATTATTTGCTCAGTTCGAGCACTTCGGGCTGCTGAGCCGCATGCGGATGCTCCGCGCCGGCGTATACAAACAGCTCCTTGGCCATCTGACGGCCCAGAGGTCCCTTGGGCAGCATGCCGACAACGGCATGACGAAGAGCAAACTCAGGCTTGTTCGCCATCAGATCACGGTACTTGGTGTCGCGCAGACCACCGGTGTAACCGCTGTGATGATGATAGATCTTCTGATCCAGCTTTTTGCCGGTCAGGATCGCCTTATCGGCGTTCACGATGATAACGAAATCACCGGTATCAACATGGGGAGTATAGGTAGGCTTATTCTTGCCGCGAAGAATATTTGCAACCTGGCTCGCAACACGGCCAAGAGCAATGCCGTCAGCATCAACGACATACCACTTGCGCACAACGTTCTGCGCATTTGCCATAAAGGTCTTCAAGTGTTTTTCCTCCTTGAGAAAAAATCAAACAATCAGGGTGATAAAACATGATGGTCGCATGCTTCATCGGTGTTCAATAGTTTCCGGGGCTAGCGGAGTCTATTGATGCGTCTGATATTATACAAAAAGCCGGGGATAATGTCAATAGTTTTTTGGTCTTTTGACATCATCAAACGCTTTTTTTATTCTCCTTTCTGTGTATCCATGACGGCTTGTGGTTCCATGCCGTGAAGATCAAAACAGAGGTCCACGCCCATGGTTTCCAGCCATTCCGCTTCGTTGCGCATGACCACCGTCACGTCACGGGATGCCGCATTCCATGTCATTCTGTTCTGCGCCAATGCATTCAAAAACTCCTGCTTATATTGCCCGGCGATAGGCTTCTCCCCCTCCGACAGACGTTCTTCCCACTCGTCATACATCGCATCGATGGCATTGAGCCAGCGAATCTGGGAAGCGCTGAGCAGCATCATTTTGAGCGTTTCGGGCAGATCCTTCCGCTGTGCAATTTCTCTTCCGCGAATGGCCGCCGCATGCCGCGCACAAGGAGCACAGCCATCCTCCATCCATACACAGCTTGGGGAGTACTCTTTCTGTTGCAAAATATCGATCGCGTCCAAGGTGGACATTGCAAGATACCAGACCTCCGCCATGGAATCCATAGTATCATCATCCGCTTTTCCGGTTGCGTTCAGTCCCATTGCTTTCTGAAAGGCTTTTACCGCCTGAACGGTTTTATTACCGTATTTTCCATCCACTGTGCCAACAGAAAAGCCCAGATCGTTGAGCCTTGTCTGCAGCTCTGTTACAGCAGCACCCTTACTGCCGTTTTTCAGTTCAGCCATGCCGGTCAAGGGCATCAAAAGCACTATCAGAAAAAGAAGCAGCATTAAACCTTTTTTCATCTCGATCCCTCCATGTTTATTATACCCTTTTCTGTCCCTTCCTGCAATCCTGCCCACCCCGATTGTGTTATTGCTTTTCAGTACCATTTCCATTATAATGTATAGTACTTATTTTCAGGAGGAGGTCTATGCGCAAGATAAATTTCCATCCGCTCCGCCTTGCCGCCGGCGGCATGTGCGGCCATGCAATGGATGTATTCCTGTTGCAGCTTCTGCGCATTGCCTGTTGGCCGGTACTGCTGGCGCCTTTTCTTTTGCCCATATCCACCAAGGCGGCCCTCACCGCCGCGGCAGTGCTGTTGATTTTTGTCTGTTACCCACTGCGAGCATTCACCAACGCCTATGCCTGCGAGCTGCTCGGCGCAGCACCGTCTGCCCCCGGCTACCTGACTGCCGTCTTCATGGGTCTATTCCGTGTTCTGTTCTTTCTCCCTTTTGCTTGTCCCGCCGCATACTGCGGTTATATGGGCTACCGCTATTATTTTGTTCTGCCCATGAGCCATTTCAGCCGGGATACGCTTGCAATGGGGGCACGCGTTTTTCCTTTCTTGTCAGAGCCCGTGCAAATGCTGTACGGTCAGTATCTGATGCTGGTCATTGTGATCCTTTCCCTGTTTCTACTGCTTCTTGGCGGGCGTCTTGCCTCCGCGCTGGACTACACAGCTTTCCGTTCTGGAACGATTTCTGAAGCCTTTCGCCGCTCCCGCCGCATCTTCCGCCGCAATGGCTTTGCCTATGTGCTGCATGGGCTGATGCACCTTGTTATTGCCGCCTTTTCAACCGTTGTTCTGTTCCTGCCGTTCGTGATCGAGCTGGCCGAATATCTGAACCTTCTTTCCGGCGACACCATGACAAAGCTTTCCATGCTGATCATGTTTGTTCAAAACAGCCTGCTGGGGCCGCGCGCGGTGCCGGTCTTTCTTGTTTGTTACTGCTTCCTGTATCTGCCGCTGCTTCTTTTCCGATGGCTGCACAACGCGGCACTGATGGTGACCTATGAACAATAATTCTTCCTTTGCGGCGGACACAGAGTGCCGTCTGGACCGGCTGCTGGTCTCTTTGGCCATGGGCACCCGGGCTCAAGTCAAAAGCCTGATCAAAAGCGGCTGTGTCGCAATCAATGATCATATTATCACCGATGACGGTTTTCATGTGCGGCCCGGTCACTTGCTGAAGCTGAACGGCACACTGCTGGATGCACGCACGACCCGCCACATCATGCTCCACAAGCCCTGCGGCATCCTGACCGCCGCACGCGATCCCAAGCAGCCCACCGTGTTTGATCTGCTTTCCAAAGTGTTGTATTCCCTCGGCTGCATGCCGGTTGGCCGTCTCGACAAAGATACCTCCGGCCTCCTGCTGTTTACCACAGACGGAGAATTGTCCCACCGTCTTCTTTCTCCCAAGCGGCATGTGTGGAAATGCTACCGTGCGGTGGTGGAGGGGCGTTTGGATGCCGAGGATATCGCCGCCTTTGAAAGCGGCATCGTCCTGTCGGATTTTACCACCCTGCCGGCAAAGCTTCAAATCCTGCAGGCCGGAAACGAAACTTCCACCGCGCTGGTACATGTGCACGAGGGAAAATTCCATCAGGTACGCCGCATGTTTGGTGCCCGCGGGCATGAAGTCACCGAGTTGAGCCGTCTGTCCTTCGGTCCGCTGACATTGGATGAATCCCTTCAGCCCGGTGAATATCGTGAACTGACCGCTGACGAACTTCATCAGTTGATTCAAAGCGTAAACGGAGATGCATCATGAACGCCAATCACAACGATCATTACTATACACAAGACCCTTCCAGTGAAAGCAAGCCCATACAGGCGCATTATCGTTTCCGCGGGCATGATTTTACCCTCTGGTCGGATGCCGGTGTGTTCTCAAAAGGCGAACTGGACCCCGGTACCGATATATTGCTGAACGCCCTTCCCGAAAGCATTCAGGGGCGCATTCTGGACCTTGGCTGCGGATGGGGGCCGGTCGGTGTCAGTCTTTCTGTGCTGTATCCTGATTGCCGTGTGACCTTCACCGATATCAACAACCGCGCTTTGTCATTGTCGCAGCGTAATGCAGCCGAGCATCGGGTTGCCGGTGAGTTTGTCCAGAGCGATGGTTTTGAAAACATCCCCGGCGTATTTGATCTGATCATCACCAATCCCCCGATTCGGGCCGGCAAACAGACGATCTACAAAATGTTTGCGGACAGTGCCGATCACCTTTCCCATGACGGTGCTCTTTACATTGTCATCCGTAAGCAGCAGGGAGCCCCTTCCGCCGTCAAATATCTTTCCACACTTTTCACTTCTGTAACGATCGTGGAGCGAAGCGGTGGTTACTGGGTCATCCGGTGTACACAGGAGCCTTCCGACCATGAAGTATGATCATACTTTCTTTGATCAGGGGCTCGAACGCCGCGGCACCCATTGTGTAAAATGGGATGCCTGCTGCAGCGATGACGATCTCCCCATGTGGGTTGCAGACTGGGATTTCCCCTGCGCCGATCCCATCAGCGAAGCCATCCGCAAGCGTGCGGAACATCCCTGTTACGGTTATCCCACACATACAGCTGAGGATGATGAAGCATTCTGTTCTTTCTGGCAGCGGCGTCATCATCTTGATGTCAAGCCCGAACAACTGATGATGCTGCCCACAGTGATTGCCGGTATGAGGCTTGCCGTTCGCTGCTTTTCAGATGAGCAGAGTGGTGCTGTCATCATGCCGCCGCTCTACGGTCCCTTCCGGATGTCCATCCTGCTCAATCACCGCGCTCTTTGCGCCGCTCCGCTGACGCGTGATGAAAGCGGTCGTTACAGCATCGACTATGAAGCCGTGGAGAATCAGCTGAAAAACGGATGCCGTCTTGTACTTTTCTGCAATCCACACAATCCCGTTTCCCGCGCATGGAGCCGCGACGAGCTGCAGCAGCTCCTCGATCTATGCATCCGTTACAAAGCCATTCTGGTCTCCGATGAGATCCATGCCGATTTTGTCTACGCGCCGAACTTCTTCACCCCCATGCTTTCACTTCAGGGAGCAGACGATTGCGTCGTTACCCTGACCGCCCCCACCAAGGCCTTCAACCTTCCCGGTCTGCAGCAGGCGATGGTCATCTGCCGCAACCCCGACTTGCTGCAGAAAATGAGGGATGAAGCGGATGCCGCCGGTATTGCCAGCGGCAACATCTTTGCCCGCGCCGCCGCCATTGCCGCTTATACACAGTGTGATGACTGGCTGGACGGAATGCTCACTTATCTTGACGAAAGCCGGTGCATCGTCCGCGAACAGGTGACTGAGAAGCTGCCAAATGTCATCCTATCCCCCATTGAAGCTACGGCTCTGTGCTGGCTGGATTTCAGGTCGTATGGCAAAACCAGCAAGGAGCTCTATGAAGCTTTCAAAAATCATGGTATAATTCTGAACGAAGGTACCTCTTTCGGTCCCGTTTAGGGGGATGGCTTTATGCGTTTCAATTTCGGCTGTCCCCAATCCCACATCATCAAAGCTGTCGACCGCATCGCAAAAGCACTGCAATCACTCAAATAACAAAGGAGAAAAAGCATGAGTTATTCCGAAAAGCTGGATGCCATCATCGCATCCATGAAAAACGATCTCGTCGCCGATCTTCAGAACTGGATCTCCGTTCGTTCCCTGAAGGCCGCCCCCCTGCCCGGCGCTCCTTTCGGAGCCGAGGTACGTCGTATGCTGGACATGGCCCTTGAACGCTGCCGCGAAATGGGCTTTGCCGTAGAAGACCTGGACGGCTATGCCGCCAATGTTGACCTTGGCGAAGGCGATAATCTGGAGGCACTGGGCATCCTCGGTCATCTGGACGTTGTGCCCGAAGGCGACGGCTGGCGTTATCCTCCTTATGGAGCTGTCATTGAGAATGGTCGCATGTACGGCCGCGGCACCAGCGACGACAAAGGTCCTGTCCTGGCCGCCCTGTACGCCATGAAAGCCGTCAAGGAAGCCAGCGTTCCCCTGAAGCGCAAGGTTCGCATGATCCTCGGCTGTGATGAAGAGACCGATTGGCAGGACATTGAGCACTACAAGCAGGTTGCAGTCATGCCCCGCACCGGCTTCAGCCCCGATGCCAGTTACCCCGTCATCAATATTGAAAAAGGCATCTGCCGTCTGGGCCTGCGTGCTGCTCTGAATCCTGCAGACGGTCTCAAGATCATTGCCTTCAACAACGGCGAGCGTCCCAACGTTGTTCCCGGAAAAGCCACCGCCACACTCCTCGCTGTTGACGGGCTGTCTGAAAAAGCCGGCGATGCGACCAAAAAGCTGAACATCAAGGCAGACATCTCCGAAACTGAAGGCATCCTCACCATCAGTGTGGAAGGCATCAACGGTCACGCTGCCTATCCCGAAGGTGCGCTGAATGCCAACGGCGAAATGCTGCTTCTGCTCAAGGAAATGGGCATCAAGGGCAGTCTGGCCACGCTGGCAGAGAAAGTAGGCTTGGAGTACAAGGGGCAGTCTCTGGGCATCGGCGTTCAGGATGACATGAGCAGCTATCTGACCTGCAACATGGGCATCATCCGTGCCGACAGCAACGGTGTCTACTGCACGCTGGATATCCGCTATCCCGTAATGGCCAACCCCGACATGATCATCAAAAATATCAAGGCCGCGCTTCCCGAATTTGCCGTGGAAGTTTCCGAGGTCAAAGAGCCTCATTATGTGCCTGCCTCCAGCGAGCTGGTCCGCAGTCTGCTTGCTGCCTACAATGAGGAAACCGGTCTTGAACCCAAGTGCCTTTCCACCGGCGGCGGTACCTATGCCCGTGCTCTGGAGGAAGGCGTCGCCTTCGGTGCCAGCTTCCCCGACGACGAAGATCTGGCGCATCAGGCCAACGAATACATCAGTATTGACGGTCTGATGAAAAATGTAAAAATATTTGCCAGCGCTATTGTAAAATTGGCTGGAAAAGAGTAAAATATACACATCCGATTTCACGGAGGAATGTAAACCATGGAAAAGACCGAACTGATTACTTGTATCAACTGCCCCATGGGCTGCCGTATGACTGTGACCCTGAGCGACGGCGTTGTGACGAAGGTGGAGGGCAATACCTGCAAGCGCGGCGAAACCTACGCCCATCAGGAATGCACCCAGCCCCTGCGCATGATCACTGCTGTTGCTCCCGTAATCGGCAGCGATGCCCCTGTAAGTCTTAAGACCCGTACCCCCATTCCGAAGGTTCAGATTGACGCTTGCATGCGTGCGATCGATGAGCTGCAGCTGCACGCTCCCATTCACGCCGGCGATGTGCTGATTGCCAATGTGGTCGGCACCGGTGTGGATGTCATCGCCACCAAAACCGTGCTGTAATCGTCAAAAACCGTCTTCTGTATGGGAAGACGGTTTTTTTCTGTCATTTTTTCGTTTTTTTCTTGCAAAAAGTTCCATTACATGTTAATATTGGTTCAATAATGGACGGTGAATTCATGCAATATGCAATTTTGGATGTAATATCCTCCTTGCCTGTTTAGGTTCAAAAAAACATACCGCTGATCAATTACTCCACAATGCGTGTTGGCGGTAATGCAGATTGGTTTATCGAACCCGAAAATATCGATCAGATGGTTGCTGTGCTTTCTGCTTTTGATAAAGCCGGTCAGCCCTATCTTCTCCTTGGCAACGGGTCGAACACTGTTTTTTCCGATGATGGTCTGCATATCCCCGTTATTCACGCAGGTCACGCGCTGGCGGAAGTCAATGTCACCGGCAACCGCATTGTAGCCGGAGCGGGTGCGTTGCTCTCTTCCGTTTCCAAAGCCGCATTGGAGCATTCCCTCACCGGTTTGGAATTTGCCGCGGGCATCCCCGGCAGCATTGGTGGTGCCGTTTGTATGAACGCCGGCGCCTATGGCGGCGAAATATCCCAGGTGTTGCGTTCTGTCACCGTGTTTGCTGAAGGTCAGGTGCGGACGCTGCCGGTCAGTGAATTGTGTCTCGGCTACCGCAGCAGCGAGATCATGCGTAAAAAATGGGTCGTTCTTTCCGCGGAGCTGGAGCTTCAGCCCGGCGACCCTGCGGCAATTGCCACTGTCATGAATGACCTGAACGACCGACGCCGTCAAAAGCAGCCGCTCCGTTACCCCAGCTGCGGTTCCTTCTTCAAGCGTCCTGAAGGGTATTTTGCCGGCGCGCTGATTGAACAAGCCGGTTTGAAAGGCTATCAGATCGGCGGTGCCCAGGTAAGTGACCTGCATGCCGGTTTTGTCATCAACGCCGGCGGTGCCACCGCATCCGATATTTATCGCCTGATGCGCCATGTGCAAGCCACCGTGAAGGAACGCTTCGGCGTTGAACTGGAGCCCGAAGTGCGTCTGGAAGGAAGCTTCGAATTATGAGCTTTTCAACCGAAGTCAAGGAAGAGCTCGGCAAGATTTATACCGACAAAAGCTGCTGCCTGCTCAGTGAGCTCAACGCTCTCTCACAAGGCTGCGGTTCCCTGATCCTGCACGGTGGCGGACGTGTTTCCTTTTCATTTTCTTCTGAGAACATCACCGTTGCCAAGCGTATTTTTATCCTGCTCAAAAAGCGCCTCTCTCTCAATCCCGAGCCTACATTTCATACAGCTCATCGCTTTGGCAAGCGGCGCATCTGTACCATCAAGCTAACTGTGGAAGACTCCAAAAAACTGATGATCGCGCTGCACATGCTTCGATAGGACGGTACGATGCTGCGTACCCTGCCTCGCCGCACCCTGACGCGCAAGTGCTGCCAGCGAGCTTTTCTTCGGGGAGCTTTTCTGGGCGTAGGCTTTGTCACTCCACCCGAGAAAGGATATCATCTGGAATTTGTCTGCAGCACGGATCAGAGAGCAGAAGCCATTTCGCGTATTCTGACCGTCTGCGGTTATGACAGCGGCATCATGATCCGTCGTGGGCGTTATGTGGTGTATCTCAAACGCTCCGGCCAGATCTCCGCGCTGCTGGGATTGCTTGGTGCTTCGCGTGCCATGCTGCACTACGAAAACCTGTTGACACAGCGCAGTCTGCGTGAGAATGTTAAACGTATTACCAACTGTGATACCGGCAACATGAAACGGCAGGTTTCAGCCGCCGCCGCGCAGGTGCAAGCCATTGAAACCCTGCTTTCGCACAATGCCATGGACCTGCTCAGTCCCGCCTTGCGGGAGGTTGCCTGGCTGCGCCTCCACCACCCGGACCTGTCCCTGGAACAATTGGGGCAGCTTTTGGAAACCCCTTTGGGAAAATCCGGTGTCAATCATCGATTGAGCCGTATTATGGAAATTGCCGCCGAATATAGCGGCTGACCTGTCCGAAAGGAGAAGAACACCATGATCAGCTGTACCGTATCCTCGCAAAACTTCAAGCCGTTCGATCGCGAAAAGGCCTCTCTGCTCTCTCATGATCTGTCCCGCTTTGAAGCCGCCGTCATGATTCTGGACGGTAACCGTGCCATCAACGCCAAGTCTCTGCTGGGGCTGCTCTCCTTTGGCTATCCGTCCCAGGAGAGCTTTATCCTGCAGGCGGACGGTTTCGATGAAGAGGCGGCGATGGCTCGGACACTGCAATGTTTCTGAGAACCGGATACGGTATTTTGTTTTTACTTCAAGTGCATACAAAAAAGGCCGAATCTTCGGCCTTTTTTACGTTTCGGTTAACCGTTGATATCCTCATCACCAAAGCGATCGCCGCATTCCGGACAGAACTTCGGCGGATGTGCGGGATCCTGCGGGACCCATCCGCACTTGTCACAGCGGTAAGAGGCCGGCTTGCGTGCCCCGCATTCCGGACAGAATTTTCCGGTATTGACCGCGCCGCAAGCACACTGCCAGCTGCTGCCGGCAACAGGTTTTGCTGCAGGGGCTGTGGGAGCTGCGGGAGCAGGTGCAGGCTGATACATACGCTGCTGGTCCTGCGCCATCTGATACAGGCTCTGCGCGTTCATGCCGCCATTCTGGAAGGCCATATTGACGCCCATGAAGCCATTCATAGCTCCTGCGCTGTTCTTTGCCGCATCCTGCATGGCCTGAGCCTGCGCGCCAACCAGCTGCGCAGCAGCCATGCCCGGATCACGGAAAGCCGCGTTCCGCTGCAGTTCCTTGATCATCCGCTCATCTTCTTCGGATGCTTTGAGCGAATTAACGCCGAAGGATACGATCTCAATACCACGCAGCCCGGCCCATTTGTTGCTGAGCACATCATTGAGCGCGTCGGCGATCTCATTGGTATGAGCCGGCAGCGTGCTGTAGCGAATGCCGGCTTCCGACAAGCTGGCAAACGCCGGCTGCAACGCCGTCAGCAATTCAGAACGCAGCTGAGTCTCAATACGGTCACGCGTGTAGGCGCCTTCAAAGTTGCCGCAGACATTGGCATAGAACAGCATGGGGTTGACAATACGATAGCTGTACTCACCAAAGCATTTGATGGCAATGTCTACATCCAGACCCACATTGCGATCCACCACGCGGAACGGCACCGGGTTGGCCGTACCGTATTTGTTGCCCAGAATTTCCTTGGTGTTGAAGTAGTAGACACGCTGATCCCGTCCGGCCTGTCCGCCAAAGGAGAAACGCTCATAAGCAGCCTGCAAAGCCTGATAATACTTCTGTGCGAAGCCTCCGCAGAAAAAGCTCGGCTCGCCGTGTTCAAACACGAATTCGCCCGGCTCAGAGCAGAATTCCACCACTCGTCCCTGGTCCACGATCAGCATGCACTGACCGTCAGCCACAGCCACCACAGACCCCTCCGAGATGATATTATCATCCTCGACACGGCTGCCGCCGAAACGGCCCTTCACCCGCTTACGGGCACGGACCGCCAAAGTTTCGGCGTCCAAAGCATCCGCGTAAAAATACTCTTTCCACTGGCTCGCCAGCGTCGCGTTTGCGGCATTAAGCGCCGCCCTGATCAATGCCATTGTGAGAAACCTCCTTTTGTTTACTCTGCAAAACCGCCTGCAGGCACAGCGCGGTTACAACAAACACAAGTCCGAGAACAGAAACCATTTCCGGTTTGACTCCCATAAAGATAAACACCCAAACGGGGTTGAGTACGGGCTCAAGTGTCATGATCAATGAAGCCCGCAGTGAAGATATCTTCCGGATGCCTTTGGCATAGCAAAGGTTTGCCAGGCCATACTGAAAAACGCCGATGGCCAGCACAGCCAGCATGTTATCCCACGTACAGGTCTAGGGTGTTTCCTGCAGGATAAAAGGGAAAAACAATACGCTTGCAAAGATGGATCCGATCATCACGCCGTCTGTGGAATCCACACCGCCTTTGCGGCTGGTGATCAGCTGACCGGCGAAAGTGAAGGCACTCAGGATCGCCAACACATTGCCAAACATTCCTCCCGAGTCCAGCTGTCCCGAAAAAGCCAGTGCACACCCCAGGAAAACGATGATCGTGATCATCACGTCTGATTTCTTCGGTTTGATCTTTTCAAAGAGAACGCTGTAGATCAGAATCAGCGCCGGAGCCAGATACTGCAGCACAATGGCATTCGCCGCGCTGGTGTTTTTCAGTGCCAGCAGATAAAGAATGCCCGTCAGAAGCATGCAAAGACCATTCAGTACGTTGGGCTTTGTAAAGCGCGGCAATGATTGTCGGAAGCTTTTCTTTTCAAGGGTCATACGACCCAAGAGAAGAATCAAAAGACAACAAATTCCGCGGAAGCTGGCGATCGCATAAGCGCTCCATTTCACATACTGCACCAATACGCCGGCGGTGCTCCACAGAACGGCTGTCAACAGAATCGTTAGCGTACCCAAAACAAACTTCATCCCGTTCTTGTCGAAATCAAAGGTATTATAACACACCTGTATACGGAATAACAACATAAAAAACAGGACGTGTTTGACACGTCCTGTTTGATGATTGTGATTATTCGACGATCTTGGTCACAGCACCGGAACCAACGGTGCGGCCGCCTTCACGGATAGCGAAGCGCAGACCGGCCTCGATGGCGATGGGGGTGATCAGGGTCACTTCCATCTCGATGTTATCGCCGGGCATTACCAT
>JAZRWA010000011.1:0-22856 GCA_045599485.1 Clostridia bacterium | reverse complement strand
TAACGCATCTTCTGCGCATGACCTTCGGCAGCCAGCACCATCGTGATGGCGGCGGTCAGGGTGGTCTTGCCGTGGTCAACGTGACCAATGGTGCCAATGTTTACGTGAGGCTTGTTGCGCTCAAACTTTTGCTTAGCCATTGCGGGTATCCTCCTAATTTTTGCTGCCGGTCAGCCGGCTAACTGGAGCGGGTGATGGGAATCGAACCCACGTGGTCAGCTTGGGAAGCTGATGCTCTACCATTAAACTACACCCGCATATATCCGCCTTCGCGGATATAATCATTTTATCTATTTTGTGTCGGATTGTCAACTGAAACTTTGCCGCCGGATCAGCTGTGCTTTATTTCCCCATCCTGACCTTCTTCCAGACAGACCAGAAGCTTTTTCTTGACCCGCTGCAATGCGTTGTCAATGGCTTTGGTGTGGCGGCCAAGGTGCGCGGCAATCTCCTGATAGCTCATCCCGGCCAGAAAATCGCTCAGTGCGGTCCTTTCCAGCTCAGACAAAGAATGGTCAATCTCGTGCTGGATTTTTTTGGAGGCCTCAATGCCGATAAACAGTTCTTCGGGATTGGCTCCCTGTCCCTCCAGCACATCCATCAATGTACGGTCTGACTCTTCATCGTACAGCGGACGGTTCAGGGAAATGTAGCAGTTAAGAGGCAGATGTTTCTGACGGGTAGCTGTCTTGATGGCAGTGATCATCTGTCGTTTTACGCAGATCTCGGCAAAGGCTTTAAAGGAAGTCTGCTTGTCGTTGCGATAATCCCGAACCGCTTTAAACAAGCCGATCATTCCCTCCTGAACAATGTCCTCATGATCGGCGCCCACCAGAAAATAGCTATGGGCCCGGGTGCGCACCAGATTTTTGTACTTGTCCAGCAGCCATGCCATGGCCTCACCGTCTCCCTGCTGAGCCAGAAGGACAATTTCTTCATCCGTCTGCTGTTCAAAAGGGGTCGCGTTATCCTTGCCGTCAGCCATCCGCCTGCTCTCCTGTCTGTTATTCTCTTACCGCGGCAGCCGCGTACATCAGAATGCCGGCAGCCACAGAGGCGTTCAGGGATTCCATTTCGGGGTTCTTCATCGGGATGGACACCACATAGTCGCACTGCTCCTTGACCAGACGGCTGATACCGTCACCCTCGGAACCAATCACCAGCGCGCAGGGACCTTCGAAGGAGACTCCGCGGAAGGATTCACCGTTCGCCGCAGCCGCGTACAGCCAGATGCCGTGATTCTTGAGCTTTTTGATCTCATTGGTCAGGTTGGTCACACGGGCTACCTTGATGTGTTCCACACCGCCGGCCGAAGCCTTGACCGCAGCGGGAGTCAGACCTACAGCACGACGCTCGGGAACGATGACGCCGTGGGCGCCCACCGCCGCCGCGGTACGGATCACCGCACCGAGATTGTGGGGATCAGTCACGCCGTCCAGAATGATCAGGAAGGGATCCTCACCTTTTTCTTCCGCAAGTTCCAGCATCTCATCCACCTGAGCATACTGATAAGCGGAGGCAAAAGCGATCATGCCCTGATGATTCTTGGCGATTTCATCCAGGCGAGTCCTTTCCACCATCTGTACGGGAACCTTCTGCTCCCGGGCCATGGCCACGATCTCACGCGCGGTACCGGAAAGATCACCCTTGGCCACCATCAGCTTTTCGATATCATGACCGCTCTTGAGCGCTTCACGGATGGGATTACGGCCGGTGAGGATATTGTTCTCCACGGGCTCTTCCACGGGGATATACGCTTCGGCTTCACGGTGGGGGGCGGGAGCGGGCTTTTTGAACTGGGGTCGGTCGCCGGCGGAGCGGAAGGAACGATGCTCATTGCCGCCGAATGACTTTCTGTCGCCGCGGCTCTGCTCGCCGTAGGGCTTACGGGTCATGTGCTCGCCGTAACCGTCTTTCTTTTCGCCGTAGGTACCGAAGCTGCCCTTGCGGTCAGCATAGCTGCGGCCTTCACCGAAGCTGTTCTTTTTATCGCCGAACTTACCGGCACCGCGATAGCCGCCGCGCTCATCCTTATGGTAACCGTCCATGCGGTCATTGCCGCGGAAGCTCTTGCGGGCACCGCGATATTCACGGCCCTCATCCGGCTTGTCCGCGTCCGCCCGAAGATGCTCGCTGCGGGTCATATGCTTCTTTTTGTAATCATCAAAATACGCCATTTCATGCCTCTGTTTCTTTGTTTGCGCAGTCATAAAGGAATGCTGCGCGGTCCATATTGCCGGTCAGATATAGATACCCAAGCAATGCCTCATAAGCGGTCGCCTGCATATACTCTTCCCTGGATGCGGCTTTGGGAACGGTGTGCCCCGGATGGGCATTGCGTGCCCGTTTTACCAGTTGCAGTTCCTCTTCCTCCAGCAGCGGCATGATTCTTGCCAGCTGCAGGGCTTGTGCCCGGGCATTGACGATGCCGGCAGCCTTTGAATGCATCAGCTGTACACGACTGTCCGTCTGCATCAGCCGGCTGCGCGTCAGCAGGTCACAGATTGTATCCCCCATGAATGCCAGCTGCAGGGCGGAAAGCATCCGTGCCTGTTCCGCCGTCATCAGGGGGCGGTTCTTTTCCATTGTCATCAACGTTGTGCCGTCTTGCTGTAGGCGGAGGGACTCATGCCGACAATGTTTTTGAAGGTCTTGGAAAAATGATAGGGATCGCTCATGCCCACATCAATGCCGGCCTGACGCACCGTGCTGCCATTCTGAAGCAGTGTTTTGGCGCGCTCCATTTTGCAGAACAGCTGATAGCTCTGGGGCGGCATACCGATCTCGGAAACAAAACGCTTGCGGAAAGTTTCCACCGGCATACGGCTGATGGCAGCCATTTCCGCCAACGAAAAGCTGTCACGGTACTGGTTCTTGCGCATAGCATCCACCACACGGGCAATTTCATAGGAAAGCACGGCATCCATGGCCACGGGTTGACCGGAGTGGGAAGCCAGCATGGCCCACAGCAGCTGCTGCAATTGAGCGCTGGGGCCCTCCTCGGTGCTCGCCAGACGTACGCTTGCCTGCACGATATGGCGCGCCAGGTTCAGCTGCGAAGGCAGTGTTCCCTGCTTCATGGCACGGTGCGGCAGGGCGCTCAGGCGCTGCATGAACATGCTGCTGAGGGAGCCATCCACCATGATCCACAGGATACGGGCTTCCTGCACGTTTTCGATCACGATGTTTTCGTTATCCGGGGGAACCATGCAGCAATCACCGCTCTTGAGCAGGAATGTATTCTTATCCGCCGTCAGCTGAAGGGAGCCGCTCTCCATGGCCAGCCAGAGCCAGTGTCCCGCTGCTTTGAGCATAAAGGAACCGCCCGGTAGCATCGCCGAGCCCGCCGCGTCGATCCACACGCCGCTCATACGGGCCAGCTCATCGGGAGTATGCACCGCTTCTACCAGCAACGGCTGGTTTTCTTCATTTTCTTCTCTGGGAATGATCAGAATCGATTGACTCATTGTTTTCTCCTTCGGGATGCATTTTACACACCATGTATATTTTACATCCCAGATTTTCAATTGTCAATAATGGAATTATTCATCCATTGCAGAAATTTCTCTTATTTTTACATTGTATATTATGGTAAAGCTTTACATATTTCAGAAATCGTGATATAGTCTGGTAGAATTCATTCAATGCAATACATTTTGAAATTCAGCCTTGCCGCATCATAGCATTTTTGTTATGCAAAACGTACCCTTTCAATCCAAGCCAAAGTCGATCGAATAATACGAAACGGAGAGGAACATGACCATTCTCATTGACGCCGATTCCTGTCCTGTCATCCGAATTGCTGAAGACATCGCGCGTCAGCACGCCATTCCCTGCATACTGTTATGCGATTCCAATCATGTGCTGCACTCGGATTATAGTCAGGTACGAACCGTCGGAGCAGGTGCTGATGCCGTCGACTTCGCCCTGATCAATCGCTGTCATTCCGGCGATGTGGTGGTCACTCAGGATTACGGTGTCGCGGCGCTGGCGCTTGGCAAAAAAGCATACGCCATCCATCAAAGCGGCAAATGGTATACGAAAGACAATATCGACGGCTTGCTGATGCAGCGTCATCTGAACAAAAAGGCCCGAATGACCTCTCACAAGGCGCATCTGAAAGGACCGGCCAGGCGGACCGCCGCAGATGACCGCGCGTTTGCCGAAAGCTTTGAAAGACTGATTCAAAAAGCGCTTGAATCCACCTCTTGAATCGGAAAGGAGCTCCTATGTGGGCATTGTTTGCAGCCGGCTCTGCCTTGTTTGCCGCGCTGACTTCCATTCTGGCCAAGATCGGCATCGAAGGCGTCAACTCCACTTTGGCCACCGCCATCCGCACCGTGGTGGTCGTCATCATGTCCTGGGGCATGGTCTTTCTGACCCATGCGCAAAGCGGTCTTGGAGAGATCAGCAGACGCAGCTGGCTGTTTCTCATTCTGTCCGGCTTGGCCACGGGTGCTTCCTGGCTTTGCTATTACCATGCGCTGCAGATCGGCAAAGCCTCGCAAGTCGTGCCCATTGACAAATTGAGCGTCGTCATCACACTGATTCTGGCATTTCTCTTCCTGCACGAACAGTTCACCGTCAAATCGCTGATCGGCTGCCTCCTGATTGGAGCCGGCACGCTGATGATGGTTCTGTAAATAGCCATTCGAACAGCGGAAGCGAAGCTGACCGGCAGAGAAAAAAGTGACGAAATACGCGCAAGCTCGTATCAGAGGAAATACACCGCATTGACGGAATTGGGATACTGAAGGCAAAAAGCGGGACAGAGCAGTACACCCACTGCTTGTCCCGCTTTCTGTATTCCTTTGATGACAGACGATGATCCGTATCCTGTCACTTCAGCTCTGTCGATTGTCCCATCTGCCAGCTTCGCGCCTTATCGATCATGTCCCATGAAACATGGCAATAACCGCCTGGATTCTTGTCCAGATATTTCTGGTGATATTCCTCCGCCGTGTAGAAGCACTGCAGCCGCTCACACTCCACCGCTACGGGCTGTCCGAGCTTTTCAGACAATTTATCCAGGGAAGTGCGTGCAATGGTCAGATCATCGTCATTATCGGCATAAATGCCGGTACGGTACTGCGTTCCCACATCCTCGCCCTGACGATTGACCGACAGCGGATCAATGATGTTATAAAAAAGTTCCAACAGTGTTTCCAACGGCAGCAGTTCATCATCATAATGCACATGAACCGTTTCAGCGTGCCCTGTCTCGGTATGCTTGACAGTGTCATAGGAGGGATGCTCCACCCGACCGTTGGCAAAACCAACCTCGGTGGAAACCACGCCCTTCAATTGAGAGATAAACTTTTCCGCACCCCAGTAGCAGCCGCCGGCCAGCCAGATTTCCTTGATCATCTTCCCATCCTCCTTGATCATTGATGACTCATTATACCTTTTATCGTGAAATTTGTCGAGCCGCAGGATTTCCCTTTTCTATTGCCGCGAAAGATGTTATAATAACAGCCGACACTTTTATGTGGGAGTCCTTCATGAGTCACTATCAATTGATTGCATTCGATATGGATGGAACGCTGCTGGATTCCTCCAAGCGTATCCTTCCCTCCTCCCTTTGTGCCATTGATCGTGCGGTAAAAGCGCATAAAGCCGTAGTGGTTTCCACAGGGCGCAACCCCCGTGAGATCGATGTGTTTGATGATCAGCTGTCCTCCGTACGTTACCGCATCTCCTGCAGCGGCGCATTGGTCTATGACAGGCAGGAAAACCAATCCATTTTCGCTGTCCCGATCCCGGATGAAACGGTCAGAGAGATCTTCAGTCGCTTTCATGATCTGGATGTCTGCATCCATATCCTCTCTTATGAAAGCGTATTTCAAAAGGACAAGCTGGAAAACATCTGTGCATATCACATGGAAGCTTATGGGCCTTTGTTCCACCAGATCTGCGTTCTGACCGATAATATTGAGCAAAAATGGCACGCGGAACATTTTCCCGCTTTCAAGCTGAACATCTATTCCCGCACCCCCGAAGCACGCGAAAAGCACCTTGCCATGCTCAAAGATCTCCCTGTGCAATGCGTCTACTCCGAAAGCACCGCGCTTGAGCTTTCTGCCGCAGGCATCTCCAAAGCCGCCGGGCTTGAAGCACTGTGCAAACATCTGAAGATCCAGATGGAAGACACGATCGCCGTCGGCGATGCCGACAACGATATGGTCATCCTTTCCGCCGCGGGAATGGGAATTGCCATGGGCAATGCCATACCCCGCGTTCTCTCCGCCGCAGACGCCGTAGTCGCCGATAACGACCACGATGGATGCGCTGAAGCTATTGACCGCTGGCTGCTGGGATAAGCAGTCATTTCCACAAAATATTAAAAACGGAGGTTTCTATGCTCGACCTGCATATCGCACAGGACGTTATAGCCTGTGCCCTCTCCACCGGCGGTGACTTCGCCGAAATCTTCCTGGAGGATCGTATCAACAACAGCCTGACCATGCGTTCCGGCTCTATCGAAACGGTCTCCTCCGGCCGTCTCCACGGCGCGGGCGTCCGCGTTTACCAGGGCACCCGCGGCGTGTATGTGTACACCAACGATACTACCCGCGAGGGGCTTCTCGCCTGCGCCAAAAAAGCCGCCGGCGCACTGAAGGGGACGACGCTGACCGCCGCGCTGCCGCTGGCGATTTCCAGTCGCACCAACATCCATCCCATCGCACTTCGTCCCTCTGAGACCGATGCCCGCCGCAAGATTGAAAAAATGCGTGCGGCGCAGAGTGTGATGGCGGATTATCCCGAGGTCGTCCAGACCCGCATCGGCTACAACGACAGCGAGCAGAACGTCTGGATCGCCAACAGCGAAGGTCTGTACACCACCGATACCCGCACCTATACCCGTATGGGCATTGTCGCCACCGCCAGCAACGGCACCGAGAATCAATCCGGTTCCTCTGCCCCCGGCGCCATGATGGGCTTCGAGCTGTTCGATCAGTATATTGACCCCAAAGCCCACGCCAAGATCGCTGCCGAAATGGCCGTCACCATGCTGCATGCGCCGCTCTGCCCTGCCGGCATCATGCCCGTTGTCATCGATAACGGCTTTGGCGGCGTCATTTTCCACGAAGCCTGCGGTCACTCCCTGGAGGCGACCAGCGTGGCGCAGGGCACCAGCGAGTTTTGCGGCAAGCTGAACACCCTTGTGGCCAGCGACCGCGTGACCGCCATCGATGACGGCACCATCCCCAATGCCTGGGGCAGCGAGAATGTCGACGACGAAGGCACTCCCACCACCCGCCTTGTGCTGATTGAGAACGGCATTCTGAAGAATTACATGGTGGACCGTCTGAACGGCCGCCGCATGAACATGGCACCGACCGGCAATGCCCGCCGTCAAAGCTATGCCTTTGCCCCCACCAGCCGCATGCGCAACACCTATCTTGACGCCGGTCAGGATGACGAAGCCGAAATGATCGCCACCATGGGCGACGGTCTGTATGCCAGGAGCATGGGCGGCGGCTCCGTCAACCCCGCCACCGGTGAGTTCAACTTTGCCGTAGCCGAGGGGTATCTGGTCAAGGACGGCAAGATCGTCCATCCCGTACGCGGCGCCTCCCTGATCGGCCGCGGCAGCGAGATCCTGCCCCGCATCGACCGCGTCGGCCGTAACATGACCATGGCTCAGGGCATGTGCGGTTCCATCAGCGGCAGCGTTCCCACCAATGTCGGTCAGCCCATGATCCGTGTCAGCTCCATCACGGTCGGCGGCGGATGCTGAGGAGGTACAGTATGAAAGCATTTATCGATCGTCTTTTGAAAACCGCACTGGAACGCGGCATCGAGGCCGCCGAAGTATATCAGGCCTCCTCTGACAGCTTCCGTGCCATGGCCCATGACGGCGAGGTCAGCGATTATTCCGTTTCCTCCGCTGCCGGGCTTTCCCTGCGCGGCATTTATCAGGGCAAAATGGGTTACGCCTCCACCGAAGCGATGGACGAGGAAGCCATCGAGCAGCTCATCCGCGGTGTCAAGGAGAGCGCTGAACTGGTGGAATCAAATGACCCTGCCGAGATCTATACCGTCGGGGACGAATACACCGAAACGGATACCTATGCCCCGGCATTGGAAAACGTCACTGAAGAACAGAAGCTGGAATTGCTGCTGAAACTTGAAAAGACCGCTCTTTCCACCGGGGATGAGCGCATCAGCAGCATCGGACGTGTCATGGTGATGACGGGCAGCGGCAGCCGTACGCTGGTCAACACCAACGGTCTTTCGCTGTCCAGCCGTTCCAATCATGCCGCCGCGATGCTTTCTGTTGTTGCCCGCGATCAGGGACGCGTCGCCACCGGCGGCTCCTTCCAGACCGCCCGTGACTTTTCCGAGCTGAACGCCGAAAAGATCACTGCCGAAGCCATCGAGGAAGCGTTGTTCTATCTGTACGCCTCCCCCATTCCCAGCGGCAGTTATCACGTTATCATCGATCGCCGCTGCATGCCCGATCTGCTGCAGACCTTCAGCGGTGTGTTTTCCGCCGATATGACGCAGAAGGGACTTTCCCTGCTGAAAGACAAAGAGGGCGAAATGATCGCCGCCCCCTGCGTCACCCTGATGGATGACCCGCATATGAAGGACGGTTTCGGCACCGAGTCCTTTGACGCCGAGGGCGTTGCCACCAAAGTAAAGGCAGTAATTGAAAACGGTCGGCTGACCACCCTGCTGCACAATCTCAAAACCGCCCGTAAAGCCGGCGTCCCCTCCACAGGCAATGCCGGTAAGGCCGGTTATGCCGCGCCGGTGGATATCCGCCCCTACAACTTCTACTTCAAGCCGGGCACTAAAACGCTGGAAGAGATGATGGCGGATATCGGCAACGGCGTTGTCATCACCGAGGTTTCCGGTCTGCATGCCGGTGCCAATCCCCTCAGCGGCGATTTCTCCCTGTTGTCCAAGGGCTATACCGTGGAAGACGGCAAGAAAGGGCATGCCGTGGAGCAGATCACCCTTGCCGGCAACTTCTACACCATGCTCAAAAACATCCGCTGTGTCGGCAGCGACCTGGAATTTGTCGGCAGCCCCTTCGGCAGTCCCTCCGTGGATGTGGGCGAAATGGTCATCGCCGGTAAATAATCCTTTGTCTCTGTACAGGCGGCCCGGGTTCCACCGGGTCGTCTTGTTTTTTAGCTTGCTTTACGGTATAATACAAAATGAGTAAGGAGGTGTCTGTATGCGCTATCTGCGTCGCTTTATCTGGTATATTGCCACACGGCTGCTGATGGTTCTATTGTGTCTTGGCATTCTGACGGTCACCTTCTATTTTGCCATGAACGCCAGCAACATCTATGTGATCATCAAGGATGGCATGGCCCGCCGTGCGCAGGTCGTCATGCGTACGGAAAAAAGTGACGAATTAAACCGCTATTTCTCCTCTGTCTGGATTTCCCGCGACGCGCTGGTACAAGCAGCCGAGAATGGCAGCGGCCCTTATGAAAACTGCAACATCACCGGCATCGATCACCGTATCTCCCTGTCCAACGTGTGGTGCTGGCCGTGGGACACCACTGCCACCGCACAGATTACCGAAACGATCCCTTCCATCGACGGTCGGTCGGTCACCGGGTCCGTTCCAAAGTGGAACAACGCCCGCTACTCGGTAGCGCTGACAAAGGAAAACGGACAATGGAAAATCAAGGATCTGACTGTATTGGAATGGCTGAATGATGAATGAGCCGATTCTTTCGCTGGCCCCGATGGCCGGCATCACCGACTGGCCCATGCGGCTGCTTTGCTGTGAGCAAGGGTGCAACTATACCACCACCGAGATGATCAGCGCTATGGGGCTTTTACAGGCGCCGGCCGATTCCACGGTATACCGCTGCTTGCTCAGTGTCAGCCCGGACGAAAGACCGCCCGTAGCACAGCTCTTTGGGCATGAGCCCGGCTATATGGCCCGGGCGGCGGCAAAGCTGACCGATATGGGCATTTTCAGCGGCATCGATATCAACATGGGCTGCCCCGCCCCCAAGGTGACCGGCTCCGGCTCGGGCAGCGCGCTGATGCGTGATCTGCCCCTGGCGGACAAGATCATCAAAGCCGTCCGACAAAGCACTTCCCTGCCGCTCAGTGTCAAAATGCGCCTTGGATGGGATGAACAGCATATTACCGCTCCCGAGTTGGCACACATCTGTGAGGAAAACGGCTGCGATCTTATCACCGTGCATGGCCGCACCCGTGACCAGCAATATTCCGGGCAGGCCGACTGGGATGCTATTGCCGCCCTCTGCGACAGTGTTCGTCTGCCGGTACTGCTGAACGGTGACATCACCACCGCGGATGACGCCCTGCGCGCGCTCCATTACTGCCCTTGTGCCGGCATCGCTATCGGCCGCGGCGCGCTCGGCAACCCCTTTATCTTTTCCCAGATCACCTCCGCGCTCAAGGGCGAAACTCCCATGCTCCCCACTGTCCGACAGCTGACGGATATTGCTGTGCGCCATGTCCGCCTCATGGCGGAATGGAAGGGCGAACGCGGAGCCGTGATTGAAATGAGAAAGCACCTGTGTTGGTATATTCACGGCAAGCCAGGTGCTGCCCGTCTTCGCACCCGCATCGTGACCACCGAATCCCTGACAGATGTCATTGAACTGTTGAGCGAATATGCCGAAACAACCGTCTGTTCCCTCTAATCTTTCTTGACATCTGACCGTAATTGTACTATAATCCATTCGAATTCCGATTAAATCAATCGGAATTTGAAAGGAGCGGCTTATGAAGGTCTCCGCAAGGGGAAAATACGCCTTGATGGCCATGATGTATCTGGCGGAAAAGAACGGCGACGGCCCGCAATCGCTGCGTTCCGTAGCGCAGGATCTGCTGCCCGAACAATACACCGAGCAGCTGCTCGGCAGTCTCCGTAAAGCCGGACTGGTATCTACCACGCGCGGCGTACTGGGCGGATATAACCTTTCCCGCCCGCCGGCAGAAATCAGCGTCGGTCAGATACTCGATGCCACCGAGGGACCGGTCAATCTCTCCTCCTGTGCCACAGATGAACCCTCCTGCCCGCATACCGGCAAATGCCGTACCCAGAAAGTATGGGAATACCTGACCGATCGGATCAACGGTCTTCTCTACGGTCTCTCCCTGCAGGATATACTGGATTCAAAGGAGATGGAATAAACTTGAATCGTATTTATATGGATAACGCCGCCACTACGGCGGTCTCTCCCGCTGTCGTTGAAAAAATGCTGCCCTATTTCACCGAATGCTATGGCAACGCCAGCAGCATTCATTCTACGGGCCGTGACGCCCGCAAAGCGCTGGAAGAAGCTCGCCGCCGTGTAGCCGCTGTGCTCAACTGCACCCCCAACGAGATTTATTTCACCTCCGGCGGTTCTGAAAGTGACAACTGGGCCCTGAAGGGTGCCGCCTTCGCCAATCGCAAGAAGGGCAAGCACATCATCACCTCCGCGGTGGAGCATCACGCCATTCTGCACACCTGCGAATACCTTGAAAAGCAGGGATGCGAGATCACCTACATTCCCGTGGATGCCGACGGCCTGGTCAACCCCGCCGATGTGGAAGCCGCCATCCGCCCCGACACCATTCTGATCTCCATTATGGCCGCCAATAACGAGATCGGCACCATTGAGCCCATCGAAGAGATCGCCGCCATCGCCCATGCGCATGGTGTGCTGTTCCACACCGATGCCGTGCAGGCCATCGGTGCAATCCCGGTCGATGTGCAGAAGATCGGCTGCGATATGCTTTCTCTGTCCGCGCACAAGTTCCACGGTCCCAAGGGCGTAGGCGTACTGTACATCCGCAAGGGTGTGCGTCTTGAAAACTTCATGCATGGCGGCGCGCAGGAGCGCGGACGCCGTGCCGCAACCGAAAATGTTGCTGGTATTGTCGGTTTGGCTGAAGCCATCACGCTGGCGACCGAGAATCTGGAAGAAAAAAACACACGCATTGCCGCCCTCCGCGACCAGCTGATCGATGGTTTGACCGCGCTGCCCTATGTTCGTCTGAACGGTCACAGAACCAAGCGTCTTCCCGGCAACTGCAACATTTCTGTACAGTTCATCGAAGGCGAAGCGCTGCTGCTGAGGCTGGACCTGGCGGGCATTGCCGCCTCCAGCGGTTCCGCCTGCACCTCCGGTTCGCTCGACCCCTCTCACGTGCTGCTGGCCATCGGTCTTCCGCACGCCATTGCCCACGGCAGCCTGCGTCTTTCCCTGTCCGATACAAACACGCAGGAAGATGTGGATTATGTGCTGAACACCCTGCCCGGCATCATTGAAACCCTGCGTTCCATGTCTCCCCTCTACCAAGACTTTATGGAGGAACAGAAATAATGTATTCCGAAAAAGTAATGGATCATTTCAGCAATCCCCGTAACGTGGGCGAGATTGAAAACGCCGACGGCGTCGGTACGGTCGGCAATGCCAAGTGCGGCGACATCATGCGCATGTTCCTGAAGGTTGAAAACGGCATCATCACCGATGTCAAGTTCAAGACCTTCGGCTGCGGTGCCGCCATTGCCACCAGCTCCATGGCCACCGAAATGGTCAAGGGCAAGACCCTGAAGGAAGCGCTGCAGCTGACCAATGCCGCTGTGGCCGAAGCGCTGGACGGTCTGCCGCCCGTAAAAATGCACTGTTCCCTGCTGGCTGAAGAAGCCGTCAAAGCCGCCGTTGAGGATTATATGAAAAAGCATCCGGAAGCGGTCATCTGATCACCGGAGGAGATCATGCCGGAAATTCATGGCAACACCGAAGGCGTACGCACCAGCGTGCTCAAAACGCTGGAAACGCTGTACGATGTCACAATCGATTCTGAAGAATACCTGCCCATCGAACTTGCTTCGGTCATGGGCAGGTATTCGTGCGCTTTAAACAGAGAAATATCCCTGTATATCAGCCGCGACGGTGAGATCATGGATATCACCATCGGAGATACGGGCAGTGTTCCGCTCTCCGGCATCCGCCTTCGCCGCAGCCTCAAAAAGCTTTCCCGCATCCGCTGCATTCACACCCACCCGCGCGGCTCTGCCGAGCTGTCGGATGTTGACCTGTCAGCGCTCAAATCCCTGATGCTGGACAGCATGTGCTCCCTCGGTGTCGATACGGAGGGACATATTACCGGCGTACAGGCTTCTTTCCTGCACGAAAAAGTGAACGGAGAACCCATCCCGGTCTGTACCCCCATCTACTCCCTGAAGCGTTTGCCGCAGCGGGAATGGATGAACGAGATCCTTCTGTCCGAAACCCGTGTACAGCAGGGCGAGGACAAGGACGAGACCGACGCCCCCGAGCGAGCCATTCTGGTGGGTATTGATACCGATGAGTCGCTGAACGAGCTGCAGGCACTGGCTGAAAGCGCAGGCGCCGTTGTCATCGGCCGCTCTTTGCAAAAGAAGGCGCATCCCGATTCCGCCACCTATGTGGGCAGCGGCAAAGCCGATGAGCTTTCCCTGACAGCGCAGGCCATGGAGGCCGATGTCATCATTGTGGATGATGAGCTGACCGGCGCACAAACCCACAATCTGGAAGATATCATCGGCGTTAAGGTGGTGGACCGCACTGCCTTGATTCTGGACATCTTTGCTCAGCGCGCCCGCACCGCCGAGGGGCGCCTGCAGGTCTCCCTGGCGCAGCTCAAATATCAATCCACCCGTCTGATCGGTCAGGGTCTGGTGCTGTCCCGTCTGGCCGGTGGCATCGGTACGCGCGGTCCCGGTGAAAGCAAGCTGGAAATGGACCGTCGCCGTATCCGTGACCGTATCACGCAGCTGCGCCGTGAACTTCAGGAGCTGGAAAACCAGCGCATGCTCCGCCGCAAGGCACGTGAAAAAAACGCCATCCCCGTGGTTGCATTGGTCGGCTATACCAACACCGGCAAATCGACCCTGCTCAACCGTGTCAGCGGCGCTGATGTCTATGTACAGGATCGTCTGTTTGCCACGCTGGACGCTACCTCCCGCAACGTACAGCTGCCTGACGGCGGCGAATACCTGATGGTGGATACCGTCGGTTTCATCCGCAAGCTGCCGACTGAGCTGGTAGAAGCTTTCCATTCCACGCTTGAGGAAGCCGCGCTGGCCGACCTTCTGATCATCGTCAATGATTTCTCCTCCCCCGATATGCTGCCGCAGTACGAGGTAGTCTGTCAGGTGCTTGAGCAGCTTGGTGCCACCTCGCAGCCCCGCATCCATGTGCTCAACAAGTGCGACGCCGCCCCGGAGGAAGAGTTTGATCCCCTGCCCAATGCCATCCGCATTTCCGCCAAGACAGGCGAAGGGCTCGACACGTTGACCGCGGCCATTGCCGCCGCGCTTCGTCAGGGAGAGCGTAAGGTACAGGTACTGGTCCCCTTCTCCGATTACAACGTTGTCAGCGAGATTCGTGCCCAGGGACGCATTCTGAATGAGGATTATACCGATAACGGAACGCAGGTCAGCTGCATGCTTGACGAGGCCGCTTACGGCCGTCTGCTTTCCCGTTATCCGCACATTTTCGATCCGCAGTAAATTTCTCAGATGAGGTGATCATGCTTAAACGCGTTCTGCTGCTGGCTTCACTGTTGATGCTTCTTTGTTCCATGGGACAAGCCGAGGAGCTTTCGCCCCTATTGGAGAACGGCGGCATTCTGCAGCTGGTCAACAAAAAATACGTGCTGGATAAAAGCTATGCACCGGAAGACCTTGTCCAACCGCAGGTCGATACCCGCAAGGAGAGTCTGAAGGACAGCATTTATATGCGGCCCGAAGCTGCCGCGGCGCTTGAGGAAATGTTCATGTCTGCCATCCGTGAATCCAACGTGAAGCTGCTGGCTGTTTCGGGCTATCGTGCTTATGGAATTCAGCAGATCCTGTTTAACCGTAAAGCGGCATCGGTCGGTGCTCAGAAGGCCAATCTAACTGTCGCGCGTGCCGGACAAAGCGAACATCAGACAGGTCTGGCCATGGATGTGCAGTGTTCCGATACCCCCACGCTCAGCTCGGACTTTGGCAAGACCCGGGAAGGTCAGTGGGTTGCGGAGAATGCTCACCGGTTCGGCTACATCGTCCGCTACAAAGCGGAATGGCAGGATGCCACCGGTTACGCTTTTGAACCGTGGCACATTCGTTATATCGGCATCCCCCACGCCACCGCCGTCTACATGCTGGACATTCCCTACGAAACGTATTACGACTATATGACCCGGCTTCCCGCATATGCCATTGAACGCGGCAACGCCTATCTTTTGGCCGGTGCTGTCCGGGATCTGATGAACGGCGGCAAATCCGTTTTGAGCATACTTGAAGCCTCCTCTGCCGACGAGGACGCCGCTCTGGAAGCCGCTTCCGCCCGTTATCTGCCCGAATAGGTCAGTTATCAGGAGGCTGTATGGCAGGTGTATCCCACTCCCGCGCCCACGCTTGCGCCCCGTGTGGATACCGACATCGGTGAGATCGATCCCCGGTCTCTTTACGGAGGCATCTGATATGCCCTCCCTTTACGACCGTCTTCGCAGCCAGCCCAAGCCCGCAAAGCCCCCTTCTCACGCTCCCGCTGTGCAGGATTGCCTGATCCGTGAAAGCCATTTTCCGCTGCCCGCGGAATACTTTCACTTATCGGACGGGCTGCTCCGGATGATGCAAGGTGATGAAACACTTCCATCACACTGTGACCGTCAGCACATTCTGTTTCTCGACACCGAGACGACCGGTCTGAGCGGCGGCGCAGGCACGGTGGCCTTTCTGGTCGGCATCGGTTATATCGATGAGACCGGCATTACCGTACTGCAATACCTGATGCGTGATTACAACGAAGAACGGTATGTTTTGGAGCACGTTCGCCAGCACCTTGAAACCACACAGCTGCTGGTCACCTACAATGGCAAATCCTTTGATATGCCGCTGCTTGACTCCCGCTTCACCATGAACCGCATCCGTTTTGATGCGTTGGCCATTCCGCACGCGGACCTGATCCATACCGCCCGCCGTGTGTGGAAGCTGCGTATCGGCCGCTGTTCACTCTCCCATCTGGAAGAGGTCATTTTCGGATAGCCGCGTATCGACGACCTGCCGGGCTCCCTTGTGCCGCAGCGCTATTTTGACTTTCTGAAGCACAAAGACCTCGCCCTGCTGGAAGATATTCTACGCCATAATGCACAGGACATTGCCGGACTGGCCCGACTTCTGTACGTGCTCGCCGGCTTGCATCTGCAGCCGGAAACGGCCCATTACGCTCAGGATCTTTACTCACTCGGCCGTATCCATGAAAAGCGCGGTCTCCTTACCTCCGCCAGAAAATGCTACAAGGCCGCGGATTCAGGGACGGTCAGCGCACTCAGCCGCGCACGTCTTGCCCTCACTTATCAGAAGGAGGGCGAGTGGCAGAAAGCCGCAAGTCTTTGGCAGCTGATGATCCGTGCGCATCAAGGCGGGGCAGAACCCTATATCGCGCTGGCCAAACTGCAAGAGCATCGCTTTCATGATCCTGCAGCCGCCGCTGCGACTGTACGATCGGCCCTCATCTATATGACCGATCTTCCTTCTACCGCAAAAAACGATTTGCTTTTTGCCGATCTGACACGGCGTTATCAACGCCTGTTGAGCACCTGTTCTCGTCACAGCACTTGATCAACCGTTACAAGGAGGACATTACAATGGCATTCGGAGATACTTTCAGGGTACGTGCTTCAGTCGCCAAGCAGCGCAAGGGCGATCTGGAGGGGGCCAAAGCCGATTATCAAAGGTATTATGACCGCGGACTGATCCTTTCCTTCTATCTGATTCCATGGTCCATTCTGCTGCTCCGTGAAGGCGGCCGGGAAAACCTGCTCAAGGTCAAGGAGATCCTTGTCAAGGCGCAGAAAGCACCCGACCTGAATGCCAACAGCCGCAGCGATCTGCTGACCTATTTTGCCGTGGCGCAGTGGCTGTTGGGTGAAAAGGACGAGGCCATGAAGCTGATGGAGCGTGTGCATCAGAAGTGCCCCATGAGCAACACCTATACGGCGCTCGGCTATATGTATATTGACACCGTCGCGCCTGAAAAGGCCCTGGAGTTTTGTCTGAATGCCCTTGAATACGACGATGAGGACCCTGTACTGCTCGACAATGTGGGACAGACCTACTATCGTGCCCTGCATGATCCCGAAAAAGCCCTGCCGTATTTCAAAAAGGCCATCGAAATCAAGGATACGCAAGTAGATACGCTTTGGTTCCTGTCCCGTTACGATCTGGAAGCCGGCGATAAAGCCGCCGCCATTGAAAAGCTGGAGCGTTCCCTGGAAGGCCGCTTTGCCCCCCTCAATTACCGCAACCGCAATGACATTGAAGCAGAGCTTGCCCGCCTGAAGGCCGAATAAGCAAACATCAAAAAAGTCCGCTTTCGCGGACTTTTTTATTATGCCAGTTTTTTGTCCAGCCACTTTTTCTGACGGATACGTTTGCCCAGAAGCGTCTGACGCACAAAGGCATCGACAACATAGGCGATCCACGGACCGGTTGCAGCCAGATAATAGCCGGGATACATCTGTTCCAGCGGGATACAGAAAGCATAGGTCAGAATGGGGCGCAGAATGGTGACGCTGAGCAGCGCGCAGACTGCCACATAGCGCACATCGCCGGCACCGCGGAGGCAGCCGGAGTATACCACACGGCCGTTCTGCGGGATCATGCCAAGATTGCACACCCAGAAGGAAACCGTCACCATGCGGATCACGATCTCATCCGTAGTAAACAGCAACGCAAGCGGGCGGCTCAGGATAAAGATGACCACCATCAGCAGCGTGGAGATGACAAGACCGATCTTTTTGCAGATCATCGCGTGTGCATATGCCAGTTCCTTGCGTTTAGCGCCGAGGCTTTGTCCTACCAGCGATGTCCCGGCCACAGCCACGCCATCCCCCAGCGTGAAGGACAGTGTTGTCACCTGTGAGGTGATCTGATACGCGGCAAACACCACAGTTCCGGCAGCTGCCACCAGTTTGGCATTGATGAAAAAGCCGATGCGCAGGCAGGCCGATTCCAATACCGATCCACTGCCCACGTTCATAAGGCTTTTCAACGTCTCTTTATCAAACTTCGGCAACTTCAAATGATAATAACCGTTTTTACGGCAGACGAAGAAGATAGCAATGAGACAGGAAACGCAGGTACCCGATACGGTGGCTATGGCTGCTCCGCGAACCCCCAGTGCCGGGAAACCGAAATGTCCGCCGATCAGCAGATAGTTGAGACACACATTCACCAGATTGGCCGTGATATTGGTCACCATGGTGATCCGCGTTTCGCCAATGGCCTTGAGTGCCGCGCAGATGCAAAGCGACCAGCTGTTGAACATCAATCCAAGAGCAATGATCTTGAAGTAAGCGGTGCTCAGTTCCAAGGTATCTTCATTCGCACCGGCAAGATTCATCAGGAAACCTGCACCGAAGTAACCCAGCAATATCATGATAACACCCAGTGCCGTAGCCAACGCCAGTGATTGATTGAGGCAATTATTGGCGCCCTCGTGGTTGTTTGCACCTTTTCGTCTGGCACAGATAGCGGTGGTACCCACGCACAACGCCTGCAGAATCACCAGCAGGATCATACGCGGCTGGCTTGTGAGACCTACCGCAGCAATGGCAGTTGTGCCCAGCGTTCCCACCATGGCAGTATCCACAGAACTGATGATGCTCATCAGAGCCCCTTCCACGATAGACGGCCAGGCGATATGCAAGTTTTGTTTATACAGAGAGGCCGATTCACTTGCGGTAAGCAGGTTGCCATTCCCGTCCCGCACACACATCAGCTTTTCAATTGCTTTCAACATAATGCCTTCTTTTGCATTTTGATTTTTCAAAACCGTACTATTATACCACAGTTGTAAAAGGAGTGCCAGTCTTTCACGAATATATTTCGGACAAACGGCATCTTTCATATCGTTTTAAATGGTCATGCAAAATCAATAAAGCAAAGAGATGAAAAAAGAGAAAAAAACAAAAAATAGTGCTTGACATTCCCCCTCCTTTCTGCTATAATTCTTCTTGCTTCAGGGGAGTCAAACAGATTCCTGAGGAAGCGATTGAGGATCTGGGTGTAGCGCAGCTTGGTAGCGTGCTTGAATGGGGTTCAAGAGGTCGAGAGTTCAAATCTCTCCACCCAGACCAAAGAAGTGATCGGGAGATCACTTCTTTTTTGTTTTTTCTTTATAACTTAAGCGCCCGGGCCTTCCGTTAGCCCGGGCGCTTACAATTTATGGATCGGTTTGTGGAACAGCGACTGTTACTCCGCACAGCAAAGGTTCAGTTTGCTTTCGGCATCGAAGAAATGCATCACCTTGCCGCTGAAGGTAATGTACAGCTTCGCTCCCGCGACCAGACCGGAACGCTGTGCACTGGTCAGGTTCAGTGTGGGAACACGCACGATAAGACGGGTGCCATCCTCCGTATACACATGCAGATGCAATTCGCTGCCCATCATTTCGTTGACCTCAAGGGTACAGGGAATGCTGCTTTCGGAAGCACCGTCCGCCAGCACAATGTGCTCCGGGCGCACGCCGAGGATGATCTCCCGGCTGCCGACATCGGCTTTGAGCAGCATCTCCTGCTTTTCCCCATCCACAGGCAGCTTGGCGCCGAAGGGGCTGACGGTATAACCGTCGCCGCTGCGGGTCAGCTTGGTGGGGATCATGTTCATCTTGGGCGCGCCGATGAACTCCGCCACAAAAATGTTGCGGGGCATTTCAAACACTTCCGTCGGCGTACCGACCTGCTCGATGTAACCATCCTGCATGATGACAATACGGTCACCCAGCGTCATGGCTTCGGTCTGGTCATGCGTCACATAGATGAACGTGGTGTTCAGCTTCTGACGCAGCAGAATGATCTCTGCACGCATCTGATTGCGCAGCTTGGCGTCCAGGTTGCTCAGCGGCTCATCCATCAAAAAGACCTTGGAATTGCGCACCATAGCACGGCCAATGGCAACACGCTGACGCTGACCGCCCGACAGGGCACGGGGCTTGCGCGTCAGATAATCGGTGATGCCCAGAATTTCAGCGGCGTTGGTCACCTTTTCGTAAATCTCATCCTCCGGCATCTTCTTCAGCCGCAGGGAGAAGGCAATGTTGTCATACACCGTCATATGGGGATAGAGCGCGTAATTCTGGAAGACCATGGCGATATCGCGGTCCTTGGGCTGCAGGTCATTGACCACTTCACCGTCAATTTCCACCGTGCCCTCGCTGATATCTTCCAGACCGGCCACCATACGCAGCGTGGTGGATTTGCCGCAGCCGGAAGGGCCGACGAATACCACAAACTCTTTGTCCTTGATATCCAGGTTAAAGTCGTGTACAGCGACCACTTTGTTATCATATATCTTCTTGACGCCTGTCAGCTTAACACTTGCCATATTGATTCTCCTTTCTTGTTGTCCGTCAACCCTTGACGGCGCCGCCGGTTACACCCTCGACATAATATTTCTGCAGGCACAGGAACAGCACCGTGACAGGAATAGCCACCAGCACACCGCCGGCGCAGAAGAGCGTGTAATTGTTGGCGATCTGATCCTTGTTCAGCCATCCGTACATACCGACTGCCACGTTTTTGCCGGCACTGGTACCCATGGAAACATACTGGGCAAAGACAAAATCGCCCCAGGGGCTCATAAAAGCCGTCAGAATGGTATAAATGACGATGGGCTTGGACAGGGGAAGAATGATCTTTTTGAGCACCTGGAAGCGCGTAGCACCGTCCACGCGAGCCGCCTCATCCAAGGATTTGGGAATGGTGTCAAAGAAACCCTTGGACACATAATAGCCCATGCCCGAAGACGCAACGTACACCAGGATCAGGCCGGGCACGGCATTGGCCTGCGTCATACCCAGATCGGCCAGCACGCGGTAGAGAATGATCATCGTCAGCATGCCCGGGAACATGCCCAGAATCAGCATGAAGCGCATCAGCAGCTTACGGCCCTTGAAGCGGAAACGGCTCAGGGCATAGCTCATGCACAGCACGATGAACGTCTGAAGAACAGCGGAAACCAGAGCAATGATGAAGGTGTTCAGATACCATTTGGGAAAATCCGTCTGGAAAAGCCTGAGATAGTTATCGATGCCCCAGCGTTTGGGAATCACATAGCCGACCGGCATGGTGTTTTCCACACGGAAGGATTGCAGCAGAATACAGACAAAGGGAACCAGCCAGACCACGGAGATGACCGCCAACAGCACATAAATGGCGGTATTGCTGATTCTGCGGGAGGTTTTCAGGCCCATGTGCTTCTTGTGAGCCATCACAGTATTCTCACTCATTACTGGAAATCCTCCTCATTCTTGATGGACGGCAGCAGGTTGTAGACCACCAGCGAGATCACTGCCACAACCAGGAACACCAGAATACCAACCACCGACGCCAGGTAATAGTTGGCCTCCGCACCCTGCGTGATCTTGAACAGCCAGGTAATCAGCAGGTCGGTATAACCCACCGTGCCGGGAGCCGTGGACAGGTTATTTGTCGGGGCGCCGCCCGTCAGCAAATAGATCACATTGAAGTTGTTCATATTGCCGGTGAAGCTGGTCAGCAGATAGGGACCGGTCACAAACAGCATGTATGGCAGCGTGATTTTGGAATACTGCTGCCAGCCGCTGGCGCCGTCAATACGGGCCGACTCATACAGATCGGCGGGAATATTCATCAGGATGCCGGTAGTGATCAGCATCAGATACGGAATACCGATCCAGATGTTGATGATAATGACGGTGATGCGGGCCCAGGTGGGATCGGTCCAGAACGGCAGCAGATGATCCATATCAATGATGCCCAGATCCATCAACAGACCGTTGACAATGCCGTTGTTGGCAAACATCTTGGAAACATAAAGCAGCGAAATAAACTGCGGAATAGCAACCGTCATCACCAGCACGGTGCGCCAGCCCTTTTTGAAACGGATGCCTTTTTTGTTGATGGCCATGGCCACCATCATACCCAGGAAATAGTTGGTGAAGGTCGCAAAGAACGCCCAGATCAGCGTCCATACAAGCACCTCACCGAATGTCGCGGCATAAGAGGAGGAACCGCTGGTCCAGTTGAGCATGGTATTGAAGTTATCCAGCCCCACCCAATGGAACAGATTGTTGGTATAGCCGTTGTTGGCACCGCAATAGTTGGTAAATGCCACCAGGATCATAAATATGATGGGCAGCACAGTAAACACCAGAATGCCCGTCATGGGCAGCGCCAGCAGCGTTTTGTGGAACTGATCATCGACCAGTGAGCGCAGGTCTTCCTTGCCGCTCTTGAGCTTCTTGCCGCTCTTGAGAATGCGCTCCGCCGTGATGTTCTGCTTCACATTCACACGCCATGTATAGATGAACGCAATGATGAAGAAGATGGTCAGCACGCTGTAGAGCAGGATGCGGAAGGAATTGTCATGATAGATGGTCACCGTCGCTGTACCGCGAAGGCCGCTAGCCACCTTCTCGGTGGTGGGACCCTGTTTGCCAAGGGAAGGCATCATGCCCAGATAATAGCTTCCGTACAGTACCATGTACCCAATGAAGACGACTTCAAACAACAGGAACAAGATACCGCGCAGAATCTGTCCGCGGGCAAAGCAGCCAAAGCCCATCACCAGATACGAGACCTTGGTCTTCCAATCCCCCGCGACAAACCCCACTCCGATGTCACGGATTTCATTCGCGATTTTCAAAGCCGCCTGTTTGATGCCGGCAAAAAGCATCAGGAAGAAGGCGGCTATTTTTCCCGGAATGGCACAGAGAAAATTAAGCAGCTTCAGGCCGATCCGTTTTCCCTTTCTCATCCGCAGATATTCAAGATCTGTGTATTTAACCATCGATCGCTCCCTCTTTCAAAACAGCCGGAGTCGGGCATACCCGACTCCGGCCGTT
>JAZRWA010000010.1:0-8524 GCA_045599485.1 Clostridia bacterium | reverse complement strand
GTTCTGGACGAGGACGACTGCATGGTCGACATCGCCCGCTTCTTCCTGGAGTTCACCGTGGATGAGAGCTGCGGCAAGTGCACCCCCTGCCGTGTGGGTACCCGCCGCATGCTGGAGATCCTGGACCGCATCGTCAACGGTCAGGGTCAGGAAGGCGATATCGAGCGTCTGGAAGAGCTGGCCACCACCATCAAGTCCGCCTCCCTGTGCGGTCTGGGCCAGACGGCTCCCAACCCCGTGCTGAGCACGCTGCGCTTCTTCCGTGATGAGTACGAAGCCCACATCCGTGAGCATCGCTGCCCGGCGCATCATTGCCGTGCCCTGATGCAGTACAAGATTGATGCCGATAAGTGCCGCGGCTGCACCGCCTGCGCCCGCAACTGCCCCACCAACGCCATCCAGGGCGAAGTGAGAAAGCCGCATGTGATCGACCCCGCCAAGTGCGTCCGCTGCGGTTCCTGCGTCGAAAAGTGCAAGTTCGGCGCCATTTCCCGTCAGTGATGCCAAGGAGGATAACAGAATGGAAAAATTGATTAACCTGATCATTGACGGCGTACAGGTGTCCGTCCCCGCCGGCAGCACCGTGCTGGACGCTGCCCGTGCCGCTCACATTCATATCCCCACCCTCTGCTACCTGAAGGATATCAACCAGATCGGTGCCTGCCGCATCTGTCTGGTGGATGTAGGTGCCCGCGCTCTGCAGGCCGCCTGCGTATATCCCGTCAGCGAGGGCATGGTGGTCAAGACCAACACCCCCGCCGTGCGTGCCGCGCGCCGCAACGTGCTGAAGCTTCTGCTCTCCATCCATGACCGCAAGTGCCTTTCCTGCTCCCGCAACAACAACTGCGAGCTGCAGGATCTGTGCCGCGATCTGGGCATCGACGATGAAAACTATTTCGCCGGCGTTGCCAACCAGTACGAGGTGGATGACGCTTCCCCCTGCGTAGTACGCAACAACAACAAGTGCGTGCTGTGCCGCCGCTGCGTGGCCGCCTGCCATCAGCAGCAGCATGTGGGCGTCATCGGCGCCATCGGCCGCGGCTTCAAAACGCAGATCGCCTCTCCCTGGGGCCTCAAGCTCAGCCAGACCGGCTGCGTGGGCTGCGGTCAGTGCATTGCCGCCTGCCCCGTCGGCGCCCTCAAGGAAAAGGATGGCATCAAGAACGTCGAAAACATGATGGCCTCCGGCAAGAAGGTCTTTGTGCAGACCGCTCCCGCCGTGCGCGCCGCGCTGGGTGAAGAGTTCGGTATGCCCATGGGCACCCCTGTGACCGGCAAGATGGTGGCCGCCCTGCGCCGCCTCGGCTTCGAAAAGGTATTCGACACCGACTTTGCCGCCGACCTGACCATTCTGGAGGAGGCCACCGAGCTGGTGACCCGCATCAAGAATGGCGGCGCCCTGCCCCTGATCACCTCCTGCTCCCCCGGCTGGGTCAAGTACTGCGAGACCTACGATGCCGACTTTATCCCCAACCTGTCTTCCTGCAAGAGCCCCCACGAAATGCTGGGCGCTGTCATCAAGAGCTATTATGCCGAAAAGGCCGGCCTGGATGTTGCGGATATGAAGGTTGTTTCCATCATGCCCTGCACCGCCAAGAAGTTTGAAGCCCGCCGTCCCGAACTGGCTGCCAATGGCGCCCCCGATGTGGATGAAGTGCTGACCACCCGTGAGCTGGCCCACATGATCCGCGAAGCCGGCATTGACTTTGCCAACCTGCCCGATGAGGAATTTGACAGTGTGCTGGGCGAAAGCACCGGCGCCGGCGTCATCTTCGGTGCCACCGGCGGCGTCATGGAAGCCGCTCTGCGCTATGCCTACGAAGCCATCACCGGCAAGGAACTGGCCGATGTCAACTTCACCGCTGTGCGCGGCCTGGAAGGCATCAAGGAAGCCGAGATCGATCTGGGCTCCCTGAAGCTGCGCGCTGCCGTGGCCCATGGCACCGACAACGCCCAGAAGCTGCTGGACAGCATCCGCAATGGCGAAAAGCAGTATGATTTCATCGAAATGATGTGCTGCCCCGGCGGCTGCGTCAACGGCGGTGGTCAGCCCATCGTCAAGTCCGTGGTCCGTGCCGAGGTCAATGTGGCGGCCGAGCGTGCCAAGGCGCTGTACGCCGAGGATGCCGGCAAGGCCCGCCGCAAGAGCCAGGACAACGAAGAGCTCAAGGTGCTCTACAGCGAGTATCTGGGCGAGATCGGCGGCCATAAGGCGCACCACCTGCTGCACACCACCTACACCGCGCGCGACAAGTACGCCGGCTGCAAGGAGTAACGACATTTCGAAGGTCTTTGGAAGCCACGCTTTTTGAAGCCAAAAGCATGGTTTACAAGTCTTCCGAAAAAAGCAGTTTTTCGCCGCGATGCAGGAAGATCATCCTACCACGGTTTGATATTTTTGCACATGGCCTTTCATGGCCCTGTAGGACTCTAAACAAATACACCCTTACACGGTTGACGGCGAACGTCCAACGATCGTGTAAGGGTGTTTTTATGTAAGATTTTACTCTTTCTCGGGTGGGGTTTGGAGTGAATCATGCTATCAGGCGCTGAAAGCATGATCGCCCCAAAAACTTCAGATCGCGGTAAGCTTCTCGTACGCGTTCTTCTCCGCCGCGCCGTCTGCCGCGGAGCCCTGCGCCATATCCGGCTTGCCGCCGCCCCGCGCGCCCGAGGCTCGCAGCAACGCCGCCATATCCGCCGGAAACGCTTTGCCGCGGGCAAATACCAGCGCACGTCCTTCCCCCTGCGGGCAGCTGAGCAGCACCGCGGTCTGTTCGTCCGCAATCAGCCGTACCGCCGTCCGCTGCAAAATATCCCGGTCCGCAAAAGGAATATGCACCGCGCACACCTGCCCCTTCGGCGTCGTCACAGCGCCGGCCTGTGCCTTTTCCACCGCCGCCGCCGTCAGCAGCTCCCGCAGATGCTTATCACTCTATGCCCGTGTGTCACGCTCGTGCCGCAGGCTCTCCTCCGCCGTATCCAGGTCTGCCGACAAAGCTGTGCACAGTTTTGCGGCACAGTCCGCCGCTTTTCGCAGATATTTCACCGCCCGCATGCCCGCCACAAAGGTCACGCGCATGTTGCCGCGCGCCGGCACACAGGAGAGGATGTGGATCGGTCCGATCTCGCCGGTCGTGCGGGGGTGCGTGCCGCCGCAAGCCACCATTTCATAATCCCCCATCGCCACCACGCGGATATGCTCCGTCACCGTGGGTTTTTTGCGCAGAGGCAGTGTCTCCAGTTCTTCCGCCGAAGGGAACCAGCAGCGGATGGGATCACTGTGCTGCACACGTTCATTCACAGTCTCTTCCAGCTGCTTCATTTCCTCGGGAGTGATGCGTGTGCGTCCGCCCGGCAGCGTCATATCAATGCTGCTCACTTCCTTGCCCATGTGCAGGCCGATGGTCACACCCTCCAGCTGCTGCCACGCCGCTCCGGCGATCATATGATCCGCCGCATGCTGCTGCATGTACTCAAAGCGCTGTTGCCAGTCGATCTGACCCTTTACCTTCGTGCCCACAGGCGGCAGTATGCTCAATTGGTGCCACACGACGCCGTTTTCCACCGTCACATCGGTCACGTCGGCTTCGCCGCCCTCCCATACAAGGCGGCCGGTATCGCACAGCTGCCCCCCGGACAGCGGATAGAAGGTCGAGCGGTCCAGTGCTGCCCTGTCACCTTTGATTTCCGCCACCACGGCATCAAACTCCGTCAGATACGCGTTCTCATAATACAGTCTGTCCGTCATCATCACTGAAAAAGCTCCTTCTTGTCCACATTGTAACATTCCGTTATCGAAATCGCAAGAAATGTGTGCAAATTCATATTCTGTTCATGCAAAGGTAATAATTCGGCGTTATGATGTCATTGTGTTCGGGAAAGAACATCATTCCTGTCTGAAATTTAAACCCGAAAGGAGAAATAAAAATGACCCGCAAAAGACTCACCGTGATCCTCGTCCTTGTCCTGACCCTGTCCCTTGCCATGAGTGCCTGCATCCATGCTTCCGGCACCACGCTGACCGATGAAGAGATCGGCAGCATCATCAACACCACCACCGACGCTTCCCAGATCAGCAGCCCCTTCACCTCCGCAGTCGCCGCCGTGAAGGACAGCGTTGTCCTGGTCCGTAATTATCAGATGGTCTCCAATTATCCCAACAGCTTCGGTTACGGCTTCGGCTACGGTTTCGGCTATGGCTACGGCGGCGGCGATTCCAACCGCACCGAAAAGCTGTACGGCACCGGCAGCGGCACCGTCATCACCGCCTATGGCCACATCCTGACCAACTATCATGTGGTCGAGGGCGCCTCCCGTGTCACCGTGTGGGACGGCGAAAAAGAGTATGCTGCCGAGGTCATTGTTTACAGCGAAGAGAAAGACATCGCCGTGCTGCTTGCCCCCGATTGCAAGCTGCCCGCCGCCCCCATGGGTGACAGCGACAGCCTGCAGGTGGGTGAATGGGCCATCGTGATCGGCAACCCTCTGGGCGCTGATTTCTTCCGTTCCACCACCGTGGGCATCGTCTCCTCCCTGGAGCGCAACGTGGAATCCCGCAGCACCGATAAGTACGGCCGCAAGACCACGATCAGCAATTCCATGATCCAGGTGGATGCCGCCATCAACAGCGGCAACTCCGGCGGCGGCATGTTCAACGTGCTCGGCCAGCTGATGGGCATTCCGTCCATGAAGTACACCACCTCCTGGTATTCCTCCGCGGATGTGGATAACATCGGCATGTGCATCCCGATCAACGTGGCCAAGCCCCTGGTGGAGGAAGCGCTGCGTCTGTATGACCCCGCCAAGATCACCACGACCGAGGACAGTGAAAAGAACACCGTGGCTGACGACACCGCCGATAAGCCCCGCATGGGCATTACCGTCACCACCCTGTCCAGCAGCAACAGCGCGGTGGCCCAGGGCATGCTGCCCAACGGCGCCTATGTCAAGTCGGTGGACGCCGGTTCTCCCGCCGAGGCCGCCGGCATTCAGGAAGGCGACATCATCGTGGAAGTGGACGGCACCATCGTGGCCAGCAGCACCGAGCTGGTCAACCTGCTCTCCTCCTACAATGCCGGTGATGTCCTTGCCGTCAAGGTGTACCGCAGCGAAAACATCCTGACCGCGGAATACATCAACGAACTGGCAGAGGGCGAATACCTCGACATGACCGTGGAACTCAAGATCATTGCCGCCCCCGCCGCCTGATACCATAAGCAAGACCCGACCGGGTTTCACTTCCTGGCCGGGTCTTTTTTGTTGAATAGCTTTACACAAACACCAGCTGCACCAGTACCATATAGATCACTGTGCCCACCGCGATGGAAAGGATGGTGTTGCGCTTCCACAGATGCAGCCCCACCACCGCCGCAAGAGCGATCAGCTCCGGCAGGCCGTGACTGCCGCCGAGGATGCTGACGTTTTTCAGGCAGTACACCACCAGCATGGCGTAAATGGCCGCGGGCAGCGCCTTGCCCAGATACTGCACATAGCGCGGCGTCGGGCGCTTGGAGGAAAACAGAATAAACGGCAAAAAGCGCGTTGCCATGGTGCCGATGACACAGATCAACACCGTGATCAGCTGTTCAGTCAGCGTCATTCCAGACCACCTGCCTTTTCCAAGGGAGCACGGAAGACCGTCAGCAGTGCCAGAATGCACACCATGGCCGGCACCATGAAGGTGGAAGCGCCAAACGCGATCAGGCACCCCAGCGAAGCGCCCGCGCCGATCAGGGCGGTGTAATGCTTCTTTTCCTTCAGCAGCTGCTCCAGCAAAATCACGGCAAACAGCGCCGTCATGACAAAATCCAGTCCTGTGGTGTATTGATTCATCCCGGGCACGGCATTCATCAGCACGGTGCCAAACAGGCCGCCCACCGTGCAGCCCGTCACCCAATAGCAGTGGTCCAGCAGCGTGACAAAAAAGCAGACCCACCCGCGGTCCGCCGTCAGGGGCAGCTCCAAGGAGCTGTTGACCGAAAAGGTCTCGTCCGTCAGACCAAAGATCAGATAAAAGCGCTTATTGCCCATGTGTTTGTATTTTTCCAGCATGGCAATGCCGTAAAACAGGTGCCTGGACTGGATGATAAAGACCATCATCAGCATGGACAGTGGCGCAAACACATGCAGCAGTTCTTCCGCCGCGTAGTATTCCATCGAGCCGCCAAAGACCGTCACCGCCATGCCCATGGGCCACAGAAAGCTGAAACCGTCCTGCGCCATCAGGATGCCGTGAGCAAAACCCAAAAAAAGATATCCCGCCATGATGGGGATGGTGTGCGGAAAGGCGATGCGCAGCGCTTCCAGCCGCTTTCCGCGTGTTGACAGATCTTTCATTTCAATCAAAACCTCCGAAGCGAAAGGCATTATAATACAAAAATCAAAATCTGACAAGTATCTCGGCAAAGCCGTTTGACAAAATGCTGTCTATGGGTATATGATGATTCAAAATGAAAGGAGCATCTTGCATGAGCACTTGCATTTTCTGTGATAAAGTCGCAAGCGGTGAAGCGCTGCTGAAAAACGAACTGGCCATCGCTTTTTACGATTCCTTTCCCGTCAGCCGCGGGCATGTGTTGGTCATCCCCCGCCGCCACGCCGAAACCTTCTTTGACCTGACCGATGAAGAGCTGGTGGCCATGAAGCAGCTGGCCTTCGAAGCCAAAGCCCTGTTGGATGATTCGTTTCATCCGGACGGCTACAACATCGGTCTCAACTGCCGCGAGGCCGGCGGTCAGACCGTATTCCACTGCCATATGCACATCATCCCCCGCTACAAGGGCGATGTTCCCGATCCGACCGGCGGCGTACGCACCATTCTGCCCGGCGGCAACTACCGCAAAAAGCTCTGATACAGGCAATCAAAAAGGAAGTCCCTTCATGGGGCTTCCTTATTTGTTTATTCCAGAATCCAGCCCTTCGCCGCTTCGATCTCTCCCAGATCCCAGCACAGGCGCGTGCCCACATAACGGTCGCGGATCTCGGGGCTCATGACAAAGGCATCCAGCAGCTGCGCGTCGGTAAATCCAAGCGCCGTGTGTGTCGTCGGCGCGCCGGTCTGTCCCCACAAAGCCGCCGCCTCCTCGGCAGAGGGCATCTGCCGGATCATGTCGGGCACTTCGGGCCAGCAGGCAAGGATGCGCTCCAGCTGCTTTGCGTGCTTCACAGGATCATGCTTGCCCGCTTTTTCTTCATTTTCCAAAGCCTTTTGCGCGCCCGCGCCAAACAGCCGCCGCAGATCCTTTTCCCACTGTCCGCGGTCAAAGTTTGCGGCAAAATGCATCGCCTTTTCCCGGTCGGGCGTCCGATTTTTCAGATGTGCGTACATTTTCAGCATCACCAGCGTGTTCACGCCTGTTTGAATGCCGTGCAGCTCCAGCTTGCGGTGATGCTCCATGTTCTGCATGTCCCAGATGTGGGAAACATAATGCTCCCCACCCGAAGCAGGGCCGCTGACGCCCACAAAGGAAACGCCGATGCCGGAAAGAATGAGCCCCTCGATCAGCAATCGGATGGCCTCGGGATCGCGCTCCTTCAGCTTTGGCGCAGCCTCAAAGCACATCTGCGCGCTGCGCGCCACCAGATCGGAGGTCTCCTCACACCAGTACTCATCATGCAGCAGGTGGGCCATTTTCCATTCGGGCAGGCTGATGAACTTGGTGATCATATCGCCCAGTCCCGCCTGGATCATGCGCATGGGGGCGTTTTTCAAAATGTCGGTATCGGCAATGATCACATCGGGCGTCTGCACATACAGGCTGGTCTTGAGACCGCCGATGAGCATGGAGGCACAGGTGGAGGCATAGCCATCCATGGAGGGCGCCGTTCCCACCGTGATCTGCTTCATACCGGCCATACGGGCAAACACCTTGCAGATGTCGCTGATCACGCCCGAGCCCACCGCGATGATGCAGCTGCACGTGCCGCCGTAAGCCATCATCAACTGACCCAGCCGCAATTCATCCGGCTCCACGATCTCGCCGCGCAGAATGTATTCCTCATAATGGATGCCCGCATCCCGTAGCGTCTGCTTGACAAGCACGCCCGCCGCGTTTTCGGTGTTTTCATCGCTGACGACAAAAGGCATGCCGTCCGTCAGGGCACGCAGTGCGCAGGGCAGCTGTGCTACGGCTTTTTCGCCCAGGATCACCTTTCGCAGCCGCGAAGCCACATGGTGCTTGCCGCAGCTGCATTCAAATCCTTCGGGTCTGAGCAGTTTGTCCATGGTGTAAGCAGAATAATGTTCCATCTTGCCTTCCTCCTGCTTTCAGTGTCCTGCGACACTTTCGATCTCCATCAACTCAAAGCGATACTTTTGCGGGCAATCCGGATACTTTTCCCGGTCCTCTTCCTGCAAAAACATGGCCTTCGGGCGTACCCTCAGGCTGCCGTCACCATACAGTTTGCGGTAGAGCACCAGCTCCTCCCCCGTTTCGGAGTAACGGCAAACATCCTCCACCAGATAATGATCGCCCTTGAAATGCCGGTAGACCCGGTGCAGTTCCACATCACGCATGGTTTC
>JAZRWA010000009.1:0-32407 GCA_045599485.1 Clostridia bacterium | reverse complement strand
GCCCAGATTGTCATTGAGGTGCGTGGCGATCAGACGGTCGCCGTACAGCGCCAGCATATCCCTGCTGTGATTATAACACATTTCATGACCGGAATCCCAGCAGAAGCCCACAGCCGGGCTGCCCCTGAAGTGCGCCATCAGTGCCGCCAGATACTCCTCGCCCTCGGTGTTTTCAAAGGCGATCTTCACCCCAAGCTTTTCGGCTTCGCGCACGATCTGTTCAAAATTGGCCAGCCCCTGTGGCGTCGGGGTATGCTTTTCAAAGCCGATGAAGGTGTGTGCCACCATGATCGGCACGCCGCACCCGGCGCAGGCCCGCAGGCAGTCGATCTGCTCACGGATGACCTCGGGTGTTCTCTCCGTTTCCTCCCACAGGTCGCAGATGTGCTTGAAGGGCGCGTGGATGGATTGAAAGAGCATGCCCTCTTCATCTCCCACACGGCGAAGCATCCGCGCTTCTTCCTCGCTGCCCCAGCCATAAAAGAACCCTTCAAAGCCGATGGACGCAAGGGTCCGCACCTGTTCCGCATAATCCAGCGAAAAATCCCCGGTCAAGCCAAGACACAACCGAACCTTTTCCATGTATTGCCCTCCCCGCCGATATCCGCGGCTGCTTCCTTCTTTCATTCCATTGTATCGGGCCGACCGAACCCTGTCAATCATCCCTCCGCCGCAAACACAAAAAAAGAGGCGGACGCCCCCGGCATCCGTCTCCTGATGGTTATGCTTTTTCCTTCTGCCACACGGTCTTGCCGCCCACAATGGTCGCCGTGACCTCCATGGCCTCATCCAGCAGCACCAGGTCGGCATCAAAGCCCTGTCTGATCCTGCCGCGGCAGCCTCCCAGCCGCATCGCCTCGGCGGGGTTGGCCGTCAGAATCGGCAGTATCCTTTCCAGCGGCTCACCGGTAAAGCGCAGCAGGTTGCGCAGCCCCTATGCCGCCGTCAGCGTGGAGCCGGCCCTCACATCCGTTTCGGTCAGGCGGGCATCGCCATCTTTTACCGTCACATCGTTGACGCCCAGCTTGTACTTGCCATCCGGCAGACCGGCAGCCATGATGCTGTCCGTCACCGCCATCACGCGGTCATAGCCCTTGCACTTGAGCAGCATGCGTACCGTGCCAGGATGCAGATGGCGGCCGTCGCAGATGGCCTCGCACCAGCAGTCGCTTTCCAACGCCGCGCCCATGATGGCGGGCTCATGCTGATGAAAGAGCCGCATGGCGTTGAAGGTATGCGTCACACAGCGCGCGCCCGCCTTGATCGCCGCCATGGCGGTATCATAATCGGCGCCGCTGTGACCGATGGAAATGACGACCTCCCGGGACAGTTCCCGGATCATATCGATCACGCCGGGCACCTCGGGGGATACCGTCATATAGCGGATCACGCCCGGGTACTTTTGCAGCCAGGAGCGCACCAGCGCCGCATCGCCCTCGCGAAGCAGGTATTCGGGCATGGCGCCCTTATACTGTGACGAAAGGAAAGGGCCTTCCAGATGCACGCCCATCAGGCGCGCACCAAGACCGTCATCCCCCATCACCGTCTGCGCATCCCGCAGGCACTGCTCGGTCACCTCGGGCGTATCCGTCAGCACGCTGACGTGAAAGGAGGTGACCCCCTGCATGGCAAAGAAGGCCGCCAGACGGCGCAGTCCCTCCGCGCCGGCGGCATTGACATCCACATGGACGGCGCCGTGCGTGTGAGCATCGATCAGACCGGGAATGACCCGGCTTCCGGCGGCGTCAATGACAGCGGTATTTTCCGGCACGGTGTCAAAATGACCGATGGCTTCGATCCGTCCGCCCCGGCACAGCACGTCTGTCTGTTCCACTGCGCCGTCTGTATACACAAGACCGCCGCGAATCAGCAGCTGCTCCATGTTGTTTTCCTCCTCAGAAGGGCTGTTTGGCCGCGTTGGCGTTGACATAGATGCGGGCATCGGGATGACGCTGCAGCAGCGTGGCGGGGAAATGCGCGCTCACCTCGCCGTAGGCCGCCTGACGTACCACGGAGCGGTGCCAGTCGCGGAAAACACCCAGGCGCACCTTGCGCGCGCCGAGGATCTCCGCCATGCCGATGGTGATGCACAGGCGGGGCATGGCGTCGATGGCGCCGTTCATGTCGCCAATGGCGTTGGCGGTGCGGGTCTCGCGGCTGATCTCCAGCACGCGGGTATGCAGGGCGGCAAACTGCTCGGGCGTCAGTTCATCCTGCGCCTCGTTGAACGCCAGATGACCGTTGATGCCGATGCCGCCAAAGGCGATGTCGACACCGCCCAGCTGTTCAATGACCTTCGCGATATGACCGGGATCCCGGGGATCGGGGAAGATGCGCTGCTCGAGCGGCATCACCAGTTCGGGATCGATGCGGTCATACACGTTTCTGTCCATGAAGCCATGGAAGGAAATGGGCAGCGAATGATCGATGTACTCCCGGTCATCGGTCAGGTATTCATCCATGTTGATAAACCAGCAGTTTTTGAGGGAAACGCGCTGCTCATTGACCAGACGCACAAAGATGGGATACTGTCCCACCGGGCCCACCGGGCAGATGAACACCGTTCTTCTGCCGGCCTCGTTGTTCTTTTTGATCTCGGTGATCATCTCCAGCGCCATTTCATAAAAAACCTCGCCGGAATCCCCCAGCACCATCAGCGGCACACGGGCATTTTTGCCCAGTTCCTCCGCGGGAATCTGATAATAGCTTCTATCCATTCCGTTCATCACCTTTCTGTGATATTTTTTTCAAAACAGTCTTTCCACGCCAAGCTCCCGGATCATGTCCACGATCTCCTTGGTGCGGCCGCACCCGAACTTTTTGAGAAGGCCGCTGATCTGAGTCTTGACGGTCACCACTTCCACACACCGCGCCTCGGCAATTTCACGTATCTTGTAGCCATCCAGCAGAAAGCGCACCAGCGCCCTTTCCGCCGGCGTCAGCTGCGCGACGTTGTTGATAAAAAACAGCAGGCTTTGCTCGGAGCGGCGAAGGCGGCTGTATTCCCTCATTACGGTGTTCTGGATGCGGGCATCCATCATGGGCTTGCCGTTGTAAGCGGCGCGGATGTGCTGCAGCAGCTCCTGCTCGGGGCAGCCCTTGACGATGTAATCGATCGCCCCCGCGCCCATGGCTTCAATGATCAGCTCATCCGTTTCATGCGCCGTCAGAAAAATGATCTTCGCCTCCGGGCAGTCATCCAGAATGTGCTCGGCGGCTTCCACGCCGGCATTCAGATGCTCCATCTCAATATCCATCAGCAGGATATCAAAATCGGTCGACGCCGCCAGCTGCTCCGCCTCGGCGCCGCAGGAAGCCAGACCGACGATTTGCATATCGGCTTCCGCCGAAAGCGTCTCGGCCAGATCCTCCCGGAGGAGGGTAAAATCCTCTGCGATGATCACACGAATCGGCATATGGTTCCTCCTCGCCGTCTTACTACAGACCGATGCACATCATTTGGAAGTTGGATCATATTTGGGCAGCTGGATCGTAAAGCACGTGCCATGCCCCAGCTCGGTCTCCACCCGCAGAATACCAAGATGGCTTTTGACGATCTGACGCACGTAGTACAGGCCCATGCCCCAGTTGAAGTTGGCGTTCTTGCTGGACCAGAAGGGCTCAAAAATATGCCTTCTTTGTGCCTTGGACATGCCGTAGCCGTGGTCGCGGATCTCAATGACCGTCCACAGCCTTTCCTGCCGCGCGGTCACCTGCACAGGGGCCTCCGTCCGTTTGGCCATCACCTGCGCCTCCCAGCCGTTGAGCATCAGGTTATAGACCGCCTCGGTAAAATGGCTGTGATCGCACAGCACGGTAATGTCCTGCGGGATATCGATCTGCACCGCGGCGTCGGGGTATTTTTTCCGGATCCTTTCCGCCGCCAGGGCGCAGGGATCCGCCAAAGTGGACGGCACCAGCGAGATGGAATTGGTGCGGATGCCGCGGTACAATTCCTCCATACGGCTGATCATGTAGTCATTGTTCTGCCCCAGCTGACGGTGATAGAGCCGCAGCGTTTCCTTATCCGGCTCATCGGCCTCCAGCTCGGCGCCGATCCTTTTGAGCAGCACGCGGTTGGCCAGCAGCTGGTTTTTGACCGAGTGCACAAACACGCTGGCGCCCTTGCTGGTGGCGTCAAACTTGCGCCGGATGGCTTTTTCTTCCTGACCCTCCAGAATGCTGTCACGGGCATACCGCAGCGTGCAGACGATGCCGGAGATGGCAGACACCATGAACAGCACAAAAATGAACGCGTACATGACGGGGTTGAGGGCGGGGTTCAGGTACCACAGGCCCTGCTGCGCACCCATGTATTCGTTGCGGTAAAACAGATAGACCTGCGCCGGGTCCTGCGGACAATAGACCGCGTAGAGCGCGATCAGACCGATGACCATCAGCAGACGGCCGCCAAACTGCCGCTTGTAGAACCGCATGGTGGTATCGTGAAGCTCCAGCACCAGCAGCAGCACCGCCAGCAGCAGGTACAGCACGATCCAGGCAAGCGAAGCGTTGACCAGCAGCATGATCATGCCGCCGCTCAGGCCCACCAGCCCCTCAAATACCGCGGGATAATACACCACCATGGACAGGACGGGCAGCACCGCCGCCAGAGCGTACAGCCACGGGCGGCGTTTTACATTGGCGCGCTGGCTGTAATACAGCGCCAGCCACAGGGCCAGCATGGGGAACAGATACCGTCCCAGTGCCATGATATAGCCCATGCGCCCCAACGTAAACAGCAGATACTGAAACCAGGTACGAACCTGCCGCACGCCAAACAGCATGCGCAGGATCTATTGCCCGAAGCCACCCTTTTTGGAGATGTAGACCAGCATCATGAACCAGAATTCCGCCAGGCTCAGATCCATGCTGACGATCAGCGCGGTCTCCCGGTCGCGGCGGGCAAACAGCAAGATCCCCGCCGAGATCACCAGCAATACAATAATTCCAACCGCCATCCGGTCTGTCTCCGCATTCTTTCAAAAATTGCGTAAGCGCGCCCGCGGGGCGATCGACTCCCTCATGCGGAAATCAACCGCAAAAGCAGCCCGGGGGACCGGGCTGCGGAAATAACGGGGTCTTTCGGTCAGCTTTTGATTACTGAGCGGCTTCGACCATCACGTCGAACAGCACGTAATCAGACACGGGCACTTCCTTCTCCACGGCGCCGGAGGCGATGAAAGCATCCTGCTGTACCTTGTAGTAGCCTTCGATGGTGCCGTCCTGAGCGCCGGCCACGATCTCAGCACTGGCGGGCCAGGCAGCATCGCCGGTCTGGGACAGAGCGACATCCAGATCGGTACCGCACTGCTGGGCAACCCAGGTGGCAACGTCGTTGAAGTTGTCGGGGTTGGAGCCGTAATCCATGGCCTTGTACAGGGCGCGGCAGAAGCGGACCACAGTGTCACGGTTCTTTTCGTAGTAGCCGTTCAGCACGATCCAGGAGGCGGGAGAAACGCTGCGGTGAGCGAAGGAAACGTTGGTGCACAGCACTTCGATGTCAGAATCCTGAGCGCGCATGATGCCGGTGTTGGGGGACCAGGCGGCGCAGGCGTCGATGGACTTGGACAGCATGGCGGTCACCAGGGCGGAAGCTTCCATCTCGTAAGCCTGGATGTCATCCATGGTCAGGCCGACTTCTTCCAGAGCGTACTGCAGGATCATTTCGGAAGAGGTACCGGAAGCGTAACCAACCTTCTTGCCCTTCAGATCGGCATAGGTGTTGATGCCGGCAGACTTGCGGGCCAGAACGGCGTCAGCATTGCCCAGCTGGCTGAGCATGAAGATCTTGGCGCGGCCGTTGATGCACAGCTTGTGGGCGCCGGGTCCGATGTAACCCATATCGATGGAGCCGGATTCCATGGCGGCGATGATGGTGGGGCCGTCGGCGAATTCCACCAGGTTGACGGTCAGGCCTTCTTCTTCAAAGAAGCCCTTGTTGATGCCGGTCACGACGGACCAGAGGCTGGCGTAGTTGGGCATGTAGGCGATCTGCAGGGTTTCGGCGGAAGCGAGACCGACGCCGAGGAGCATCAGCAGGGCCAGAGCCAGAGCTACCATTTTTTTCATTGGGGTATCCTCCTTATTTATTTAAGCGGTCAGGCCGCTTAATATCGTGATCACTTGCGGACCTCCAGGTACTCCTGATAGACCTGGCTCCAGATGTGGTTCTTGAGGGCAATGAATTCGGGGGTCATCTTGGTTTCCTGCGTGCGGGGATAGGGAATGTCGATGTCCACGATCTCCTTGATGCGGCCGGGGCGGGCGCTCATGATGATGACGCGCTGCGCCAGAATGATGGCCTCATCCACATCGTGGGTGATGAAGAAGCAGGTCTTGTTGTGCTTTTCCCAGGTCTCCAACAGTTCGGTCTGCAGCTGGGTGCGGGTCTGGGCGTCGAGCGCGCCGAAGGGTTCGTCCATCAGCAGCACCTCGGGCTCCGCCGCGTAGGCACGGGCGATGGCCACGCGCTGCTTCATGCCGCCGGACAGCTCCTTGGGATAGCTGTCGGCAAACTTGGCCAGGTCGACCATCTCCAGGTATTCCATGGCCTTTTCCTTGGCTTCCTTGCCCTTGATGCCGCGCATTTCCAGCGCGAACATGACGTTTTTACGCACCGTCAGCCAGGGAAAGAGGGCGTACTGCTGGAAGACCACGCCGCGCTCGGTGCCGGTACCGGTCACTTCCTTGCCATCGCAGTAGACCTTGCCGGAGGTGGGCTCCAAAAGGCCCGCGATGATGTTAAGCAGGGTGGATTTGCCGCAGCCGGAAGGGCCGACCACGCAGATGAATTCGTTTTCGTGGATGTCCAGATTCACACCGTTGAGGGCGATCATTTCGCCGTTGCGGCCGTTGAACTTTTTGACAACGTTATCGATCTTGACGCGCACGGGACGCGGGTCCTGCGTCAGATTTCGCGCTTCTCCTGCCATGATGTCAGCCTCCTCTCCAGGAATTTGATCAGATTTTCAACACAGATACCGATGACGCCGATCAGAATGACGTACAGCAGCATCGGGGCGGATTCAAACGTATTGTTCAACGAGCGGATGCGCATGCCCAGACCGGCGATGGCACCGGTGGACTCGGCGGCGATCAGGGTGGTCAGAGCCACGGAGGCGCCCAGGCGCACAGCCGTCAGGATGAAGGGGGTGGTGGCGGGGAAGATAACACGGACAAAGATGTCGCGGTCCTTGGCGCCCAGCACGCGGGCGGCCTTGATCAGCGTCTCATCCACGTTGATCACGCCCTGGAACACGGTGATGCACATGGTCAGGAAGCAGGCGATCCAGATGACGATGACCTGGGGCTTGAAGCCGACGCCCGCCGCGATGACGATCAGCGGCACGTATGCCAGCGGGGGGATGTTGCGCACAAACTGGATCCAGGGTTCGATCACATAGCGTACGGGCTTGTACCACGCCATCAGGAAAGCCACGGGCACAGCGGTGACAAAGCCCAGCAGATAACCGACGGACACAGAACGCAGCGAGGACAGGATATCGCCGATCAGCTTGCCGCGGTTCAGCATGGTCTGAATGCTGCCAAACACCTTGATGGCGTTGGGGAACGCGCGGGAGGTGGCGGGCAGAATGGACAAAATCGTCCACAGCACCAGGGCGGTTGCCAGTGAAATGAGCATCCATACCGCTTTGGGGACGCGGTCTGCAAAGCTGCCCTTCTTTTTCTTGTTAGGATTATCCGACATTGAACGTCTCTCCCTTTTTTTGCCGCGCGTACCAAATGAAAAGTGACTTTTCTTTTTTTCGCGTCAGCCATCCAATAATATGCCGTTATTTTACCATTTGATACACGCAGGCGGTAGTATGAAATTTTATCCTCTTTTTGGTCTTCCGTCAAAAAATATTCTGTGAAATTGGCACCGGCCGGGATGCATTTTATGATACTATTATAAAGGAACGAAAACGGATTTGCAACCGCCATTTGACGCATATCAGAAGGAGGAACAAAAATGATCGCGTTTGTCCTGTGGGCCGCGGCAGGCGGCCTTCTCATGCTCCTCGGCGTGCGCGCGCTGCTTTCTTCAAAGCCCGCCGGCTTCTGGGCCAATGCGGAAGCCCCGAAAGTCAAAGACGTCAAAGGCTATAACCGGGCGGTGGGCAGGCTGTTCATCGCCTACGGCATCGTTTTTATTCTGCTCGGTCTGCCGCTGACCGCGGGACAGAACAAAGCGCTCATCCTTTTGTCCATCCTCGGGGTCATGCTGGAAACCATCGTTGCGATGGCGGTCTATTCCATCCACATCACGGGCAGATACAAAGGCGAATAAGGTGTGCCTATCTCCCGTGGCGGATGAACATTATGCCGCCAAAGCCGCATATTTTTCCATCGAATGTTCGTGTTTTGCATTGACAATCGGGGACAATTATGATATTCTTTCCTCTGTTCGGAAATTTTCCGAACAATGCATACAATCATTCAACAATTGGGAGGACTACCAACATGCGTAAGCTTCTGACCCTGCTGCTGGTCATCGCCATGCTGCTGTCCATGGTCGGCTCCGCCGTCATGGCCGAAGGCGAGTACGCCGATGTGATCAACATCGCCGATAACGATCAGGGCGCTTCCTACGACCTGCACAAGGACACTTCCGTCAACGTGCGCAACATGCTGCGCGGCACCGTTTTTGAACAGCTGGTGACCCTCAAGGCCAACGGCGAGATCGGCGAAGAGCTGTGCGAAAGCTACACCGTCAACGCCGACAGCACCGAATACACCTTCGTCCTGCGTCAGGGCGTCAAGTTCCACAACGGCAAGGAAATGACCTCCGCCGACGTGTGCGCTTCCCTGAACCGCTGGCTGGATTGCTTCTCCACCGCCAAGAAGATGGTGGGCGATGCCCGTTTTGAGGCTGCCGACACCTACACCGTGACCATCAAGATGGAAAACTCCGCCATCCTGCTGCTGGATATGCTGGCCGGTGCCGCTCAGGCCGCCGTCATCTATCCCGAAGAGTCCATCGCCGCCGTTAACCCCGATACCGGCTTCATCCCCGTGGAAGCCTTCATCGGCACCGGCCCCTACATGTTCACCGAGTGGGCTGTGGACCAGTACATCCGTCTGGACCGCTTCGATGATTACGCTCCCTACGGCAACCCCGATGCCGAGATCGACGGCCTGTGGGGCTACAAGCACGCTTACACCAAGACCCTGATGTACTGGATCGTCAAGGATGCCGCCACCCGCTTCAACGGCCTGATGAGCGGCGATTACGATTTCGTCATCAAGCTGACCGACGATTATCTGGATGTTGTTTCCTACAACGACGAGTACACCTGCTACTCCCAGCAGACCGGCCAGATCACCCTGGTGTGGAACAAGCGCAACACCGACAAGTACCTGCGTCTGGCCTTCCAGGCCGCGGCCAATGCCGATGACCTGAACACCGTCAACTACGGCACCCTGTACGATCTGGATCCCTGCTTCATGGAAGACGGCCAGCCCAGCTGGTACACCGACGCCGGCAAGGAATACTTCTGCCAGAACAACATCGAGCTGGCCAAGGAACTGCTGGCCCAGTCCGATTGGGATGTTTCCAAGCCCCTGCGCATCCTGGTCTCCAAGGGCGGCCATGCCGAGGACATGCTGGAAGTGCTCAAGCAGGAAGTGGCTCCTCTGGGCATCACCATCGAGCTGACCATCACCGACCGTTCCACCCTGACCCAGCTGCGCGGCGAAGATGACAAGTACGAAGCCTTCTTCACCACCTTCTCCTCTGTGGCCGTTCCCTCCCTGCGCAGCTACCTGGGCGCCACCTGGGCCGGCTGGTCTGAGGATGCCAAGCTGCAGGATATGATGTCCGCCATGACCGGTGCCGCTACCCGTGAGGAAGCCTACCAGATCTGGTGCGACATTCAGGAGTACTGCTACAGCGACTACTGCCCCATCCTGATGATGGGTCACTTCCATCAGGCCGCTGCCTGCAGCGCCAAGCTGACCGGCTACACTGTGTTCCTGACCACCAACTTCTGGAACGCCAAGCTGGCCAAGTAATCCACCCGAACCTTCGCGGGGACAGCTTTGCTTCTTGAAGCCAAGGCCGTCCCCGCCTTTTTTACCCCGCAAAAAAGGCTTATTCCATCCCGACCGGAGGATCATTGAATGAAAAAATATGTGATCAAACGGCTGCTCTCCCTGATCCCGACCGTGTTTATCGTGTCGGTGGTCATTTTTATGCTGGTGCATCTGACCCCGGGTGATCCCGCCGCTATGATGCTCGGTGAGGACGCGACCCCGGAGGACATTGCCGCGCTGCACACCAAGCTGGGTCTGGATGACCCCCTGCTGATGCAGTACGGCCGCTGGATCGTGCACTGCCTGCAGGGCAATTTCGGCACCTCCACTGCGGTCGCCGGGCGACCGGTCAGCGAGCTGATCTCCTCCCATTTCAAGCCGACCATCTGTCTGGCCATCTATTCGCAGCTGATCACCATCCTCATTGCCATCCCCTTCGGTGTCATCGCGGCACGAAAGCGCGGCACGCTGACGGACGGCGTTTTGTCGGTCTTTTCGGTGCTGGGCATCTCCCTTCCCAGTTTTATGATGGGTCTGGGGCTGGTGCTGCTGCTGGCCGTCCACTTTCATTTGCTGCCCGCCGCCGGATATAAGGATATCAGCAACGGTCTTGAACCTTTCCTGCGTTATATGACCATGCCGGCGCTGGCGCTGGGCTTTATCCATTCCGCGTACATGATGCGCATGACCAAAGCCTCCATGCTGGAGGTACTGGGCAGCGATTACATCCGCATGGCCCGCTCCAAGGGTGTCAAGGAACGCAGCATCGTCATGAAGCACGCCTTCCGCAACGCGCAGCTGACCGTCATCACGGTCATCGGTCAGGGCTTTATCAGCGCGCTTGCGGGCGCCGCCGTGGTGGAGCAATTGTTCAACATCCCCGGCATCGGCTCCTTGATGGTCAATTCCATCGAAAAGCGCGACTACCAGACCATACAGGCCATCACGCTGCTGGTCGCCATGCTCAACGTGCTCATCAACCTGATCATTGACCTGATCTATGGCTTGGCGGATCCCCGCATCCGCCTCAATGACTGACGGAGGAGGGAAAAAACATGCAGAATCATACCGCCTCTTATCAGGATAAAGCGGAATTGAAGCGCATCCGCCGCCGCCTGTCCCGTGAGCAGCGTTCCCTGACGCTGCGCCGCTTTCTGCGCAACAAGATCTCACTCATCGGCACCATCATCGTGCTTTTGATGCTGCTGGTCGCCATCCTCGCCCCGCTCATCTGCGGCGCACTGGGCGTGGATCCCTACACCGCCAATGTCAAGGACCGCCTCAAGGCGCCGCTCGACCCCACCACCGCCATACGCCACCTGTTCGGTACCGACAACATGGGACGCGATGTGTTTGCCCGTGTGCTTTACGGCGCCCGCATCTCCATGACGGTCGGCTTCCTGGTGGGTGCCATCTCCGGTCTGGCGGGCATGGCGCTGGGCCTGTACGCCACCACCAGCAAGCAGCTGGACAACCTGCTGATGCGCATCTGTGACGGTCTCAAGGCCATCCCCAACATTTTGCTGGCGATCACGCTGATGGCGGTGCTGGGCAGCAACATGCAAAACGTCATCATCAGCCTCACCATCGTTTCCATTCCCGGCGTGGCGCGCATTGCCCGCTCGCAGGCGCTGCTGGTGCGTGAACAGACCTATATTGAAGCCATGGATGCCGTGGGCGCGAGCCGCACCCGCATTTTGTGGCGTCACATCATGCCCAACATCCTCTCGCAGGTGATCGTGCAGATGACCTTCAGCTTTGCCTCCGCCATCATCTCCGAGGCGTCCCTCAGCTTTCTCGGCGCCGGCATCCCCGCGCCCGCTCCCAGCTGGGGCGGCATGCTGTACGAAGCCCGCGCCTTCATCTATAAGGGCTGGTGGATGATCATTTTCCCCGCGGTGTTTACCATGCTGTCCGTCCTCGGCTTCAACCTGTTCGGCGACGGTCTGCGTGACCTGCTCGATCCCCTGTCCGCCCGCTGAGAAGGAGGAAGAGCAAAATGAACGAAAAGATCCTTCAGGTGCGGGAGCTGACCACCAGCTTCAAAACAGACCGCGGCCTGCTCAAAGCCATCGACGGCGTCTCCTTTGACGTGTGCAAGGGCGAGATCCTCGGCATCGTGGGCGAAAGCGGCTGCGGCAAAAGCGTGACCAGCCAGTCCGTCATGCGCCTCTATGACGAAAAATACGCCGTCCGCTACTCCGGCAGCGTCAAGCTGGAGGGCAAAGAACTGTTTGACATTCCCTACAAAAAAATGCAGGATATCCGCGGTGCCGAAATATCAATGATCTTTCAGGACGCGCTGTCCTCGCTCAACCCCGTGCTGCGCATCAGCGACCAGATCATGGAGCCGCTGCGCATCCACCAGCACATGAACCGTAAGCAGGCCTATCAGAAGGCCATCGAAATGCTGCGCCTGGTCGGCATCCCCGCCCCCGAAAAACGCGTCGACCAGTATCCGCACGAATTGTCCGGCGGCATGCGGCAGAGGGTCATGATCGCCATTGCCCTGGCCTGCCGTCCCAAGCTGCTCATTGCCGATGAGCCCACCACCGCGCTGGATGTGACCATCCAGGCACAGATCATGGAACTGATCGTGGACCTCAACCGCCAGCTGGAGATGGGCGTCATGCTCATCACCCATGACCTGGCCGTCGTGGCGCAGACCTGCAGCCGCGTGGTGGTCATGTATCTGGGGCAGATCGTGGAAGAAGCCGATGTGCAGACGCTGTTTTCTGAGCCGCTGCACCCCTACACCCACGGTCTCATGGCCTCCATTCCCCGTCTGACAGGTCAGCGCAGCAGCCGTCTGTACATGATCCCCGGCGTGGTGCCGCTGCTCAATCAGATCCCCACCGGCTGCCGCTTTGCCCCGCGCTGCCCCTATGCCGATGAGCGCTGCCACCGGCAGATGCCCGACCTCAACGCCTGCGGCGCCGAGGGACACAAGGTGCGCTGCTGGAAGCCCGAAGCCGCCGCGAAAGGAGCCGAAGCATGAGCAAAAGACCCATTGTACTGGAAGCCGAAAATGTATCCACCTGGTTTCCCGTCCGCGGCGCCATGGGACGCGTGGTCAACCACGTCAAGGCGGTGGACGGCGTCAGCCTTTGCCTCCGCCAGGGCGAGACCTACGGCCTCGTGGGGGAAAGCGGCTGCGGCAAAAGCACCCTCGGGCGTACACTGATCCGCCTGCTGGAGCCCACCTCCGGCAAGGTGCGGCTCTTTGGTGAGGACATCACCCACCTTTCCGCCAAGGAGATGCTGCGCTTCCGCAAGGATATCCAGATCGTTTTTCAGGATCCCTACACCTCGCTGGACCCCCGTCAAAGGGTGGGCAGCATGCTGATGGAGATCCTCAAGATCCACAACATCGGCGCCACCTCCGATGAGCGCATGGCCATTGCCATGGAAACGCTCTCGCAGGTCGGCCTGCGCACCGAGCATTTTTACCGCTATCCGCATGAGTTTTCGGGCGGTCAGCGTCAGCGCATCGTGCTGGCCCGCGCGTTGATACTGGGCCCCAAAGTGGTGGTGTGCGACGAGCCCGTTTCCGCGCTGGATGTTTCCATCCAGTCGCAGATCATCAACCAGCTGTGCGACCTGCGCGATCAGAAGGGCCTGTCCTACCTGTTCATCTCCCACGATATGAGCGTTGTCCGCTATATTTCCGACCGTGTGGGCGTCATGTATCTGGGTCATCTGGTGGAGGAAGCCCCCACCGATGAGATCTTTGAGCATCCCTTGCATCCCTACACGCAGACGCTGCTCTCCGCCGTGCCCTCCATCGATCCCAACGCGGGGGGCGACCGCATCCTGCTGCAGGGCGACCCGCCCTCGCCCATCGATCCGCCCTCCGGCTGCGTGTTCCACACGCGCTGCCCCTATGCCCGCCCCGAATGCAGCCAAAACACTCCCGCCCTGCAGGAGGTGCGCAGCGGTCATCAGGTTGCCTGTCCCTACGCCAAAGCATAACGGCGTTTTTGCCCGTTCCCGGCATTTTGCTTTACGGAACGGGCTTTTTTGTATTGAAAATGCCCGTGGGATATGGTATCCTGTCCCCGAACCACTGTAAAAAAATCCTTATTTTGCTCAATCAAAGGAGAGTTCCATGCAATACAGAATCGACCCCAAATCGGGCAACCGCCTGTCCGTTCTCGGCTTTGGCTGCATGCGCTTCGGCGGCGGCGACCTGGTCAGCTCCTTCAGCGGCAGATTTGACCGCGCCAAAGCGGAAAACCTCATTTGCGCCGCCGTCAACAAGGGCATCAACTATTTTGATACCGCTTACCTTTATTCCGGCAGCGAAGACATCCTCGGTCAGACACTGGAAAAGCACGGCCTTCGTGACAAGGTATACATTGCCACCAAGCTGCCGCTCATCCTGCTGCGCAAAAAAGAAGATATCGAACGCATCTTCCAGGAGGAGCTCAAGCGCCTGCGCACCGACCATATCGATTATTATCTGATGCACATGCTTCCCGATGCGCAGGAGTGGAACAAGCTTTGCTCCTGGGGCATTCTCGACTGGCTCCGCGAAAAAAAAGAAAGCGGCGTCATCCGTCAGGTGGGCTTCTCCTTCCACGGCCCCTGCAAGGATTTTCTGTCCCTGCTGGAGGTCTATGACTGGGATTTCTGCCAGATCCAGCTCAACTATTCCGATGAAAACTATCAGGCAGGCCTCACCGGCCTGAAGGCCGCGCATCAAAAGGGGCTGCCCGTCATGATCATGGAGCCGCTGCTGGGCGGCAAGCTGGTCAACGGTCTGCCCAAAGCCGCAGAGGAAAAGTTCCGTCAGGCTGTTCCCGGCAGAAGCAACGCCGAATGGGGCCTGCGCTGGGTGTGGGATCTGCCCGAGGTCACGCTGCTGCTGAGCGGCATGAATGAGATGGAACAGCTGGAAGCCAACGTTGCCTGCGCCGGTCAGGCCGAACCCGGTATGCTCAGTGAAGAAGAGCGGGCGGCCTACAAGGATGTCAAACAGATCTTTGCCGATTCCTACAAGGTGCACTGCACCGGCTGCCACTACTGCATGCCCTGCCCTGCCGGCGTCAACATTCCCGGCTGCTTCTCCGCCTACAACGCACAAAGCGCCGTGGATAAAAACACCGGCCGCTCGCAATACCTGATGACCACCCTGATGGGCAACACCCCCGGCTACGCCAGCCTTTGCAAAAAGTGCGGCAAATGCGAATCGCACTGCCCGCAGCATCTTGAGATCCGCAAGGAGCTGGAAAACGTCAGCGCCGAAATGGAGGGCGTGATGTTCAAGGGTGCCCGCGCCGGGCTCAGGCTCCTGCGCAAATTTAAAAAGTGACACGGCGGCATGTGCCTCCCGCCGAATGATTGACAAGCCGCGAAATCCTTTTTATAATGTATTTACTTTTGCCGATGCTGTCGGCATCCACTTTTGCAAAAAAGGATCTCCACCATGAAAAAGCTTTGCATCTTTCTTCTGATCATGCTGCTGTTCACTTCCGTATGCGGCTTTGCCGCCGCGGATGCGCTTCAGGATCTTTACAACGAAGCCCAGCTGTTGATGATCCAGGGGCAGTACCTTGAGGCTGCCGCCAAGTTTGAAGCTCTGATGAGCTATTCCGATTCCGCCCAGATGGCACTCTACGCCAAAGCCATCTACATGGGTGAAAACGGCATGACCGACCTGTGCGTTTCCACCATGGAAATGCTGGGCGAATTCAAGGATGCCCCCAGTATGGCGGTGTACTATACCGGCCGCGGCTACGAAGCCGCCGCCGCTTTGCTCGATCCCGCCGCATGCTCTTATCATGATCTGAAGATCAGCATTTCGGCCACCGAGAAGGCCATCGAACACTATCAGAAAAACATGCTCTTCAAGGACGCCTTGCTGCGCATCAACAGCTGTCAAACGCTGGCAAAAACCCTGCAGCAGGAAATCGACCGCCGTTATGCAAACGGTCTGCAGCTGATTGCAAACGGTTCGTATCAGGAGGGCATTGCCGCGCTCAAGGAGATGAGCGGCTACGGCAGCAGCGCCGCCGCGATTCAGTACGCCACAGGCTGCATGCAGATGGAAAAGGGCAGCTATACCGAGGCCATCACCAGCTTCCGCGGCGCGAATGGCTACAGCGACGCCGCGGACAGGATCACCCAATGTCAGACGTTCCTGAAGGATGCCGCCTATGCCGAAGCCATGGCACTCAAGGACAGCGGAAAATATACCGAAGCCATATCTGCCTTCAAAGCGCTCAACGGCTACAGCGACAGCGCGACACAGATTTCCCTTTGTCAGACTGCCTTGAATGACGCCGCCTATGACGCCGCCATAGCACTCATGGAAAGCGGCCGATATGAGGAAGCCATCACTGCCTTCACCGCCATTCAGTCCTGGCGTGACAGCCTTTTGCAGATCACCTTGTGTCAGAATGCCATCAAAGATCAGGACTATGACAAAGCCATGGCGCTGCTGGAAAACGGCGAATACGGTGCTGCCTATACCGCCTTCATCGCGCTGGGCAGCTATCGCAATGCCGATCAGATGCCCATGACGGATGAACGCTTCATCGCCGCCCGTACGGAGCAAGCCAAGGCGTTTACCAAGGTCGGCGGCAGTGTCACCTTCGGTCACTATGAAAAAGACGGCGACACAGCCAACGGAAAGGAACCCTTTGACTGGATCGTGCTGGAATATGACAGCACCTCCAACATCGCCCTGCTGATCAGCAAGTATGTCATCTCCGGCAATAGCTCCGCTGTACATCCCAAGGGCAACGCCAAGTACACCGGCTGGGCAGACAGCGAAATCAGAACGTGGCTGAACAGCTCCTTCCTGAAGGGCTGTTTCTCGCCCGAAGAGCAGCAGGCGCTGGTATAGACCACCATCACCACCCCGCCCCAATCCGGTTATACCGGCGGTCCCGATACACAGGATCATGTATGGCTGCTCAGCCGCGGCGAAGCCGGCCAATACTTCCCCGATAACGAAGCCCGCAAGACGATCGCCACCGATGCGGCGGTAAAGGGCGGTGTGGAACGAAACACCACCAAAAACAAAAACGTCAACAATCTCAAAAACGGCATCGGCTGCAGCAGTTGGTGGCTCCGCAGCCCGGGCGGCAATTTTGACGGTTATGTCAGCCTCGTTTACCCCGACGGGAGAATCAGCTCCGAAAATGCGAATAAAAACAAAGTGGGCTGCCGCCCTGTCATCCGCTTGGATCTGAGCCTGCTCCCTCTGCAGTAACAGTGAAGTCGATTTCAAAGCATCCTCAGCGCGCCTTCTCTGTCCTTCGGGACGGACAAGGCGCTTTTTTCAGCCTCTATCCAAAAAGACCTTGTTTTGAGCATTGACAAAATGGCAGGATTTTATTATAATTGTGATAAGGTTGAGCGTTAAACCTATTAATTCCATAGAATCTCAAGGAGGTCTGTCCATGAACAGGTTCGTTAAGCTCGTTTCTCTGTTGCTTGCCGCGGCCCTGCTGCTTTCCGCCCTGCCCTGCGCCCTTGCCGAGGAGGTCATCGATGCCGATCTGAACTGCACGATCACCCTGGGCAACTGGCCGGCCGATACCGCGCCCCAGGCCGAAAAGGACCTGTTCCTGGGCTATCAGGCCACGATGGCCAAACAGTACCCCAACGTGACCCTGGTGCCTGACTATTACTCCTACACGCTGAGCAGCTATGTGCCCATGGCCAAGGGCGGCACGGCCCCCAGCATCTTCCAGCCCCCCTTCACCGATCCCCAGCTGCTCATCAGCCAGCACCTGGTCGGCGATGTCACCGAGGCACTTCAAAATGCCGGCGTGCTGGATAAGTTCAGCCCCAGCTATGTCGAGATGCTGGCAGGCGATGACGGCCGCATCTACGGCCTGCCCCGCGACGGCTATGTGCTGGGTCTGCACATCAACATCGATCTGTTCCGTGAGGCCGGCCTGATGACCGAAGACGGCCTGCCCATGTATCCCACCACCCTGCAGGAGCTGGCCGAGTACGGTCAGATCATCCGTGAAAAGACCGGCAAGGCCGGCCTGGTGTTCCCCGCCAGCGAGACCTACGGCGGCTGGCTGTTCACCAACATCGCGTGGAACTTTGGCTGCGTGGGCGAAAGCGCCCTCGAATATCAGGATGAAGACGGCCGCTGGGTGTGCAACTTCACCTCTCCCGAGTGCATTGCCGCCATGGAATACATGCGTGACCTGCGCTGGAAGTACGATATCTTGAATGCCGACGCCACCACCTCCGACTGGGCCAGCTCCCACACCTCTCTAGGTACGGGTGAAGCAGCCATGAACTTCGGCGCAGATGACTGCGTCGATCAGCCCACCGCCAACAAGGGTCTGCCCGTCGAAAGCTTCGCGCTCGTTCCCTTCCCCGCCGGCCCCGCGGGCCGTTATGCCCTCGCCGGCGGCACCTGCTACATGTTTGCCCCCAACATCACCGCCGATCAGGGCACCGCGCTGATGGCCTACCTGAAGGTGCTGGGCAAGCTGCCCTTCCTGGATGATGCCATCATCGCCGGCATGCGTGCCGACTATGCCGCCAAGCGCGATCGCGGCGCCCCCGTGCTGCCCGCCATCAGCGCCTGGAACGACGAGGATTACAACGCCGCCAAGCAGGCCGTCATTGACGAATTCTGCAATGTCGATATGCGTCTGTACAACGACTTCTTCGATTCCATCTCCGAGGGCACCATCACCCTCAAGAGCGAAGAGCCCGTCTTTGCCCAGCAGCTGTATCGTGAGCTGACCTCCGTGGTGCAGCGCATGATCACCCGTGAGGGCGCCGATGTGGAAAAGGCCCTGCGCAAGGCCGAGGAATCCTTCCAGGAGTATCTGGACGACGAGATCAACGACTATTGATGACTGTGTGAACCTGCGCCGGCGGTGAGTGTCATCGCCGGCGCATTTTCAAAGCAAAGCGATTTTTTCCGGAGGAATGACCATGAGCCAATCGAAGGTAACGCGAAAGCTGAGCGGCGCCCGGTTTGCCGAAAACGGCAAAGCGTGGCTGATCATGCTGCCCAGCCTGATCCTGATGCTGTTTTTTGTGTGGGAGCCATTGTTTGAAAGCGTACGCATGAGCTTGTACAAGACCCGCAACGTCGAGCTGGTGCGCTACATCGGCTTTGACAACTACATCAGCGTGATGGGCAAGGATGACTTTATGCAGGCCCTGCTCAACACCTTCTCGTACACCTTCTGGTCGCTGATCATCGGCTTTCTGCTGCCGGTGGTGCTGGCCATGATCATCGGCGAGGCCCGCCGCAGCAAGGGCATCTTCCGCACCATTGCCTACCTGCCCAACATGCTGCCGGGTCTGGCGGTCATCATACTCTGGTCGTCCTTCTTCTCGGCGGAAAAATCCGGTGTGCTCAACATTCTGCTCAGCTCCATCGGTGTCTCTCCGCAAACCTATCTGACCAGGGCGGAATGGGTCATTCCCATCATCATCATCATTGCCACCTGGAAGGGTGCGGGCGCTACGGCGCTCATCTACATGGCCAGCATGGCCGGCGTCAGCCCCGAATTGTATGAAGCCGCCGCCATCGACGGCGCCACGGTGCTGCAGCGCGTATGGCACATCCTTTTGCCCGCTATCCGCAAGCTGATGGGCACGCTGCTCATTTTGCAGATCATTTCGGTGTTCCAGATCATGTATGAGCCCATGGTGTTGACCAAGGGCGGCCCCGACAACGCCTCCCTGTCCCTGATGCAGCTGATGTGGCAGTACGCCTTCGGCGGCAGCATGAACTACGGCAAGGCCTCCGCCGTGGCCGTCATCGTCACCGGCATCCTGCTGGTCATGACGTTCATCCATTCCTACTTCGACCGCAAAGAATCCAGCTGGGACTGAGAAAGGAGCAATGCATATGGCAAAAAAGATTCAGCGCACCGGCGTCATCCGTGATTACGATCTGCATTCCCGCTCCGTCCGGGTCCTTTACGGCGTCGTGCTCTTCCTGTGCCTGATCATGACGGTCATCGCCCTCTTTCCCCTCATCTGGGTGTGTCTGGCGGGCTTCAAGGACTTAAAGGAGTTTGTGTCCAGCACTTCCCTGCTGCCCTCCTCCTTCAACATCGGCATGTTCACCACCACGTGGGATCAGCTGGGCATTGCCAAAAACTATCTGAACTCCCTCCTTTCCGTCGCCGGCAGCGTTGTCTGCGCCATCGTGTTCAACGGTCTGCTGGGCTACGGTCTGGGCATTTTGAAGCCCAAGGGCTACGGCGTGGTCAAAAAGCTGGTCATGCTGTCGCTGCTGCTGCCCACCACCATCAGCATCGTGCCCCTGTTTATGAACATTCAAAAGCTGGGGCTGGGCAACTCCTTCCTGCCGCTGTGGCTGTCCTTTGGCGCCAACGCCATGTATGTGGTGCTGTTCATCCAGTTCTTTGAGTCGCTGCCCCATTCCATCATCGAGGCCGCGCGCATCGACGGCGCCAACCAGCTGCAAACCTTCTTCGGCATCGTGCTGCCCCTGTCCAAGCCCATCTGCACGGTCATTGCCATCTTTGCCGTCAACGCCGCCTGGTCCGACTTCCTGCTGCCCTATCTGGTGCTGCGCGGCGGACAGCTGCAGACGGTCATGGTGCGCCTGTTTGTTTTCTCCACCGAGCAGACCGTCAACGCCGATACCATGATGCGCTCCGTGGTCTTTTCCATGATCCCGCCCATCATTCTGTTCTTCATCTTCCAGAAGCAGCTGACCGAGAACGCCGTCTCCGTCGGTATCAAGGGCTGAGCCCCCAATAAACGAAAGAGGTATTTATGGCAAAGGTAGCGGATATTTACTTTGCGGTCGACCCGTGGAAGATCATCGAAGACGGTTTCGATCCCGCCTATTCCCGCGTGAGCGAGTCGGTTTTCTCTTTGGGCAACGAAACACAGGGCGTACGCGGCTGCTTTGATGAAGGCGGCAGCGTGGACAGCCTCCGCGGCGCCTACACCAACGGCGTATTTGATATGGAGCAGCTCAGCCTCTCCTACAAGGGCATCATCGATAAAACGCATTTTATGGTGCCCTCTGCCGAATGGCTGATGACCACCATCACCCTGGACGGCGAAAGGCTGGATCTGGGCAAGGTTCAATTTGAGGATTTTACCCGCGTTCTGGATATGCGTGTGGGCACCCTGACCCGGCACTTCACGTGGACGACCGCCACCGGCAAAAAGCTGCGCCTCACTTTCCTGCGCTTTATGGATATGGTACACCGTGAGCGCGTCTATCAGCGCATCACGATGGAAGCCCTGAATTTTGACGGCGAAGTCGCCTTCAGCAGTGCCCTGTCCTTTGATGTCATGCACGAGGGCTACCGCAGGTGCTTCTGGCAGGAGCCCCGGATGGAAGCCGACACCGGCCGTTTGATGCTGCAAAGCCGCACCACCGCCTCCCATCAGGAGGAATTTGCCGGGGCGCTGCTGAACCTTCCGGGCAGCGTCACCATCGAAAAGAGCGGCAAAACTGCCGCCCTTTCCTGCACTATTCCGCTCAAATGCCGTGAATCTGTCACGATCGACAAGCGTGTGGTCGTGCTCTTTGACGGAAGCGAGGGCGACACGCTGTGGCAGCACGGTCTTGCTGCCCTGGATGCCTGCGCCGCCGTCTCCACCGATGACGCGCTCCGTGCGCAGGTGGCCTATTGGGAAGCCTACTGGCAAACCTCCTGCATCGAGATCGTACCCGCCGGAAACGATGTCGCTTCTCTGGTCGCCGCCGAGCAGCAGGGCATCATCTTCTGCTCCTTCCAGCTGGCGCAGACCTACAACGGCGGCAGCATGAAGCACAACATCGGCGCCAAGGGTCTGACGGGCGAGGCCTACAACGGTCACGCCTTCTGGGATACCGAAGCCTGCTGCCTGCCCTTCTATCTGTTCAACAATCCCGCCGCCGCCCGCGACCTGCTGCGCTATCGCTACAACACGCTGCCCATGGCCATCGAGCGTGCCAAAATGCTGGATTGCAAGGGAGCCTGCTACCCCATCGCCACCCTGAACGGCGATGAAGCCTGCTCCCTGTGGCAGCACGCCAGCCTGCAGCTGCAGCCCTCCACCGCCGTTGCCTACGGCATCTGGCACTATGTGCACGTCACGGAGGATACCGACTTTTTGTGGCAGTACGGTGCCGAGATCCTTTTGCAGATTGCCCGCTTTATGGCCAGCCGTGTGGAAAAAAGCAGCCGCACCGGCAAGTACGGCTTCTATGGCGTCATGGGGCCCGATGAGTTCCACATGATGGTCAACAACAACGCCTACACCAACTACATGGGGCTGCGCACGCTGCGCTACGCCGTCGAGGTCATGAACCAAATGGCCATCGAGCAGTCCGATGCCTGCATGGCCCTCATGGAAAAGACCGGCCTCACCCGGGAAGAGATCATCGCGTGGCAGCACATTGCCGACAACATGTACATTCCCATGGCCGAAAACGGCGTGATCGAGCAGCATGACGGCTTCTTCGATCTGCCGCATACCGAGATCAACGATATTCCCGTCAGCGAGTTCCCGCTGTACGAGCACTGGTCCTACGACCGCATCTATCGTTCCGACATGATCAAGCAGCCCGATGTGCTGATGTTTTTGTACCTCTACAACTCCTCCTTCAGTGAGGAGATCAAGCGCATCAACTACGATTATTATCAGGCACGCACCATCCACGAGTCCTCCCTGTCGCCCGCCATCCACTCCATTCTGGCGGCGGAGCTGGACAAGATGGACGAGGCCGTTTCCTTCTTCGGCTACGCCACGCGTCTCGATCTGGACAACTACAACCGCAACACCCGCGAGGGTCTGCACATCACCAGCATCGCCATGGCATGGTGCGGCATCGTGTACGGCTTTGCCGGGCTACGCAGCGATGCCGAAAAGCTGATCTTTGCCCCGCGCCTGCCCGAGCGGTGGAGATGCCTCAACTTCTCCATAAGGTACCGCGGCCGTGTCATCCGCCTGTGCATGGAAGCGGACAAAACCGGCTTCCGCCTTACAGAGGGCGAGCCGCTGGAGGTGCTCGTCTACGGCAAGCCCGTGACGCTGACCGGCAAGGAACAATTCATCCCCCGCAAATAAAACCGTTTGATCCGCCTGCATCCTGCGGGCGGATTTTGACAAGGAGGTCCCCCATGGATTCCTGGAAGCTCTCCCGCGAGGGGTTTGATCCCTCACAGGTCGTCACGGACGGCAACCGTTTTCTGTGCGCCAACGGCTATATGGGGCTGCGCGGCGTGGTCGAAGAGGGCCGTCCCTCGGACCTGCCCGCCATCACCCTTGCCGGCGTGTATGACCGCAACGGCGATAAATGGCGCGAGCCTGTCAACGCGCCGCAGTGCCTTGTCGTCCGCGTATCCTTCAACGGCCGCCCCCTGTCCCTCGGCGAGGCACAGCCGCTGCACCACACCGCCGGCGTGGATTACCGCCATGGCGTCTATCACCGCGATACCGATTTCGGTCCCCTGCGTTTGCAGAGCGAGCGCTTTGTCTCCATGGGCGAAACGCACCTGCTGGCGGACCGCATGCGTGTTATTTGCGCCGAGGAGGGCGAATTGACACTGGAAGCCGGCATTTCCGCCGACATCTGGGATATCAACGGTCCGCACCTTTTTGATTTTGATCTGCGGGCCGCGGATGTTTTGTCTGCCACCGCGGTGACGGGGCAGCTGCACATCACGGTCTCCGCGGCGCAGATGGTGTTCTGCGATACCGTGACCGAGACCACCTGTGAGCAGGACAATGCCCGTGTCTGCCGGGTATTCCGCCGTCACGTCCGGGCAGGGGACATGCTCACCCTGTCGGCTTTTGCCGCCGTGTACACCTCGCTGGATGTCGGCGACCCCCTTGCGGCCGCAGCAGCCCTTTGCAGGCGGGAAGCCGCCCGCGGCTTTGACGCCTGTCTGGCCGCCCACGCCGCTGCCTGGGAAGCCATCCACGCCCGCTCCACCATCGAGCTCGAGGGCGATGAAGCCGCCATGCAGGGGCTCCACGCCAGCCAGTATCACCTCAACAGCATTGCCCCGCGCCACGCGGAAAGCATGTCCATCCCCGCGCGCGGTCTTTCGGGACAAACCTACAAGGGCGCCATCTTCTGGGATTCGGAGATCTTCTTTTTCCCGATGTTTGTGCACACCCAGCCCGAAATTGCCCGTGCCCTGCTGCGCTACCGCATCGAAACGCTGCCCGGCGCCCTCAAAAAGGCCAAAGGCTATGAGTACCGCGGCGCCTTCTACGCCTGGGAAAGCCAGGAGGGCGGCGAGGAGGGCTGCACCGATTTCAACGTGGTGGATGTGTTCACCCACCGCCCGGTGCGCACCTATTTCAGGGATAAGCAGATCCACATCAGCGCGGACATCGCCTACGCGCTGCGCAGCTATTATGAGATCACCGGTGACCGCACCCTGCTGTAGGAAGGCGGTGCCGCCGTCATCCTCGAGTGCGCGCGCTTCTACATCAGCCGCGCGCAGCTGCGTGCGGACAAAAACGAGATCGACTATCCCGACGTCATCGGCCCCGATGAGTATCACGAGCGTGTCACCAACAACGCCTTCACCAACCGCATGATCCGCCACTGCATGGAAAGCGCCCTGCAGCTGGAGACGATCTTTGCCGACAAGCCCGAAGAATTTGCCGCGCTGCTTCAAAGCCTCGATTACGCCGCGGACTGGCAGCGTCTCAAGGACCTCTGTCCGCGCATCCGCGCGCCCCGCGTGCGGGATGGTATCATTGAGCAGTTTGACGGCTATTTCGCCCTGGAGGACTGCTCCCTTGCCGCCGTACGAAGCCGCCTGTGCGACAAGCGCGAATACTGGGGCGGCGATCATGGTGTTGCGGGCGTCACGCAGATCATCAAGCAGGCAGACGTCATCGCCATGATGGCCCTCTTCCCCGACGACTTTTCCGCCGAGCAATTGTCCGCCAACTGGGCGTATTACGAGCCGCGCACCGAGCATGGCTCCAGCCTGTCCGCCTGCATGTACGCCCTCACCGCCTGCCGCATCGGCAAGCCCGACCTGGCGTGGGAGCTGTTCATGAAGACCGCCACCATTGATATCACAGGCGGCGGCAAGGAATGGGCGGGCGAGATCTACATCGGCGGCACGCATCCCGCTTCCAACGGCGGCGCGTGGATGATCGCCGCACTGGGCTTTGCCGGGCTGCGCATGCGAAACGGTCAACCCGAGATTCGTCCCAACCTGCCCGCGCAGATCAGCAAGCTGGTCTTTCCCATCACCGCGGGCGGCAAGCGCCTGCGCGTTACCGTCACGCCCAAGGGCGGCGTCATCGAGGAAGCATAAAACAATTGCTTTATAAAAGCATTCTGTGTTATCATCCTTCCGTAATGTGTTTTTTCTAAACCGCCGAAAGGAACCAACAGGCATGAAAAATATCCTTGTCGTTCTTCCCGTTCAGGAGGCGCACAAGCGCTATCTTGAATCCATCGCCCCCGACTTCAATTTTATCTACTCCACCATTCCCACCGTCACCGAGGAGCAGGTCAATGAAGCCGACATCATCATCGGCAACGTGCCGCCGGCCAAGGTCAGTCAGGCGAAGCATCTCCGGTGGATGCAGCTCAACTCCGCCGGTGTGGATCCCTACTGCAAGCCCGGCATCATCGGTCCCGACACCATCCTGACCTGCGCCACCGGCGCTTACGGTCTGGCGGTGTCCGAAATGATGGTCGCCATGTCCTTTATGCTCTGCCGCAAAATGGACCTGTATCAGCGCAATCAGATGGAAAACAAATGGCATCTGGAAGGCGCCATCACCTCCGTGTGGCATTCCACCACGCTGATCCTCGGTCTGGGCGAGATCGGCGGCGAGTACGCCAAGCGCATGAAGGCGCTGGGCAGCCATGTCATCGGCATCCGCCGCAGCACCGCCAACAAGCCCGACTATCTGGATGAGATCTACACCATGGATCAGCTGGATGAGCTGCTTCCGCGGGCGGATTTTGTCACCATGGTGCTGCCGGGCACGCCTGAGACCTATCACATCATGGATGAGCGCCGCATGCGCCTGATGAAAAAAGGCGCTTACCTCATCAACGTGGGCCGCGGCAACGCGGTCGATTGCATGGCGCTGGACAAGGTGCTGCGTGAAGGCAATGTGCTGGGCGGCGCCGCGCTGGATGTGACCGAGCCCGAACCCCTGCCCGCCGACCATCCGCTGTGGAGCGCTCCCCGCTGCATCATCGCTCCCCATGCCGCCGGCGGCTTCCTGCTGCCCGAGACCTTTGAGCGTGTGGTGCGCATCGCGGGCAAAAACATGCAGCGCTTCCTTGCCGATGACATCGAAGCCATGGGCAACCGTGTCGACCCCGCCACCGGATCTGTCTCCCACCGCATGGCCAGCGGCGAGTTGGAAGGCTGATACTCTCACTTCCATCTATTACAACAAAATCAAAAAAGAGACCGCATAAGCATCCTCAATGCATTTTGCAGTCTCTTTTTAAATTACCGCTACTTAGGCTTATATCAAGTTTTCCTGCCACATCAATATAGAACACTCTGTCTCACTTTTTTGCTTGTCAAAACAAAAGGCTTAAAATTATTTCATTGCACTCTAAATACTGCTTGACCAAACATTGTAAGGTACTCGAGAATCAGATAGAATTCTACTTGTTTCCTCCCAAGCCTTAACACCCGGATGCGCTCCATTTCTAACCACGTATTCCCAATCATCCAAATCAAGTATATCTATTTTTCCGTTTTTTTCGTTATATACAATACCAATATTACTAGTTGTGTATCCTCCCATACGGTTTTTTGCTGATACCGGTACTCTACAATACATGAGATCTACATCGCCATCATGGTAGAATCCCATTTTAGCATCACTGTTAATTTTCATGCTCGATGCATCATGTAAATACTATTTATAGAGCTTTAAACCAGCAGCGATATGAAACACATCATAATCAATAAATTCATCAGGAAATTCCTCCCACAGATTTACACCAGCATAATAATAGTCCGTATCAGTCCCATTGATGGTAATCTTTACTGAAATACCGTAATGGATACCCGGCCTACATTCATATACCTCGACGATTTCTGCACTCATCTTAATCTTCCTGTTTTTATATTCAGGGTGATTAGAAATGTACTTAGTTATAGCCTCAGTACCATCATAGGTCCATGTACCACTTTTGCACGTCATCTCATCAATACGGTATTGTAATTTGATAGCTGCCTTTGGATAATTATCTGTCGCAATCGAAATGAAAGCAGCTTCGAGAACACCGTCTTTAGATTTTACCCACGTTTTCTCCGCCTGCGCAACAATCAAGCTGCTGGATACCAATATCATTACCATTAGAATGAATGCCAAACACCGTTTTGTGCTTTCTCTCATCACTTTTCCACTCCCTGCGATTTTTCATTAGACATGTTGTCTATCATTACTAATTTGATAATATCTCATATTGTGATATTTGTCAATATCTCAATATGTGAATTCTATAATATCTCTTATCAAAATTGGAGATATTATTTCAATGTTGCGAAGAATCAAAGATTTGAGAGAAGACCACGATATTAAGCAGATTGCTATTGCTGACCACCTTCATATAGCACAGAACACCTATTCCCAATATGAAAACGGTCAACGGCAACTTCCTTTGACAATTCTGATTCAACTGGCTCAGTTTTACCACGTTTCGACTGATTATCTGTTAGGTTTGACAGATATCCAAACGCCTTATCCGACATCTCAAATGCAAAAATAATTTCTTTTGTTTACAGTCTTAATCATATGGCGCTGGACAAGGTGCTGCGTGAAGGCAATGTGCTGGGCGGCGCCGCGCTGGATGTGACCGAGCCCGAACCCCTGCCCGCCGACCATCCGCTGTGGAGCGCTCCCCGCTGCATCATCGCGCCCCATGCCGCCGGCGGCTTCCTGCTGCCTGAGACCTTTGAGCGTGTGGTGCGCATCGCGGGCAAAAACTTGCAGCGCTTCCTTGCCGGTGACATCGAAGCCATGGGCAACCTTGTCGACCCCGCCACCGGATCTGTCTCCCACCGCATGGCCAGCGGCGAGTTGGAAGGCTGATAAAGCTCAACACAAAAAAAGATCTGCAACCCGGAAGGGCGGCAGATCCTTATTATTCTGTTCTTTCGCGGCTCTTTAGGCCTGCAAAACGATCAGAAATCAACAGACTCGTTCAGACCGATGTGCATTTCATAATAGCTGCCATTGTAAAAGTTCATGTTCATGTACATTTCGCCAAGCTCCGCATATGCTTCATCGTCAGCCCACTGCACAAAATTGCCGCCTGCGGAACGGACAGCGCGTCCAACCTCGTTGATGCTTGCCCAATCCAGGGTCACCCCAAGGTAGCGGATGGAAGGCATGCGGTTGTATTTGCAGAAAGATGTGCTGTTGACAACAAACCGTGACAGCTTCTTGTTTTGCGCGTTTCTTCCCAGAAGAACATGAAAGCTCATGCCGTTCTTTTCGAGGCGCAGCGACATGCAGAAGCTTCCGGCGGGCACCGTGTCATTGGCTCTGTAACTGCGGTCCACTTCGTAACCGTTCTGGATCCACTCCTGATAATCGATGCCAATGCGCCAGCCGTTTTCAATAAAGGCTTCAAGACGGCAGGGAAGCGTGTACGATACGCCGTCGATCGTGATCGTATCAATGGACGCTGCCGCGTTGGCGGATACAGCCATCATCAGCAGCAGTACCAAAGCCATGAGCCTCAAAAAACCCTTCTTCATGATCATTCCGTCTCCCTTTTTAGATTGATCAAATCGTCCTCACGCTGCCGCGCTCCACCAGATAGACCGGCAGGATGACCTTCTTTTCGGCAATGTCCTCGCCGCGCAGCTGTGCCAGGATCATGTCGGTGGCGAGATTGCCCTTCTGCTCGGCATCCTGATGGATGGTGGTCAGCCCGGGGGTGGTCAGCTGCGCCAGATAGTGGTCGTCAAAGCCCACAATGGATTTATCCTCTGGCACACGCACACCGCACTCGCCAAGCCCTGCCATGATGCCCGCCGCCAGAATATCCGCCGAGGTCACCACACCGGTGATATCGGGGCGTTTTGCCAACGCGTGCCCCAGCCGCTTGCCCTCCTGCACGGAAATCTCCTGCGTAAACACCAGCGCGGGGTCAAAGGGTACACCGTAGTTCGCCAGCGCCCGCTGATAGCCGCGCAGACGCTGTTCAATGACGCCGCCCGGCTGCACCGAGGGCGAGGCAAAGGCAATGCTGCGATGACCGTTTTCCAGCAGATGCCTGGCGGCAATGTAACCGCCCTGCTCATCTTCCAGACCAATGCAGCACACCTCGGGATCATCCACATAGCTGTCCACCAGCACAAAGGGAATGCCCAGATGCCGTGCCGCCTCAAAAAAGGCGTCCTTGAACAGCCCCATCAGGATCAATCCGGACAAGTGCCAGCTTTGGATCAGCGAAGCCAGCGCAGCGGTATCCTCTACCGAACGGATCATCAGGTAATAGCCTTCCTCGCGGGTGCGCTTTTCCACGCTGGCCACAATGGAGCTCATAAACGGGTCGCTCATGTTGCTGCCCGTGTTATGGGGCGTCATGTGCGTGACGATGCCGATGATGGGGGATTGATCGTTCGCCAGCGAGCGGGCAGACATACTGGGGGTATAGTGCTCCCGCTCAATGATGGAGGCAATTTTGGCGATCACCTCGGCGGAAACACGGCTGGTGCGGTGATGTACCACGTTGGAAACCGTGGTGATGCACACGCCCGCTTCGGCGGCGATGTCCTTTAATGTGACCATGCATCCTCCATGAACAATGTACAAGGCTTCGCTGCAAAAACCGTTTTCCGCACACAAAGCGCATTATAACCAGTATACCTTATTTTCGGCGTTCCGCAATACTTTTTTAAGGGAAAAAATAAGCAGAACAATAAAAATGCGGAGACAGGCGTGCTGTCTCCGCAGAAGAGTGACAACGAATTACTCGCCGAGTTCAGCCACGAACTGCTGGATGGGCAGCTGAGCGGGCTTGCCGGTCTCGGGCATGGTCATGCCTTCGACGGGGTTGGCGGTCACAGGGGCAACGGCCTCAGAGAAGCTGATCTCATCCAGCCAGATGACGCACTTGGCGAAAGCGCGGATGTGCAGGGCGTTGGTCATGCCCGGGAAACCGGAGGCTTCCAGGTCGATCACCAGATCCTGATATTCGGTGGTGATGACGGGATGGGTGCCATCGGCCAGAACCAGATCAGAGAAACGGGCAGCATAGAACTTGCTGTCTTCGGGATGCCAGTCCATGAGCAGCTTGTTTTCTTCGCCGCCTTCAGCACCCTTGATGCGGATGGTCATGTACTTGCAGTAGGAGATGCCGTCCAGGCGCCACATGTCAATGGCTTCGCCCCAGTTGGCCATCCAGTCGCCGGCGGCGGCGTAGTATTCTTCTTCGGTATCGTAGTCTTCCTTGTCATAAGCCTTGGGACGCATGTCCAGCTTGATGGCGCCGTCTTCGTTCTTGGCACGCAGGTTGGCCCAGTTGTCCCACCAGATGGGAGCGCCGTTGGGGGCGTTTTCGGGCTTGGCGTTGGGATCGCGATCGTCAAAGTTGTCCCACAGGAACACTTCGCCCTCGGCCAGGACAGCGGCGGCGGCGGTGAAGATCATCATCGCGGCGAGCAGGAGAGCAAGGAACTTCTTCATGAGTGAGTACCTCCTAAAGTAATATGTGGTTTAGCAGGTTTAACGCTAAACCTACTATCTATCTGGATTATATCATCCCTAATAGCACAAGTCAAGGGGAAAAACAATGTTTTCGATGATTTTACAAATTCTTTTTGCGCGAAGTATTGCGTATTTCCTTATTTCCTGTATAATAAACAAAAAAGGGCAGTTTAACGCTCAACCTAATTGCACAACAGGAGGAATCAGGCCGATGAAAAAGACGCTTTTGCGCTCCCTTCTTGCGCTGCTGCTGACCGCGCTGCTTTTTGGCGCCGCCGCCCACGCGGAGGAGGAACCCACCTTGCTGACCATCTATGAAGGCCCCAGGACCATGACCACCTCGGCGGACGCCGCCGTCAAGGTCAACGGCTACGAGCTGTTTGTCTATGACGTGATGGTCAACCATGAGCACATCTGGAACGCCAACACCATCCCCTCCACCACGCCCGTGACCTATTTTGACTTTGAGGGCAAGGTGCGTGTCGAGATCAGCATGCCCGGTCTTGCCGCCATCGAAAGTGCCGTCGTGCAGCCCCTTGCCTGCGGCATCGTGCCCGAGGTGAAGGATAATACCGTTTCTTTCCTCATCACCGAGCCCGGTCAGTACACCGTGGTGTTCAACGGCAGCGTCAACAAGGCCCTGCACATCTTCGCCAACCCGCTTGAAACCGATGTGCCCGACCCCAATGATCCCGATGTATTGTACATCGGCCCCGGTGAATGGGTCATGGACGCCATCGCCCTGTCCGACGGTCAGACGCTGTACCTGTCCGGCGGCGCGGTGCTGCACTCCATCATCTCGGTCGCCAACGTCAAAAACGTCACCATCCGCGGCCGCGGCATGATCGACGGCAGCGATTACCCTGCCTGGAACCAGCCCGGCTCCTACGCCCGTGTGCCGCTGGACCTCAACCACTCCAGAAACGTGACGGTCGAGGGCATCTGCATCGTCAATTCCAACTGCTGGAACGTCAACTCCTACTCCTCCAAGGATGTGACCATCGATAACGTCAAGGTCATCTCCGGCCGTCAGAACGGCGACGGCTTCACCTTCCAGTCCTGCACCAACCATGTGGTCACCAACAGCTTTGTGCGCAGCTGGGATGACAGCCTCGTCATAAAAAACTATTCCGGCTCCACCAAGGGCATCACCTTCAAAAACATGCAGGTGTGGACCGACCTGGCCCAGTCCATGGAGATCGGCTACGAGACCGACAAGGGCCTGACCCTCGACCCCGAGATCAGCGATGTGCTGTTTGAGGACATCACCGTGCTCTACAACTTCCACAAGCCTGTCATCAGCATCCACAACAGCGATGACGCGTGGGTGCATGATGTTGTATACCGCAACATCATGGTGGAAAACGCCATGATGCAGGGCGACAACGGCTACAACAAGGAACTGATCGAAATGACGCTCGCCAATTCCTCCTGGTCCACCGTGCGCGATGAATTCGGCTCCATCAGCGATGTGCTCATCGACGGTCTGACCGTACTGAACACCGTCAACGGCAAGGTGCCCGCCTCCCGCATGGCCGGTCACAGCGAAGAGAACATGATCACCAACGTCACGCTGCGCAACGTGACCATCCTCGGCAACCGCATCACCGACCTCAAATCCATGAAGCTGTCCATCGACGATTATTGCGACGGCATCGTCATTGAATAAGGGAGGAACGCATATGAAAAACCGCATTTTGTCCGCCCTGCTGGCGCTGATGCT
>JAZRWA010000008.1:0-3542 GCA_045599485.1 Clostridia bacterium | reverse complement strand
CCATACCACCCGCAACTCCCCCAAGCGCGAGGGCAGCAAGCCCGGCGGGGGCCAGATGAGCGGCGTGGCCCTGATGGACGCCCGCTCCATTGCCGCCACCGCCATCAACCACGGCAAGCTGACGCCCGCCACCGATCTGGATGTGAAGTACAACAAGTACGAATACACCTTCGATCGCGGTGTGTATGACAAGCGCGTGTACTTTGGCTTCGGCAAGGCCGACCCCGATTACAGCCTGAAGTTTGGCCCCAACATCAAGGACTGGCCCGAGCAGCCCGCCCTGACCGACGACCTGCTGGTGAAGGTGTGCTCCTACATCACCGATCCCGTGACCACCACCGATGAGCTGATCCCCTCCGGTGAGACCTCTTCCTACCGCTCCAACCCCGAGCGCCTGAGCGAGTTTGCCCTCAGCCGCAAGGACCCCGAGTATGTGGGCCGCTCCAAGGCCGTGCGCCAGATCGAGCGTGACCGCGTGGCAGGCAAGGGCCTGACCGATGAGGTGAAGAAGGTGTATGAGGCGCTGGCCAAGGTGGTCAAGGTCGACCCCGAAAACACCGACATCGGCAGCACCATCTTTGCGGTGAAGCCCGGCGACGGCTCTGCCCGTGAGCAGGCGGCTTCCTGCCAGCGCGTGCTGGGCGCTTCCGCCAACCTGGCCAAGGAATACGCCACCAAGCGTTATCGCAGCAACTGCATCAACTGGGGCATGGCGCCCATGCTGGTCAAGGATGAAACGGCCTTTGGCCTGGGCGACTGGGTGTTTGTGCCCGGCATCCGCAAGGCGGTGCTGGAAGGCACGCCCGAATTTACGGCCTATGCCGTGAAGGCGGATGGCACGGTGACGCCTTTTGCCGTGTCCCTGGGCGATCTGACCCCCGATGAGCGTCAGATCATTGCCGACGGCTGCCTGATCAACTATTACCGCAATCATCCCGTCGATTAAGGAAAATGATTTTGAAAACTGTGAGGCCGGAGAGTGATTTCCGGTCTCACAGTTCTCGTATTTTTTCAAGATGCCCCGCCGAAGGACAAAAGGAGGTCCATGATGAAAACGATCAGCGTTTCCGAAGCATTCTCTCTGGCTCCGCCCCGCCGCCCCGCGGTGCTTTGCATCAAGGGACCCAACGGCAGCACGGACATGATCATGACCTCCTGGTTCAACTGGCTGAACCTGCGGCGGCAGCCGATGATCAGCTATGCCATGGAGCGCACCCGCAGCCTGGGGCTGAACGCGGCGGAGATGGAGGAGCTGTATCTGGCCTTTCCGCCGGTGAATGACGCGCTGCGCTATCAGAACGGCGTGCGTACGGCGGCAGAGGGGGAGGAAAAGGCGCTGCCCAACGGCATCAATACCTGCCGCTGGGAGAGCATCCCCGTGGAGGTGCCGGAGGATTGCGATGTGATCCTGCGCTGCACGGTGGCGGGCAGCTATAACTATCCCTTCAAAAAGGTAAGGATCTTTAACTGCAATCTGGAAGACGCGCTGTATTGGAGGTAGAAATAATGATTCTGGATAAGATCGAACACCTGAAATATTATGCTGAAGTGATCCCGGGCGCTGAAAGCATTGCCGCGGCGTTTGCAAAGAACGCCCCGGCCGAAGCACCCTGTGAGGTGCGCGAGAAGGCGTACGCGCTCAAGGCGGATGACAAGCGCCGCTTTGAGGTGCATTATCATACCATCGATCTGATGATGGCGAAGGACGGCGGCGAGACCATTGCCGTATGCCCGATGGAAAACATCGAACTGGCCGAAGCCCTGCCGAACGGCGCGGACGGCAACAAGATGAACGGCGCCCCCTGCGGCACACCGGTGCAGCTGAAGGCGGGGTATTTCTGCGCCCTTTATCCGGGCGAAGCGCACATGGTGGGCGGTCATCTGGAGGGCTGCACCGAGGTCAGCAAGTGGGTGGTCAAGGTGCCCTGCCCGGAAAAATTCTGCATTGAGGCGCAGGAATGAAAGCCAAGGAAAGATCTCGCGCGCTGGACATTCTGGTGACGTTTTTGAAATTCGGCTGCTTTACCTTTGGCGGCGGCTGGAGCATTGTGGCGCAGATCCAGAAGGAATATGTGGAAAAGAAGCATTGGATCACGGACGAGGAGCTGCTGGATTTCACCTCGGTCGGCCGCTCGCTGCCGGGGCTGATGATCGGCAATACGAGCGTGCTGTTTGGCTATCAGACGGCTGGCATTGCCGGCGCGCTGGCCGCGATCTTCGGCGTGATCCTGCCGCCGATGCTGATCATGGTGGCAGTCACCTTTTTGTACGGACTGGTGAAGGATAACGTGTTTGTGGCGCGGGCCATGATCGGCGTGCGCGCGGCGGTGGTGCCCATCATCATCAGCGCGCTGGTCAAGCTGTTCAAGGCGGGCATGAAGGACATCTTCTGCTACGCGGTCGCCCTGTGCGCCATGGCGCTGTGCCTTTCGGGCGTGATCAGCAATGTGCTGATCGTTCTGATGGGCGCGGCAGCAGGCATGATCTATATGGAGGTGCGTTCAAGGCATGATCTACGCTGAACTGTTCATCTCCTTCTTTCTGATCGGCATTACCAGCTTTGGCGGCATGTCGATGATCCCGCTGATCCATGAGCAGATGCTCTCCCACGGGTGGATGACGGCACAGGAGGTGGCCGACATTGTGGCCATTGCCGAGATGACGCCCGGCCCGCTGGGGCTGAACTGCGCTACCTTTGCCGGCACCACCACCGCCGGCGCGCTGGGTGCCTTTGCCGCCACGCTGGGCGTATTGGTTCCCACGATGACGATCACGCTGGTGGCCGCGGCTTTTTTGAAAAAGTTCAAGGAAAGCAAGCTGATGGGTCACGCGCTGCACGGCATCCGCCCGGTGTGCATCGGCATGATCGGCGCCATCGTGGTGCAGCAGGCGATGAGCAACTATACGGGTACGCTGCTGTTTGGCATCTCCTGGCAGACGGTTTTGATCGGCGCGGCATCGCTGTATCTGCTGCTCAGGCGCAAGGTATCCATTCCCATGACGATATTGTTTGCCGCCGCGATGGGCCTGATCCTGTGCAGCATCGCGCCGCTGTAAGAAAAACGGCAACAAAAAAAGAACTGCCCCTGATGTGTACCCATAATTCTGGACAGCGATCGTTAAGCAAACTCAATAGCAAATCTTCATGGATGCTTCCCTGTACTTAGCAGGAGGCATCCATTTTGTTTTCTGTTGGATCCTCTCGTTGTTGTAGTAATCAATGTATTCTGCAATAGCGGCAGAGAAAGCTGGGAAAGAGTCATATTGTTTCTCAAAGCCATAGAACATCTCGTTTTTCAGTCGCCCAAAGAAGGTTTCCATGATGCAATTGTCGTAGCAATTGCCTTTTCGTGACATGGACTGGATCACACCATGTTTCTTCAGCTCTTCCCGATACAGTGTGTGTTGGTATTGCCATCCCTGATCCGAATGCATTACCAGACCGTCAGGATGCGGAAAGCGAGTAAAGGCAGAATGAAGCATTCTGCTGATTTGCTCCAGGTTTGGGCTTTGAGAAAGATCGTAAGCGATGATCTCATTTG
>JAZRWA010000007.1:0-15293 GCA_045599485.1 Clostridia bacterium | reverse complement strand
GCGTTTTCAATGGACAACGGCAGGCACACGACGGTACAGATGATCCCTCAGGCTGCAAACAGCCTCGATTGATTCATATCAAAAATTGACAGTCAATATTCCGAGGAAGTGCCATCTCCTTGAAAAGACCGTATGACTCTTTATTCCAACACTCCTGTTCTTTGATGATACGCATCATCGAGGCAGGAGCTTTTTCAGTTGTTGTTTACTCCATCTGCGCCGACATGGCCCGGCGCAGCTTTTCTTTCTTTTTATCCGGAATGACTTTGGTGACCGGCACAACGCCGTTCCAGTCCCCGCGGCGGGCGGCATAATGCTGCCGGCGCTGCTTTTTGCTCTGTTTTTGAAGCGGTACGGTTTTCATGGCGTTTTTTTCCTTTCTTCATCCTTTTGAAACAACAGCATAACACAACGGAAAGGCCATGTCATTCAACCTGCGGTTGAAAGCCAAAAGGAGAAAGAAGGGGAATCCGCTGTTTTCTTAACAGAGTTCATGATTTGTTCATGTTAGGGTGATATATTATCCTTTGCGCAAAAAAACGATTCGGAAAGAAGTGAAAGCATGCTCAAACTCATCAAAAAAATCGAGCGCCGTGAAGGGCAGATGATCCTGCTCGCCGCGGTGCTGGTGCTGGGCGGTGTGTGGTTTGATCTCACCCTGCCGGACTACATGACCGATCTGACCCGGCTCATCAATACTCCAGGCAGCGCCATCGGCGATATCTGGCTGACCGGTCTCAAAATGCTGGGCTGCACGGTGGCCTCGGCACTTTTGTCCATCGCCGTGGGCTATCTGTCCGCCCGCAGCGGCGCCGGCTTTGCCCGCACGCTGCGCGGTGATTTGTTCAACCATGTCACCGACCTGAGCCCCGCCGAAATGCATGATTTTTCGGTCGCCAGCCTCATCACCCGCACCACCAACGACGTCACACAGGTACAGATGGTCATCACCATGGGTCTGCAGGCCATGATCAAGGCCCCCGTCATGGCGGTGTGGGCCATCCTCAAGATCCTCGGCAAAAGCCGTGAGCTGTCGCTGGTGACGGCGGGCTTCATTGCCGCCATTGCCTGTCTGGTAGCGGTGGTCATCTTTGTGGTGGTGCCGCGCTTCCGCATCGTGCAGAAGCTGACCGATGTCATCAACGGCGTTGCCCGCGAAAACCTGAGCGGCATCCACGTGGTGCACGCCTTCAACGCCGAAGGCTATCAGCAGGAAAAGTTTGAGCAGCCCAACCAAAAGCTGATGAAGACGCAGCTGTTCAACCAGCGTGTCTTTGCCGCCCTGCAGCCCATGATGGGTCTGGCCATGAACGGCCTCTCCCTTACCATTTTCTGGCTGGGCGCCGTGCTGCTCAACCAGGCCTCCCTGATGCAGCGCCTCACATTGTTTGCCGATATCGTGGTCTTTTCCACCTACGCCATGTACGTGGTCATGAGCTTCATGATGCTCATCGTCATCTTTATGATGCTGCCGCAGGCGCAGGTCTCGGCAGAGCGCATCAATCAGGTGCTGGGGCGCAAGCCCTCCGTGCTGCAGGGCAGCGCCACCGCCGCCCCGGAAAAGGGCACCGTGGAATTCAAAAACGTTTCCTTCCGCTATCCCGGCGCGCAGGAGGATACCCTGCACGACATCTCCTTCCGTGCCGGCAAGGGCGAAACGGTAGCCATCATCGGTGCGACCGGTTCGGGCAAGACCTCGCTCATCGGCCTCATCCCGCGCTTCTATGATGCCACGCAGGGCGAGGTGCTGGTGGATGGCATCAATGTGCGTTAGTTTGCTTTTGACACGCTGTACGACCGTCTGGGCTACATCACGCAAAAAGCGGTGCTGTTCTCCGATACCATCCGCGGCAACGTGCTCTTTGGCGAAAGCGCCGCGGCGCAAAACGATGAGGCCGCGGGCAAAGCGCTGCAGCTGGCACAGGCGGAGGACTTTGTCAGCGCGCACGAGGAAGGGCTGGATTATGTGATCGCGCAATCGGGACGCAACGTCTCCGGCGGTCAGAAGCAGCGCCTGTCCATTGCCCGCGCCCTCGCCCGCAAGCCCGAGATTTTGATCTTTGACGATTCCTTCTCCGCCCTGGACTATGCCACCGATGCCCGTCTGCGGCACGGACTGGCGGCCCAGCTGGCCGAAACCACCCGCATCATTGTGGCGCAGCGTGTTTCCACCATCCGTCATGCCGACCGCATCCTGGTGCTGGAGGATAGCCGCTGCGTTGGTCAGGGCACGCATGAAGAGCTGATGGCCTCCTGTCCCGTCTATCAGGAAATTGCCCGCAGCCAGCTGTCCGAAAAAGAACTGATGTAAGAAGGAGGAATTTGCATATGATGCACGGTCCCGGAGCCCGCAGGGGCAGGATGCCCGACGTCAAAGTGGATATGAAGGCATCCATGAAAAAAATCACCGCGTATTTCCGCAAGGATCTGGTCATCATGGTCATTGCACTGGTGTTTGCCGCCGGCGGCGCTGTGCTGACCATTGTCGGCCCCAACAAGATCGGCGCGATCACCGATTATATGCAGGCCGGTCTGTTCAGCACGATCGATCTGAACGGTGTGGCAGGCATTGGCTTTACCATGCTGGCCATTTATCTCGGCTCAGCCATCTGCACCTTTACCCAGCACTTTATCATGAGCACCGTGACCCTCAAGGCCTCCCGCAAGATGCGCTCGGATATCTCCCGCAAGATCAACCGCGTGCCGCAGGCCTATTTCAACCGTCACAGTCAGGGCGATATCCTCAGCCGCGTGACCAACGATGTCTCCACCCTGCAGCAGGGACTGAGCAACGGTCTGCCCGGCATCATCAGCTCCATGGCCCAGTTTGTGGGCTGCCTGCTGATGATGTTCATTACCGAATGGCGTCTTGCGCTGTGCACCATCGGCGTATCGCTGCTGGGCATGGTGGCACTGATGATCGTCATGGGCAAAAGCCAGAAGCACTTTGTCACCCGCCAGCGGCATCTGGGCAACCTGAACGGCTATGTGGAAGAAATGTACGGCGGTCATGAGGTGGTGCGCATCTCCCGCGCCGGCGATAAGATCAAGCGTCACTTTGCCGAGCTTAATGACAAGGTGTACGATTCCACCTGGCACGCGCAGTTTTTGTCCGGTCTGATGGGCCCGCTGATGAATGTGGTGGGCAATCTGGCTTATGTGACGGTCTGCGTCATCGGTGCCCTGCTGGCCATGAACGGCACCATCACCTTCGGCGTGATCGTGTCCTTCATCCTGTACACCCGCCTGTTCACCTCCCCCCTGACACAGATCGCACAGGGCATGACCAACATGCAGTCGGCCTGTGCCGCGGCGGATCGCATCTTTGAATTCCTGGAGGAAGAGGAGCTGTCCGACGAAACAGACAAGCCGCAAGGCCTGCCCGCTGTCAAAGGCGAGGTCGCCTTTGAGCATGTGCGCTTTGCCTATCCCGATACGCCCGACAAGGTCATCATTCATGATTTTTCCGCCCATGTAAAGCCCGGTCAGAAGGTAGCCATCGTCGGCCCCACGGGCGCCGGCAAAACCACCATGGTCAACCTGCTGATGCGCTTCTTTGAGGTCAACAGCGGCCGCATCAGCATTGACGGCATCCCTACAACCGGGCTGCGCCGTGAGGGCGTGCACGATCTTTTCTCCATGGTGCTGCAGGATACCTGGCTGTTTGACGGCACCGTGCGCGATAACCTGTGCTTCAACCTGCAGGGCGTAAGCGATGACGATCTGGAACGCGTATGCGCCGCCTGCGGTCTGAGCCACTTTGTGCATTCGCTGCCGCAGGGCTTTGATACCATGCTGACCGAGACCGCCACCATTTCCGCCGGACAGAAGCAGCTGCTGACCATTGCCCGCGCCATGCTGCAAAACAGCCCCATGCTGATCCTGGACGAGGCCACCTCTTCGGTGGATACGCGCACCGAGCTGATCATTCAGCAGGCGATGGATAAGCTGATGACAGGGCGCACCAGCTTTGTCATCGCGCACCGTCTGTCCACCATCCGCGATGCCGATCTGATCCTGGTGATGAAAAACGGCGATGTCATCGAAAGCGGCAATCATGAGGAGCTGATGGCCCGCGGCGGCTTCTATGCCGAGCTGTACAACAGCCAGTTTGAAACCGCGGCGTGAGCGGGGGACGGGGTTGACGGGGAGGGCACGCTTTTCGGAGCCGAAAAGCATCCCCTCCCCGGACCCTTCCCGAGAAAAGGCAGTTTTATATCAAAACAAATTACACCCTTGCACGGTTGAAAGTAATCAAGCAACCAAATGCAAGGGTGTAATTATATTATCTTAAGCTGCCCTTTCTCGGAGGGGGGTCAAAGGGGGAACCATGCTTTCAGGCTCTGAAAGCGTGGTTCCCCCTTATTATTCCCTTATCGTTCCCTCTTCGTTCACTCCCGTGCCAGGTCACCGGCGACCGTGCTCCAGCCGATCGCGTTGACAATGGGCGGCAGAGACATGGTCATAGTGCCATTGGTGTACACCAGAATGCTCTCGCCTTCGGCGGGCAGGGTCTCGTTCTCGTCAAAGCGCACCACAACATCCCCCACGCGGTTGGTGCTGATCAGCACGGAATGCTCCGCCTCGTTGACTTCAACGACCACGCCGCCGTACACGCCGTCCATGGTCACATCCCGCACATCGATCAGGGCATCCTCACCGACCGTGACCAGCAGATAGGTCTCATCGGCAATGCCCTCTTCCCAGCCGCGGCTGTACACAAAGCGGATGATGCTTTCACCGGGCTGCAGTGCCTTGATCACAAAGTAATGGGTGCCGCCGATGCCGTCCAGCAGGTTGGGGTTGGGATCGGTCACATAGCCGCTGTTTTCTTCGTCGATCATGACCGAGCTGCCGCCGACCACAAAAGCCGTCCACTGATAGCCGGTGGTGGCGTTGGCGTCAAAGGCCACGGTCACGGAATCCACAACGGCGTTGAAGCCGTTCCTGTCGGAATTGTCCGCCTGTTCGGCAGCGGCAAAGGTCAAAAGAAGCATCATAGCGGTCAGAATGGAAATCAGTTTTTTCATTGGGTTTGTACCTCCTTGAGTTGTGTTCAACCATATAACGAGCGGGCTGTTCCTTTTCTTCCCGCTTTTTTAAAAAAATTTTATCAAAAGCAAAACCCCCCCCCTGCACCGCGTCGATGCAAGGGGGCATTTACCCTTTGGGATCCTTCTCAGGCCAGCAGCAGATAAAGCACCGCGGCCAGAATACCGATGCAGAACATCAGCAGCGTATAGCTCAGCGTGTGGCTCATGCGCGCCATGCCGTCCTCAATGCCGTGATGGATGGCCTCCACGTCGGCCGCCACATGGTGATTTCCGGGGCGGCGCTGTGCCTTATCCAGCAGCAGATCCAGCCCGCGGGTCACGGGATTGCCCACCGTGGCCAGACCCATACGGCGGCGGCGATGCATGCCCAGCACCCGCCGGGAGGTAAAGTCCGCCAGCAGATCGGTCACGCTGCCAAAGGCCGCGGCGATGACGCCGCCCACCAGCGACAGGCAGCGCAGCAGCGGCTTGTAGATCAGATCCTCCAGCACGGGCTCGCTGCCCAGCTTGGCAAAGAAGGCACCCACCGCCGTGAGCAGCCCGATGAGCGGTTTGTAGAACACCTTTTCCAGCTTCTGCTCATTGCCCACCTGCGCGATCAGGCCGCCGCCCTTCAGAAGCAGATCAATGGCAGGGCGATACACCCGATCCTCCAGATCCACTTTGGCAGGCCACAGGTTCAGATAGCGTCCGTTTTTGATCAGCACCTTACGGATGAACAGCAGATACACCAGCACGCCGATGGTCAGCGAGATGGCCGCGCCCTTGAGATTGGTCAGAGAGAAGTACGCCACCGCGTGCGCGGGATGCTCCGCATGCAGGAAGCCGCCGCCAAAGTCGGCAATGGCATCCATGGTCAGGTTGGGCGCCACGCCCAGCAGGGGCACCAGCACCGCCGCGCCGGCCAGCGCCAGCAGCGAGGGCAGCGTCAAATAGTGCTTATTCAGCGCGTCATAACGCTTCTGCGCCTCGGCATCGGCGTTCTTTTCGTGGAAGAGGCAGATGTACAGCTTGATCATGTAGGCACCGGTCAGACCGCCGGAGAACAGATACACCCACTCACATACGCTGTAGATCCAGGCATTGGCCAGATGCTCCTCGTGCAGCAGTTCCACATATTCCACAATGCCTTCGTGGATGAGCGTCTTGGAGACATAGCCCGAAAACAGCGGCACACCCATCAGGCCCACGGCGCCGCAGATGAAAGCCAGCTGCAGCACGATCTTGCCGCGGCCAAAGCCGCGCACATCGTTGAGGTCCAGCTTGTGCAGGTGCAGATAGACCACGCCCGCCGCCATGAACAAGATCAGCTTGAACAGCGAATGGTTGATCATGTACAGCAGCGCGCCGCGGGCCGCCAGGGCGTTTTCCTCGCCCAGCAGGCAGCTCATGGCAATGCCGGTCAGGATAAAACCGATCTGACTCATGGAGGAGCAGGCAAGGGTGCGCTTCAGGTTGACCGAGAACACTGCCAGCACAGCGCCGCCCAGCATGGTCACCATGGCCAGCATCAGCAGCAGGTTGCCCCACTGCGCGCTCTAACGGAAAATGTTGGCGGATATGGCAATGACGCCAAACACGCCCGTCTTGGTCAATATACCGGAAAGCAGCGCCGAAGCCGGAGCCGGAGCCACCGGGTGCGCCTTGGGCAGCCAGATGTGCAGCGGAAACATGCCCGCCTTGGCGCCAAAGCCCAGCAGAATGCAGATGCAGGCCGCAAACACGGTGCCCTTGTCGGCACATTCTTCCGCCGCCTCAAACAGCTCGGCGATCATCAGGATGCCAAGAGTAAACTTGAGCACCATCAGACCCACCAGCATCACCATGCCGCCAATGACCGCCACCGCCAGATAGGTCTCGGCCGCGCGCATGGCACCGGCATTTTCATCATGCGCCACCCACGTGTAGGAGGTGAAGGACATGATCTCAAAGAAGATGAAGGTGGTGTACAGGTCCGCCGAGAGGAACACGCCCAGCGTAGCCCCCAGCGTCATCAGATAGAAGAAATAATAGCGGTTGCGGTTGTGATAGTGATGGGCAAAATACTGCTTGGAAAGCATCGCCGTGCCCAGCCACATCACGCCTGCCACGGTGGTGTACACCGCGCGGAAGCCATCCAGTACAAAATTCAATCCAAAGCCGCAGAAGCCGCCGATGGTGAGCGAAATTTCGGCACCATTCACCGTGGCAAGGAGCAGTCCCAGCACCAGCGCCAGCACAGCGCCGCAGACGGCGATCACAAAGCCATCGCGCAGGGATTTGCTTTTGCGTCCGATCAGGTACGAAGCGAGGGCCGCCAGCATGGGGCCGAAAACCAGAATCGCAAGACTCATGGGCATCCCTCCTTTACACCACACCGGCCGTCAGCGTTTCGATCACGCTGACCACCTGACTGGAAAACAGGCCGAAGAGCACGATGACCGCTGCCAGCACCGCCAGCGTCACCTTCATCTGCCAGCCGGGGTCACAGCTTTTGCCCGCCTCCACCACGCCTGAGGGCTCCAGGGGACGGAAGCACATATAGAAGGCCGGACCCATCAGATAAACGGCGGTCAGAATAGCGGAAATAAGCAGGGCCGCCAGACCGATGAGGCCCACTGCGCCGCCGGCCGCCGCCGCGCTGCCAATGAGCACCTTGCTGACAAAACCGGGCAGCAGCGGCGTGCCCATCAGGGCCAGCGCCGCCAGCACATAGGCCGCGCAGGTAAAGGGCATCACCTTGCCCAGACCGCGCAGCTGCTCGATCTGCGTGCGTCCCGTATCCACCAGCACCGCGCCGGCGCAATAGAACAGCGAGATCTTGATGATCGCGTGGAAGAGCATGTGGGTCAGACCCGCGCTCAGGCCGGATGCCGTCATCAGGCTGGCCGCCATCACGATGTAGGACAGGTTGGACACCGTCGAATACGCCAGACGGCGCTTGAAATGGTGCTCCTTGACGGCCATGGAAGAGCCGTACACAATGGTCAGGGAGGCCAGCACCACAGCGATCACCTGCGCCGGCGTCCCCAGCAGAAGCGAGGCGCCGATGCTGAAATACGTCATGCGGATGATGGCAAACACGCCCGACTTGACCACCGCCACCGCGTGCAGCAAAGCCGTCACAGGTGTCGGGGCCACGGAAGCGCTCGGCAGCCACGCGTGCAGGGGGAACACAGCCGCCTTGACACCAAAGCCCAGGAACATGCACAGATACCCCGCCTGCAGCAGCAGCGGATGCTCCGCGGCAAAGGCCGCGCCCATCACACCGCCGGGCACAAAGTCCGTGGTACCCGCAAAGCCCATGACGATCATGATGCCCGCAAAGGCCAGCGCCGCGCCAAAGAAGGAATACAGCATGTACTGCCGTCCGGCATGCAGCGATTCCTCTTCGGAGCCGTGCATGACCAGCGGCATGGTGCATAGCGTCAGGCACTCATAAAACACGTACATCGTGATGAGGTTTGCCGCCGTGCTGATGCCCAGCGTGACGCCGTAAGTAATGGTGTACAGGGCCAGAAAATGATTCTCGCCGCCCTCGTGCTTCATGTACTCAAAGGCGTACAGCGTCGCCAGGGGCCAGAGGAAAATGACAATGGCGGTAAACACCGTGCCGACGCCATCCACGGCGAAGCGGACGGCGATCTTATCCGTCAGCTGCAGCAGCACGGCGCCCGCCGTTTCGGGGCGAAGCAGGCACACCGCCCCCAGCAGCGAGGTCACGATCACCGCCGCCTCCACAAACAGGGAGCGCGCGCGGGACGACTTCGGCTGCCAGCCCAGCAGGATCAGTCCCGCCGCGATGGGCAGTAGAATGGTGATTAAAAGCATCTTTTACTCCTTACAGCAGCGCCGCGGCAGCCTGAGAGGCAGCGTTCATCAGCGGCTGGGCAAAAATACCCGTCAGCACCACGCCCGCAGCCAGCAGGCACAGCGGCACCAGCATTTTGAGGCCGGGCTCCTTCTTTTCCAGGGTGCTGTAATCAAAATCGCTGCCCGGGAAGAAGCCGTGAATGGTGACCGGCAGCAGGTAAGCCGCCGTCAGCAGGGCGGAGATGATCAGCACCACGGGGCCGACAATGGACAGGGCGCCCATGCCGTCCGCCAGCGAGCCGGTGGCCAGCAGCCACTTGCTGACAAAGCCCATGGTGGGCGGAATGCCGATCAGACCCAGAGAGGCGATCGTCCAGCACCAGATGACGATGGGCATCTGCTTGCCGATGGCGCGCAGATCGCGCACATAAGTCTTGCCCGTCTGATGAATGATGGCGCCGGCGCACAGGAACAGCGTGTTTTTAATGACCGAGTGACCCACCACGTGCAGCAGCGCGCCGCAGAAGGCGTCCGCCGTCAGGCAGGAAAGACCAAAGAGCACATAGCTGACCTGCGACACCGTCGAATAAGCCAGGCGCTTTTTCATCAGCGGCTCGCAATACGCCAGCATGGAGCCCATGAACACCGTAAACAGCGTCAGGCACATAAAAGCCGTCTGCACCCACGTGCCGCGCAGGGCGGAAGCACCGATGAGGAAGTAGATGATGCGGATGATGGCCAGCACGCCGGCCTTGGTGATGACGCCGGAAAGCACCGCGGAGGCGGGAGCCGGGGCGACAGGGTGCGCCGTGGGCAGCCAGCCATGCAGCGGGAACATACCGGCCTTGGTGCCAAAGCCGAGGATCACCAGGAAAGTGATGACCAGCACCAGCGCGGAGGGCGTGCCGTTTACCACGCCGCCGGCCACAAAGTTGACGGTGCCCAGCTCATTCTGGAACACAAAGATGCCCAGCAGACCCAGCATGGCGCCGAAGATGGAATAGATCAGGTACTTGCTGCCGGCCGCAACCGCCTGCGGGGTGCGCTCATGCACCACCATGGGCACGGAAAGCAGCGTCATCAGCTCATAGAACACATACAGCGTGATCATGGAGCCGGCGCAGCACTGGCCGATCAGGGCGGACAGCACCGTCATATAGAACATCTGATACAGCTTTTCGCGGGCGGGATCGTCATGCTCCATATACTCCAGGGCAAACACGCTGCCCAGCAGCCACATGGCGCTCATCAGCACGGCAAACAGGCAGCCCACCGTGTCCACCTTGAAAAAGACCGTCAGCGTGGGCGTCAGGTTGAGCAGCACCGTTTCGGTGCCGCAGCCAAAGCACAGACCAATGGTCAGCACCAGCTCAATGCCCAGCGCGGCGCAGTTGCACAGACCGCGCAGACGGCGGTTTTCCTTCAGAGCCGGCAGCAGATAGATCGCCAGTCCGGAAAGCGCGGGCCAGAATACCGCAAGGATCACCAACAGATTCATACTCGTTTCTCCTTTATGTCTCACTCATTGAAGGTTACACGATCGCCTGAAGCGCCGTCCGCAAAACGGGCAGCAGCGTTTGGGACATCAGACCGAAGATCACATTGACCGCCAGCAGCACCACCAGCGCCGCGCAGGTCAGCCGGCTGCCCTTCACACGCTGTTCCTTCACGCCCTCGCGGGGGCTGAAGAAGGAGGACGCCGTACCGAGGAAGTAGGCGGCATTCAGCAGCGTCGACACCACCATGGCCGCCAGCGTCAGCGCCAGCCGTCCGCCTCCGCAGGCAATGGCCGCCTCCGCCATGGTCACCTTGGTGATAAAGACGGACAGCAGCGGCACGCCCACCAGGTTGGCGCCGCCCACCGCAAAGCAGACCGCCGCCAGCGGCGAGCGATAGAACGCGCCGCGCAGGTCACTGCGCTTATGCGTGCCGCCCGAGGCCTCATCCAGCACGCTGCCGGACAAAAACAGCATGGATTTGGTCATGGAGTGCGCCAGCAGGTGCCACAGCGCCGCCAGCATGCCCAGCTCGTTGCCCAGACCCAGCGCCATGTAAATGTAGCCGATCTGCGCGATGGAGGAGTAGGCCGTCATCATACGCGTCGTGCGGGAGCGCACCGCCTTGACCGAGCCCATGATCATACCCGCGCAGCCCATCACCAGGATCACGTTCAGAATGCCCGTCTGCCTGACCAGATCAAAGCCGATGACACGGGTATAGATCTTGATGAGCAAAAAGATATAGCTTTTGCTGATCACGCCGGACAGCAGCGCCGAAGCCGTGGGCAGGGCGTTGGGATACGCGCCGGGCAACCACTTTTCAAAAGGATACAGGCCGCTCTTCATGCCAAGGCCGAGGGTGATCAGCAGCAGCGCCATCAGCAGCGGCACACGGTACTGACCGTTCAGGTCCAGCGTCGCCAGCGTTTCGCGCAGCGGCACCATGAGCAGTTGTCCCGTGATGATGTACAGCAGCACCACGCCCAACAAAAACATGGAGGAGCCGATCAGGTTCATGATCAGATAGCGGGTGCCGCCCACCAGGCTGCGGCCGTTCTGCCGCGCCATGGTCAGGCCCGCCGCCGCCAGGGTGTTGATCTCAATAAAGACGTAAGCGGTAAACAGGTCGTTGGTGTATACCAGCGCCAGCATGGCCAGCGTGGCCAGATCGCACAGGATGCAGAACAGGGCGGATTTGCTCTTTTCCACGCCCGCGATGCTGCGCCGCATGCCGGCCAGCACTGACAGCAGAATGACGGTCAGCAGCACCTGCGCCGCCAGCGCCTCCGCCACGCCCACGCGGATCTCGTTGCCCCACGGGGCGGCAAAGTGACCCATGCGGAAGGCGAAGCTTTCGCCGGTGCGCAGCACATCGGCAAGGGTGAAGGCGTTCAGCATCCAATCGACACCCAGAATGGCCAGCGACATGCGCCGCGCGTTTTTGCCGCTCAGCACCGAGGAGACCACTGTGCCGATCAGCGTCAGCAGAATGCAGAAGAAGGGAAAATTCTGTATCAACCGCATCAGACTTCCTCCTCTCCGGCCAGACGGATGATCTCATCGATATCCATCGTGTGGTAGCGGGCGTACAGGCGTACCGCCAGTGCCAGTGACAGCGCGCTGACCGACACCGATACCACAATGCCCGTCAGCACCAGTCCGGCGGGAATGGGGTTGATGTAGGCTTCCATCGCCTGCACGCCGTCCGCCACAATGGGGGCCGCGCGCCCGGTGATGTAGCCCTGGCAGGCCAGAAACAGGTACGCCGCCGCGTCCATGATGTCCATGCCGATGATCTTTTTGAACAGATTGCGGGAGAACAGCAGCATGGCAAAACCGATGCAGATCAGCGCCACCGAGGCGACCTCGGGAAAATTGCCCGTCAGGCGTTCCCAGATGCCCATCACAGCTCCCCCTTTCTGAACATGGCATAGAAGCAGTACATCGTGCAGGTCACGATAAAGCCAACGCAGATGTTCAGCACCAGGATGAGACCGCTGGACAAGATCGCGCCCGGAGTCCCCAGCGGAATGATGCTTTCAATGTGATTGGCACCCGTATAGAAGGAATAGCATTTGCTCAGCGCGTAGGTGAGCAGGCTCACCAGCACCACCCGCTGATAGGTCCTGTAGGTAAAGAAGCGGCGGATATCCTCAAAGCCGAAGGCAATGGCCCACAGCGTCAGGCCCGCGCCCATGATGGCGCCGCCCGAGAAGCCGCCGCCTGGCGACAGGTGACCGTTCAGAACGATGTACACGCCAAAGAGCAGAATGACCGGCACCAGAATGCGCGCCGAGCCCTGCAGGATGCTGTCATGCTGCGGCTCATAAAAGCTGTCGCTGTGCGGGGCGCGCACGGCCTCCGCCGCCAGCGGGCTCCATTTTTCGGATTCCTCATCCCGGCGCAGCAGCAGCAGTACCACGATCGCCGCCGTAAACAGCACCGTGCTTTCGCCCAAAGTATCAAAGGCACGGTAATCCAGGATCATGCCGGTCACAATGTTGACAGCGCCGGTCTCCTGCAGTCCCTGCTCGATGTAGCGTCTGGAAACATCGTTGTTGATGGGGTGTTCAGCGCTGCCAAAGCCGGGCAGGAAGCTGATGGTGTACAGCATGACCGCCATAAACACCAGCATGATCAGCGTGCAAAGCAGCTTGTACAGCCCCCTTGCCTGCTTTTCGCCGCCCGAGCGGTTCCAGCTGCGCAGAAGACCTTCCACACGCTGTTCCTCGCTGTGCTCCGCCTCATAGCGCCGCTGTTCTTCGGCATTGTAGGTGTAAAAGTCCTGTCCCGCCTCCGCGGTCTCCTGCTCGGACATATGCCTGTCCAGCGGTTCCTGCGTCAGCCGGTCCAGAAGCTGCTTCAAGATCGAACGGGAATCGTCACGCATGCGTTTCATCCTCCCCGTTCCGGTTCTTTTTCTTTTTCAGTTCGTTGCGCGCGTCGATGGCGTGGATCTTTTTCAGGGCCAGGATCATCAAAAGGCCCGTAATGCCCGCGCCCACTGCGGCCTCGGTAATGGCCAGGTCGGGCGATTCCATGATGATCCACACAATACTCATCAGAAGGGAAAAGCTCATATAAATGATGACCGATACCAGCAGGTTATCGCTCAGCGCGGTCGCCGCGGCGCAGATCACCAGCAGGATCAGCAGCAGCTGCATAAAACCCATTATGCTTCCTCCTCCTTCTTTTCGGCTTCTTCTTCGTTCAGCGTTCTCGTGTGCACGGTCATTTCGCTCTCCCGCTGCTCATTGGTCTCAATTTCGAGCCGGCACAGCAGGTGGCTGCACACGGGACCGGAGACCCACATCAGCACCACGATCAAAATCAGCTTGACGGCCGTAAACAGGTCCGGTGCGCTGACCGCCAGTCCCAGCAGGCACAGGCCCACGCCCAGCGTATCCCCGATGGCCGCCGCATGCATGCGGCTGGCCGCGTAGCGGAAGCGGAATACGCCCAGCACGCTCACGCCCAGGCAAAACAGCCCCATCACCAGCAGCACCGCTGTCAGGGCAAAACGCACAGCTTCCATCAGCGATCTTCCTCCCCGTCTTTCTGCTGCTCCTCATGGCGGCGTTCACGGTACAGGCCGGTATACACCTTGCACAGCAGCACCACCGCCAGAAAGCTGATCATGGCGTACACCAGACCCACATCGGCCAGATAGCCCTCGCCCAGCATCACGCACAGCACACCCACCATGATGATGGTCAGTGTAGACAGCATGTTGATGGCAATGATGCGGTCGGATACCCGCGGACCCAGCACACAGCGGACCAGGCAGCACAGCGCCAGCACGCCCAGCACCATCAGGGCGATCGTCAAAAACATCTGCAGCGCGTCACTCATACCCGGTCCTCCTTCCCGCTCTTCTGTTCCATCTCACACAGCGCCTGCACAAAGGCGCCGTCCGTCAGACCGTCCATCATTTCCTTATCCAGGCAGTGCACCACATACTCGCCGTTTTCCAGGCTGCAGGTAATGGTGCCGGGCGTCAGCGTGATGGAATCCGCCAGCGCCACCCGCGCCGCCTCGCTTTTGAGCGGCGTGGTAAAGCGCACCAGCTGCGGCTCCACCTTGGCCCCGGGCGACAGGATGCGGCGCATCACCGCCACGTTGGCGCTTACGATCTCCCTGATCAGCAGGGCCCCATAGCGGCACAGCTGCCCCAGACGGCGCAGCAGCGCCATGTCCTTCTTCGGCCGCCAGCCAAAGAAGGCGCACACAAATGCGTAAAGCACCGCTGCCAGCACTACGCCGAAAACGCCGATCTCCGTCGTCCAGCGGCCGTTCAGCAGCACCCACAGGGCAAAAAATACAATAAACATAATCCCTCCGTTTTCCGTCCGCGGTCTTTGATTCCGCGGACCGGGATACTTACCCAATTGTCCATTTTATTCCCATCGCGAATAAATGTCAATTCCATTCCTATAATAAACTACCTATATTATCATCCGGTTTTCGGTCCCTCCCGTCACGCAAAACCGGCCCCGAAGCTCAAGCCGCTTCAAGGCCGGTTCTGCGAATGGAAAAGCGTTCAAACACCTTTTGAAGATCGTTTCAGCGCGGCCACCCGGCAGGCGCAGGCATACGCCAGCGTCAGGTAATCGACCGGCGTCATCCGGCCATAACGGTCGTTGTCATGCCGCCCGGGCTTGCTGACGCGCTTGAGCTCAAAGGTCAAGGGACCGTCAAAGCCGCAGCGGTTCAGGCGGGACGCGATGCCCTGCCAGTCGCCAATGCCGTCAAAGGGCAAAAGGTGCAGGTCATCCAGCCAGGTGATCCTGCCGTCATAATCACGGATGCCCAGATTGTCATTGAGGTGCGTGGCGATCAGACGGTCGCCGTACAGCGCCAGCATATCCCTGCTGTGATTATAACACATTTCATGACCGGAATCCCAGCAGAAGCCCACAGCCGGGCTGCCCCTGAAGTGCGCCATCAG
>JAZRWA010000006.1:0-14958 GCA_045599485.1 Clostridia bacterium | reverse complement strand
TCTGTCCACCCCCCCCCCCCCCCCGCGGAAGGAGCCTGCGCTGCACAGCATCCGAAAATGGGAAAGCGCTCATTCCACGGCAGTGCCGCGGGATGAGCGTCGAAGAGGGGGTGCGGTTTTACCCGCACCGCCCGACCCGCTTAGTCGATGACGACCAGGGTATTCTGATAGTACAGATTGCCTTCGGCATCCTTGGTGAACTGGGCGAAGCACTCGTCCCAGATCATGTAGGCTTCAGAGGGCAGATAGGCATGGACCTTGCCCATGACTTCCACACAGCGCAGCATGGGAACGCCGGTCTTGGTGGCGAACACATAGTTGCGGAAGTTGCCGGTCACAAAGGAGCACACGGCGTTGTCGTTCATGTAGGTGAAGTCTTCCCACTTCTTGACGGTGTTGTAACGGTTGGTCCAGTAGGAGACGCAGCCCTTACCATCGGAGAAGCCGGCACCATCGCCGCCGAAGCCGGCAGCCTTGAAGTAAGGATCGCCGCAGCCGATGCAGACCATCAGAGCAACGTTGTCGGTCTCAACATAATCGTTGGGCGTGGCCAGAGCGGACACAGGAGCGCAGGCCGCGAAGATGTCGGGGCAGTAGCCAGCCATGGCGTGAGACATGGCGCCGCCGGAGGACTGACCGGTGGCATACACACGACCGGTATCGATGTTGTAGTTCTCACACATCCAGGCATACAGATCGCGGATGAACAGCTTATCATCGGGGGTGCCTTCGGTGGCAGCGCCGGTGTTCCACATGCAGCGGAACAGCTCGTTGGTGGTGATGTCAGAGACGTTGCGGATGCTCAGGGTGTGGGAACCGGTGGGGCAGACCAGGATGACACCGCGGTCTTCAGCCACCTTGATCCAACCGGTACGGCCGGCGATTTCGTTGCCGGTGCCGCCGGCGCCGTGGAAGTCAAACACCATGGGAGCGGGAACATCGGGGTTGACAGTGGAGGGAACGTACACGAACCACTCACGCTTGTACATATCGCTCTTGTTCTCGGTATCGTAGCCGCCCCAGACCATGCCTTCGAACTTCTGGAAGCCGACTTCGTAGATGTCGGCGTTGGTGCGCAGGCTGCCGTTGCCGGTGCCGGGATACTGCATGTACTTGCACAGGAAGTCGTTGTAGATGTGGTCGATAGTCTCGGCCTCATAGTACTTTTCGGTGGCAGCGGTGCTGTAATACACGCGGTTGATGGGCTCGTAGTCCATGGCTTCCTTGGTGGTGTAGAAGCCCTCGAAGTACACTTCGTCAGCGTAGCTGCAGCTGTAAGCCACATCTTCGACGTTGTCGGCCTTTTTCCAGTAGTCAATGACCTTCTGGACGGCTTCGGTCTTTTCGGTAGCGGTGATGAACATGGGCATGGACACTTCGCTCATCATGACACCAGCTTCCTTGGAGGGAGTGGTGGCACGGGAGGCCAGATACTCATCATCAATGCCGGTGATGCCGATGCAGGCAGCGCAGGCCCACTGCAGGGGCTTGGACATGGAGTGCTTCATCAGCACATCGGCGGCATCGCCGTAGCCGACAGCATAGAAGTTGGAGGAGAAGGAGACGAAGAAGGGACGGTAGGACACGTCATCGCGCAGAGCGGCGAGGTATTCCACTTCGGACTCGATATCGCCCCACTGCTGGTCAACGGGCTCAGCCAGGACAGCATGGAACACATACTTGTCGGCGGCGTCCTTCCAGCCGGACTCAACGAAGAATCCCCAGGTATTCACGCCGGAAGGAACGGTGATAAACACGGTGGGCTGGTTGTAAACGGTGCCCTCGGGAATGTAGAACTTGGCGGTACGGGTCACGTTCTCATTCACATAGCAGTCGAAGTTGTAGTAGCCATGCAGGACCTGTCCATAGTAATCTTCGTAGTTGATGAACATGTCTTCGGCATCGGGGAGTTCCTGGGCTTCCACAGCCAGATATTCGGGCGCGTTCATGTCCGCCAGGGCGACAGAAGCGGTGAATACCAGCAGGAGAGCCAGCAGGAGGAGAGCCAGTTTCTTCATAACAGGATACCTTCCTTTTTTCTGGTTTCAGCCGGGTTTTCCGGCTGTTTGCATATCAAAATTATATCGTTTTTCAACCATGTTTTCCAGTTGCATTTTATAAATACATTATATTTAATTCTCGTTTTATTTCAAAATGCGTTTTGAAAAGTTTTCCGCATTTCAAAGCGGTTCATATTTGCAACGAAAAAAGCCCGTCCGGCAGGACGGGCTGATCGACATATAAAACGGGATCAGAACACTTCGAAGTTGAACAGGTGCGCCACGGAGCTGCCGTAATCATTGACCTTGGTCTCGCTGAACCAGGTAGTGAGCGGGATAAAGCGGACCGCCTGTGCCTGAATGTTCAGTTCCTTTTTAATGAAGCGCTGATGGTTTTCGGCATCTTCAAACACGGTCGACCATGTGCCGTCCGCTGCCTGCGCCTCGATCTTATAATGCTTGACAAGGCACTTGGGGAAGCCGAAGGTGGTGTTGTTGTAGCTGGCGGCATAGAACATGACAGAGGTGGTATTGAGGCCATCGGGATTGCCGTCAATGAACTCACGGTTCAGGTCGCTGTCCAGCACCAGACGGAAGCCGTTGACCGTTTTGACGCCGTCAAAGGTATAGGTGACGGGCTTCTCGGTCTTGCCGAAATAACCGTTATCCTTGCCCCAGATGCGGCGATCCACACCGTTGATAAGGTCGGAACAGTCGCCATAGCCGCAGGTCAGGGATGCCTCAAGGCTCAGCGGCGCGATGGGGCGCTTGAAGCCGGGCAGGAAGCAGTCATCTTCCATCAGGGCGTTCTGAATGTCGGTGATCAGCTTTTCCCCCGCCTCACGCGGCAGCATGCCCTGTTTGACCGCCAGAGCGGCACCTGTGCCCACCGCCTGACCGATGGTACCGATGGTCCCCATTACGCGGGAGGAGCTGAAGGCAATATGAGAGGCGGAAATGTTGCGGCCCGCGCACATCAGGTTATCGATGTTGACGGAATACAGGCTGCGCCACGGAATGGGATAAGGCTCGGAAAGGCGGCGCTTCTGCAGGTGACCGCCGTTGTTTTTGGTTCCGTCCATCCAGAAGCCGCCTGGCAGGTGGTTATCGATCTGCCAGCCGCCGTAGGCCACGGTATCCTTGAAGGGCGTGCAGTTTTCCACATCGTGCTGCGTCAGCACATAGTCGCCCACATAGCGGCGGCTTTCACGCTTGCCGGGCAGGAAGCCGACCCACTCCAAATCCCAGTTGTCGGCACCGTGATCGCCGTGATTTTTGATATGATCCCACACGCCGAAGGCGATCTTGAGCAGTTCATCCTTGACCGATTCGGTATCGTGGATGCTGTCCACCATGCCGCCCAGCTCCACCCAGTAGAAGTTGGTGTTCATGGCATACAGATCGTGCGGCTTGTTTTTCATGGCGTCGTCATCGGGGAAGGAATATGCCCAGGCCGGCGGCGTATATGTGATCTTATGGTCGGTCTCGCGGCACTGAATGAGCACGCTCATGCCCATGGTATGGTTATCCGCCACTTCCAGACCGAATTCTTCATTATATTCGCTCCTGGCTTCACGGCCCACGCGGTATTCCGCGCCGCACAGCTCCGCCAGAATGGAATCGCCCGAGGCATCGACAAAGATATCCGCCTCGACCGTCTGCCAGGTGTAGGTGGTCAGCTGGAAGCCCTTGACCCACTTGATGTGGCCGTTTTCGGTGCCGGCATCGCAGCAGGCGCAGTTGAGCAGCAGCTCGATATTTTCTTCAAAACGCACCTTTTCGTACAGAAGAGCATCCCAGGTGGTGTAGTTGCGGCGGGGGTTGCGGTACATATTCTCCAGCTGGATCTCTTCCATAATGCCGGTTTCTTGCAGATCGCGCACACGGGTACCGGCACCGGAGATCCACATACGGATCTCGCTGCTGGCATTGCCGCCCAGCACGGGACGATCCTGCATCAGAACCACCTTGGCACCGTGACGCGCCGCGGCAATGGCAGTGAACATGCCGCCGATACCGCCGCCCACCACGCAGATATCCGCCTTGCGGCTGACCGTTTTAAGCATTTCGGACATTGGAATTACCTCCTATATTTATACAAGTTCAGTATGCATGCAGTTGGTCGGAATATAATCAAGGCCCATTTCCATCATGCACCGGACCGCCTCCACGCTGTCCCCCGCCCGCAGACAGACCTTGAGGCCATGCTCATGGGCAAGAGCGATCTTCTCCACGGGACGGCTGCTCCAGTCGGGAATGTTCCAGCTGAGGCCCGCGTTGCCAAGCGCCGCCAGCTCAGGCAAGCGTTCCTCCTTGGCAAAGATCCAATGCACAAAGGCTTTGGGGGCCAGACGGCGGCTTTCGATCAGCCAGTCCAGATGGGAGGAGCTGACGACGATCTCCTCCTGTTCAAAGCCCGCGCGGCGTACTTCTTCCAGCACAAGTCCCGCGTCCGGCGTCTTCAATTCCAGAAAAGGCACGGAGCCGTATTTTTTGCAGATGGCAAGGTACTCACTGAACAGCGGCATGCGCTTTTCCTCATCGGTCAGACAATCCAGACGGTTGCCGCCGTTCAGGGACAGGGCCGAGAGCTCCGCCCAGGTCATCTCCCGAATGGCGCCGCTGCCGTTGTAGGTGGCATCCACGGTATCGTTATGGCAGCAGACCAGCACATCATCCCGGGTGCGGTGAACATCGGTCTCTATGGCCCACTGGCGCAGCGCCCCGGCATAACGGAACGAGGGCAGCGAATTGGCAGGCGCCATGGGCTGAAAGCCGCGGTGACTGATATAACGCGGTGCGGGAGCATCAAACAGACTTTGCATCGAAGCTTCCCCCCAAATCATTGTTTCCTTTTTCGGCAATGTTATCATAGCATATCCATTTGCTTTATTCTTGCCTGTATGTGACCCTGATTTATCATTTTGTGACCGGATTGCATTGCAGCGGCAGACGGATGATGTTATAATGACCGCGAGGTGAATGCAAATGAAGGCTGTACTGTTTGACCTGGACGGAACACTTTTGAACACTTTGCCCGACATCGGTGCCGCGGTGAACCGCGCGCTGGCCCGACTGCAATTGCCGGGGCACACCCTGGAAGAATACCGGTTGATGATCGGAAACGGGGCACGCAAGCTGTCCGAGCGGGCCGTGGGACCAAAGCACGCCGATCTGGCGGAAGCGCTGTTTCGGGAATATGCCGCGGAGTACGCCGCCCACAGCCGTGAAGAGACCTTTGTTTATCCCGGCATCACGGAGCTGCTGACAAAACTCAAAGAAAACGGCTACCGTCTGGCTGTGCTGAGCAACAAGGATGACAGCGATGTAAGATCTGTCATCGGGCACTATTTTGCCCCCGGCACCTTTGATCTGACACGCGGCCGGCTGCCCGGTGTGCCGCTCAAGCCCGACCCCACCTCCGCGCTGTAGCTGGCGGCGGAAATGCAGGCTGACCCGGTCGACATCTGGTACGTCGGTGATACGGCAGTGGACATTGAAACCGCGCGCGGCGCCGGCATGAAACTGATTGCCGTGACCTGGGGCTTCCGCACAAAGGAAGAACTGGCTGCCGCCCACCCGGAACGCACCGCCGATACCCCGCAAGAGGTTCTTGAGATCATTCTGAAAGAAAACTGACAAAACGGATCCACCTGTTTTTTTGTTGTTTTGACAAAATAAGTATTGAACATTACGGTCAAAAAGGCTATAATAACTTTGTAGCGGCGTTTTGCCGCACAGAATAGAGGCGCGGTGATCATCAGTACCCCTCCGGAGCCGGCAGATGGCAAGGATGGTCGGGGAAAGGGAAAGCCGCCGAAATCGGAAACTGTTCTGCACGGATTCCGGTTGGTCGATGGGAAAACATCCTTCCGACTGTCACGAATGCACATTCGTGGAGCGCTATTCGCAGAGAATCCGTAACAGACGGGCTGCGGGGCGCTTGCGCCTCACAGCCCTTTATTTTAACCCCATTTACAGGAGGAACGAACATGAATAAGAAGCTGATTGCCCTGCTGCTGATTCTGCTGATTGCCCTGCCCTTCGGCGCGCTGGCGGATGGTGTCCTGAAGGTCGGCATGGAATGCGCCTATGCTCCCTTCAACTGGAGCCAGGAAGATGACAGCAACGGCGCCCTGCCCATTGCCAACGTCAACAACATGTACTGCAACGGCTACGATGTACAGACCGCTGCCCTCATCGCCAAGGCGCTGGGCATGGAACTGCAGATCTATGCCTACGAGTGGGACAGCCTGATCCCCGCGGTGCAGTCCGGTGCTCTGGACCTGATCATCGCCGGCATGAGCCCCACCGCCGAGCGCCGTCAGACCGTTGACTTTACCGACATCTACTATACCTCCAACCTGGTCATCATCACCCGCCCCGGCGCCCTGGACGGTGTGACCGATATCGCGGGCCTTGCCGGCAAGAAGATCGCCGCCCAGTCTGCCACCAGCCACTATGACGCGCTGGTCGCCCAGACCCAGGCGCAGGTATCTGAGCTGCCCGACTTTGACACCATGTTCATCGCCCTGCAGTCCAAGATGGTCGAAGGCTATGTGGCCGAAGAGCCCACCGCCATGGCCATCTGCAGCAGCGATGACTACCTCTACATTCCCCTGGTCAACAACGAAACCGGCTTTGCCGTTCCCATGGAGGACACCAGCATTGCCGTCGGCCTGAAGAAGGGTTCCGCCCTGCTGGCCCCCATCAATGATTTCCTGGCCACCTTCACCGCAGAGGAGCGCACCTCCCTGATGGAAGCGATGGTTGCCATCGCCCCCGCGTTCTGATCTCTTTGAGGATCGGGGAGCCGCATCTCCCCGGTCTTCTTTTTTCCCTACACCATCTATCGGAGGTTCAGCTTGGAATTCTTGAGCAAAATGTGGGAAATTGCCGTTCACTATAACGGCTATTTCCTCTCCGGCGTGGGCTATACCATGCTCATCGCCCTGTCGGGTACCATTTTCGGTCTGCTGATCGGTCTTCTGGCCGGCGTCATCCGCACCATTCCCGCCCGCAAGACCGCTGTGGGCCGTGCCTTGATGAAAGTGGTCAACTTTGTGCTGACCGCCTATGTGGAAGTATTCCGCGGCACCCCCATGATGGTGCAGGCCATGGTCATTTACTGGGGCTATGCCTTTATGAATGACGGCAACACGCTGCCGCTGATCCCCGCCGGCATCTTCATCGTGTCCATCAACACCGGCGCCTACATGGCCGAGATCGTGCGCGGCGGCATCATTTCCATTGACCGCGGTCAGACGGAAGCCGCCTATTCCATCGGCATGACCCACCTGCAGACCATGCTGCATGTCGTGCTGCCGCAGACCATGCGCAACATTCTGCCCGCCATCAGCAATGAGTTTGTCATCAACATCAAGGATACCTCCGTGCTGAACGTCATCGGTGTGACGGAGCTGTACTTCTTCACCGCCAAGGTGAACAAGATGACCTGGGCCATCTTCCAGACGTTCCTGGTCAGCTGCATCATCTATTTCATCCTGACCTTCACAGTCACCCGCATCCTGCGCCTCATCGAGCGCAAGCTGGACGGCCCCGGCAACTACATTCTCCATCAGTCCTCCACCATGCCCAACACGACCTACATCGAAAAGGAGGCGGAAAACGATGGCGAGCATTCTTGAAGTCCGCGGTCTGCAGAAAAGCTTCGGTGACCACACGGTTTTAAGAGACATCAACTTTACGGTCTCACAGGGGGATGTCATCAGCATCATCGGCTCCTCCGGTTCGGGTAAATCCACCATGCTGCGCTGCATCAACCTGCTGGAAAAGCCCTCCGGCGGGCACATTCTGTTCCACGGCGAGGATATCACCGCCGCCCACAGCGTATCCAAATACCGCTCCCATGTGGGCATGGTGTTTCAGTCCTTCAACCTGTTCAACAACATGACAGCGCTGGAAAACTGCGTCCGCGGTCAGGTGCTGGTGCTCAAGCGTTCCCGCAAGGAAGCCACCGACAAGGCCCTGATGTACCTTGAAAAAGTGGGCATGGCCCCCTACCGGGATGCCCGTCCCGCCCAGCTGTCCGGCGGACAGAAGCAGCGCGTGGCCATTGCCCGTGCCCTGGCCATGGATCCGGAGATCCTGCTCTTTGATGAACCCACCTCCGCCCTCGACCCGGAAATGGTGGGCGAAGTGCTTTCCGTCATGCGCGAATTGGCCGGCAGCGGCCTGACGATGCTGGTCGTCACGCACGAAATGGCCTTTGCCCGGGACGTCAGCAGCCACGTCATCTTTATGGATAACGGCGTCATTGCCGAGGAGGGCAGCCCCGCCCAGATCTTCACCGCCCCCCGGCAGCCGCGCACCCGCGAATTCCTCAGCCGTATTCTGTCGGAGGACAGCAAGGCCAAGTAACCGCATCATAACACGACCGGACGATTTTTCGCATGGCCCTGCATGGCCTTGCATGGCCCTCGTTCAATCCGATCACTTACACCCCCATGCCTTTGGCGGCATGGGGGTGCTGCATTCCCTGTCTTTTATTGTTGCGTTTTCTTTGCAAATATGGTAAAATAAGAAAGATTCTATCTTATCAGAAAAGGAAAGTGAACAGTTTTCATGGACGATATAGTCCCCCGAAGTCTTTTTCTCCTCGCTCTGCTGCTGTGCGGCGGTTTTTTTGCCGGCTCGGAAACCGCCCTATCCTACTGCAACCGTGTCCGCGTCCAGGTGCTGGCAGACGACGGAGATGCCTCCGCGGAAAGAGTCCTGAACATTCTGGATCATTTTGACCGCGCGGTCGTCACCTTGCTGATTGCCATCAACATCACCTATACTCTTTCTGCCTCCGTTGCCACCATGCTGGCCGTCAGCCTGATGGGCGACGCGGGGTCTGTTGTGGCCACCATTCTTACCACATTGGCGGTCTTTTTGTGCTGTGAAACCATTCCGAAAAACATCGCCCGCGCCAACGCAGACGCGTATCTGCTGCGCGTATCGGCGGTGCTTCGCGGAATGATGGTCGTGCTCTATCCCCTGTCCATGGTGCTGAGCGGGCTTGGCAACCTGGCCCGCAGCATCCTTTCCCGCCACACGGCGGCACAGCCGAGCGTATCCGAAGATGAACTGGCCTCCATCGTCACCGACGCGGCGGAGGACGGCGTCATCGACCACGAAGAAAGCGACATCATCAAATCCGCCATCGATTTCGGCGATATCCGTGCCTCCGAGGTGATGCTGCCGGCGGAACAGATGCTGTGCATCCCGCTCGACATTGACAACGAGTCCCTGCGCCGCACCCTGATTGACGAAAAATACAGCCGCATCCCCGTTTATGTCGGCAATATGGATCATATCGTCGGCTTTATCCGCTCGGTGCGCTGCCTGTGGCGCCTGCTCAACGACAGCAGCTTCAAGCTGCGCGAAAACCTGTACCGCACCTACATCGTCAAGCCCGATATGCTCATTTCCCAGGTATTTGAGGGCATGTCCCGCCGCCGCTCCCACATTGCCATCGTGCAGGATGAGGATGGGCATACAGTGGGCATGCTGACCATGGAGGATATTCTGGAAGAGATCGTCGGTGAGATCTACGACGAAGATGACAGCAATGCCGACACACGGAAGGAGGCCCTCCAATGACCGTATTCCTTCTGTGCCTGCTCATTGCCGTGCTGCTGGTCTGCTCTGCCTTTTTCTCCGCCAGTGAGATCAGCTTCGCCAAAGCCAACCGCTATCGCATCGACAAAGCCGCCGAAGAGGGCAGCCGTGTGGCCAAACTGGAACAGTACATTGCCGATCACTATGTGCGCTCCATTTCCGCCGTGCTGCTGGGCAACGACCTGGTCAACATCGCCTCCTCCTCCGCCGCCACCATGCTGTTTGCCGTGGCGCTGCGTCTGCCGGACGGCGCCGCCATCGCCACGGTGGTGATGACGCTGCTGCTGCTGCTCTTTGGAGAAACGCTGCCCAAGATCATTGCCGCCGGTCTGCCCGATGCCTGCGCCCAGCTGTTTGCCTATCCCGTCAAAACGGTCATGACCATCTTCAAACCGCTCGTGTGGCTGGTTGAAAAACTGGTCAGCCTGCTCTCCCCCCTCTGGACGCCCAAGGAAGAACCCGAGGTGACCACCGAGGAGCTGGAAGTGTTGGTAGACAACATTGAAGACGAGGGCGTTTTCACCGAGGAAGAGGGTGAGATCATCCGCGGCGCCATCGAGATCACCGACACCATGGCCATGGAGGTGCTCACGCCCCGCGTGGATATGATGGCGCTCGACATCGATGACGGTCTGCCCGAACTGACCAACGAGCTGCTGCAGTATACCCGCGTGCCCGTTTATCAGGACACCATTGACAACATCATCGGCATCCTGTCCACCAAAAAGCTGATCAAGGCGTTGGCGGATGGTGAAAAGCCCGACCTGCGCGAGCTGATGGTGCCGCCCCTTTTTGTCCACAAAACCCGCATGATCTCCTCCATCATCCGCGAATTCCGCGGCAAGCACATGCAGTGCGCCATCGTGGTGGATGAATACGGCGGCACGCTCGGCCTGCTCACCATGGAAGACATCATGGAAGAGATCGTCGGCGAGATCTACGATGAACGCGATGCCGAGGAAGATGAGATCATCCGTCTGGATGACAACACCGCCATCGCCGTGGGCAGCGCCAACATTGAAGACCTCTTTGATCTGTTTGAATACGAACCGCCGGAGTTTGAATCGGAATACAACACCATCGCCGGCTGGGTCACCGAGCGGCTGGATCGTTTTCCCCGCACGGGCGACAGCTTTACCGATGACCGTTATACCGTGACCGTGCTGGAAGCCCGCCGCATGCGCGTGGAAAAGGTACGCGTCGTACTGGCCCCCGAGCCCGAGGAGGAATAATGGATCAGTTTTCCAGAACCGCCCTGCTGCTGGGCCGTGATGGCGTCAACCGCCTGCACAGCGCGCATGTCGCTGTGTTCGGCATTGGCGGTGTGGGCGGCTTTACCGCCGAAGCACTGGCGCGGGCCGGCGTCGGACAGCTCGATCTGTTTGACAATGACACCGTCAGCCTGACCAATATCAACCGCCAGATCATTGCCCTGCACTCCACCGTCGGCCGTGCCAAGGTGGACGTGATGGAGGAACGCCTCAGAGACATCCACCCCGGCATCATCATCAAAAAGCACCGGCTCTTTTATACCCCCGAGACGGCGGAGACCGTGGATCTGTCCGGTATTGATTACATCGTGGACGCCATCGATACGGTCTCAGCCAAGCTGGAGCTGGCTGTACGGGCAAAAGCCCTCGGCATTCCCCTCATCACCGCCCTCGGCGCCGGCAACAAGCTGGATCCGACACGCCTTCAGGTCTCGGATATCAGCAAGACGAGCGTATGCCCGCTGGCCAAGGTGATGCGGCACGAACTGAAAAAGCGCGGTATCGATCACCTGAAGGTGGTCTGGTCCGATGAGCCGCCGCTCGCCCCCGTGGACGAAAACGAAGCAGCGGAATGCCATGCCGAAAATCCCTCCCGCCGTGCCGCGCCCGGCAGTGTGTCCTTTGTTCCCTCCGTGATGGGGCTTATCATCGCCAGCGAGGTCATCCGCGATCTTGTCCGCTGCAAATAATGACCGTAAAAGGAGAATGACCATGGAATCTGTGGAAAAGCGTTTTTTGCGTTACACCGCCGTCAACACCATCAGTGACGAAAACAGCGAGACCTGTCCCTCCAGCGAACGCCAGTTTGTTTTGGCGCACATGCTTGTCAAAGAGCTGAAGGAACTGGGCATCGCCGATGCCCGTGTGGATGAACACGGCTATGTGTATGGCACTGTCCCCGCCAACACCGAAAATCAGCCGGTCATTGGCCTCATCGCCCATATGGACACCGTTCAGGCAGGCGACGGCAGCGAATTCCATCCCCGTGCCTTTGATTATGAGGGCGGCGACATCCTGCTGAATGCCGAAAAAGGCATTTACACCTGTGTGAAAGATTTTCCGGAGCTGAATGCCCTCAAAGGCAAACGCCTGGTGGTCAGCGACGGAACGACCGTGCTGGGCGCCGATGATAAAGCCGGTGTGGCTGAGATCATGACGGTCGCCGAGCGGCTGCTGAACGACCCCTCCATCCCCCACGGCAAGGTGATGATCGGCTTCACCCCCGATGAGGAGATCGGCCGCGGCGCCGATCTGTTTGACGTTCCCGGTTTCGGCGCTGAATTTGCCTATACCGTCGACGGCGGCCCCATCCATGAGATCGAATACGAAAACTTCAACGCCTCCTCCGCCAAGGTGCAGGTCAAGGGCGTCAACATCCATCCCGGCTCCGCCAAAGGCCGCATGAAGAACGCCGCCCGCATCGTGATGGAGTTCAACGCGCTGCTGCCCGAGCAGGAAAAGCCGGAATATACCGAGTGCCGGGAAGGCTTCTATCACCTGTGCGGCGTACAGGGCGATGAGGAGAACGCGCTGGCCGTCTATATCCTGCGCGACCACGACGGCGACAAGCTGGAAATCAAAAAACAGCTGATGCTCAAGGCCGCCGAATACCTGAACCTCAAGTACGGCGAGGGGACCGTAAATGTGACGATCCGCGATTCCTACCGCAACATGCAGGAGATCGTTCTGCAGTATCCCCATGTCATCGCCCGGGCGGAGGCCGCTATCCGCAAAAACGGTCTTACTCCCGCCTCCAGCCCCGTACGCGGCGGCACAGACGGCGCCCGTCTGAGTTTCATGGGGCTTCCCTGCCCCAACCTCGGTACTGCCGGCATGTACTGCCATGGCATCCATGAGCTGGCGGTGGTGGAAGATATGGAACGCATGGTGGATATCCTGACCGATATCGTACGTGCCGAAAAGTAAATTCTTTGTATAGTCTGTTGACATTTTTCCACAAATCGTATAATTTATACATACAAGCCTCTTTGGGGGCGGGAACGTTTTTCCACGTTGAAAAGCATGCCCGCCCTCCTGTTCTCCCCATAAAAACTCATATTTCCATTTTGATATTGGCGAGGTATTTGACCGAATGATCATCTACATTGAAGTCAACATCATCTGTCTGTCCATACTGGGTATCCTTTTGATCAGCACGCAAAGACAGCGTTTGTCATCACGGAAGGGAATGTAGTTCAACCATCTGGTGATGTCCACCATGCTGATGTGTGTGACCGATCTGATCGCCGGCGTCTTTGCCGGGATGACCTTTCCCGGAGCACTGCCGCTGCTTTGGGTCTCCAACATCATCTATCAGGTGACACCTGTCCTGGCAGGCAGCTGCTGGCTCGTGTACAGTCTGTATTCCCTGTATGATTCGGTGCCCGAATGGATCCTCGTACTGCTTCGGGTCATGTTTGGCGTATTCAGTGTGTTTGTACTTCTCTCCCCCGTCTGCGGCACCGTTTTCACCATTGATGAAAACAACGTCTATCACCGTGGTTCGCTCATCTTTCTGCTGTGGATATACGAATACACCCTGATGGCGCTTCCTTCCATCATTGCCTTCCTTCGCCGCAAAAAATCAAAGGACTGGAAGCCGATCTTTCTCTTCCTGATCGCGCCTGCCATCGGCTGTGTGCTGCAGAATATTTTCTACGGTCTGACCACCATCCAGGTGGGCATCACCATCTCCGCACTTTAGATCTATGTGACGCTGCAGGGAATGGAAATCTCCGAGGAGCGCATGAAAAACCGCCTGATCGATCAGCTTTCCCGTACCGATACGCTGACCGGTCTGCCCAACCGCCGCGCCTGCGATCTGCTGATCGATCAGATCGACCCGTCCGTTTCGCTGGGTGTGGTCTTCTTCGACATGAACGGCCTCAAGCACGTCAACGACACGCTCGGCCATGCTTCCGGCGACCAGCTGGTCATCAACTTTGCCAGACTGGCGGACAGCATCGTGCCCACCGAGTGTGTCTTCCGTATCAGCGGCGATGAGTTTTTGATCCTGCTGACGGATATCTCCCACGAGGATTTTGACAGCACCACCGCCAAACTGCGCAGTGCCATCGTCCTGCGCGGAGAAATTGCCGCCATGGGCAGCTGCTATGCTTCCGCGGCAGGCGACGCGCACGCCGTGATCCATCACGCAGAAAAGGAAATGTACGAGGATAAACGCCGTTATTACCTCGAAACAGGTCACGACCGCCGTCACTGATGCCTTTTCAGGCAAGCTAAAGCCCCCGGCAAATACCGGGGGCTTTGATTTATATTCTTACAGGGTCTTGGCTTCGATCTCGTTCTTGAGCTTTACGATCAGCTCTTCCAGCGTCATCACTTCGGTCGCGTCGGTGGCACGGCTGCGGACTGCCACGGTATTGGCCGCCACTTCCTTTTCGCCGATGACCAGCATGTAGGGGCAGCGCTCCTCCTGACGGGCCGCACGGATCTTATAACCGATCTTTTCGTTGCTGGTATCCAGCTCGGCGCGGATGCCGGCATCCTTCAAAGCTTCGGTCACCTTGTCGGCATACTCAAGGCTCTTTTCGGAAACAGGCAGCGTCTTGACCTGCACAGGGGCCAGCCACAGCGGGAAGCAGCCCTTGGTCTCTTCGATCATGTAGGCCATGAAGCGATCCAGAGAGCCCAGAATGGCGCGGTGGATGACCACAGGGGTCTTGGGGGCGCCGTCGGAATCAATATAGGTCAGCTGGAACTTGGCGGGCAGGCAGAAGTCCAGCTGGCAGGTGGACAGGGTGTACTCCGCACCCACGGCGGGCTGCACATTCACATCCAGCTTGGGGCCATAGAAAGCGGCTTCACCGATCTCCTCGGTAAAGTTGATGCCCAGATCGGTCAACACGGTGCGCAGAGCGCTTTCGGCCGTCTCCCACATGGCGTCATCCTGATGATACTTCTTGGTATCCTTGGGGTCACGCAGGCTCAGCACGCAGCGGTAGTTGGTGATGTTGAAATCCTTGTACACATCGCGGATCAGACCCACAACGGCGGCCACTTCGCTTTCGATCTGATCGGGCGTGACAAACAGGTGAGCG
>JAZRWA010000005.1:0-2207 GCA_045599485.1 Clostridia bacterium | reverse complement strand
AGGAACGTGCCCTGAAGTATGATTTTTCTGCACCTTATACCTACATTCACGGTGCCGTGCTCGTAGCGGGCAGCAATGATGACATTGTAAGCCTTGAAGATCTGTCCGGCAAGCGTGCTGCACAGAACGCGACCAGCAACTGGGGAGCTCGCGCTGAAGCGTTGGGAGCAACGATCGTTCCCGTGACATCCGACTATGAAACCTATCAGCTGATCGGTTCCGGCCGTGCTGATTTCACCATGAATGCAGAGACTGCTTTTAACGACTATATGAAGGAACATCCGGAAGCAGATGTAAAGGTAGTCATTAAGACCAATGAAACCTCTTCTTCTGTGGTGCCTGTGCGCAAGAATAACGAAAAATTCCTTGCGGCAGTTAACCAGGCGATCGAAGAACTGCGCGAGGATGGCACCCTGAGCGAGCTGTCCATCCGCTTCTTTGGTTTTGATTACACCCAGGAATAATCAATATCATATAATGAACTATATGCGCAGCCGGGGCTCCGAAAGAGCGCCGGCTGCGAAGCTGTTTATCAAATGATGGGAAGGTATGCGATTCATGTCTGAAAGAGCCATCAAGCTGATGATAGACTCCTTTGGCCAGCTGATGTCCAAGGCAATAGAAGTTACAGTACCGCTTACGGTGCTGTCTTTTACACTTGGCCTTGCCATTGCACTGTTTGCCGCGCTTGTACAAGTAGCCCGCGTACCGGTGTTAAAGCAGATTGCAAGGCTTTATGTATGGATCTTCCGTGGAACGCCCATGATCGTACAGCTGTTTATCGTGTTCTATGGTCTTCCGGGGCTTGGAATCATTCTGGAAGCATTTCCGGCTGCAGTTTTCGTGTTTTCACTGAACACGGGAGCTTATGCAAGCGAAACAGTGCGGGCAGCCATCGAATCTGTTCCTGTTGGACAGTTTGAAGCCGGATACATGGTTGGTATGAATTACACACAGATCATGTTCCGGATCATCCTTCCGCAAGCATTGCGCACAGCATTTCCGCCGCTCTTTAATTCCCTGATCGGTTTGTTGAAGGATACCAGTCTTGCAGCCAATATCACTGTGGTTGAAATGTTCCGTCAGGGTCAACTGATCGCTTCAAGAACTTATGAAGTATTTGCCATGTACTGTGAGGTCGCTTTTATCTACCTGATGTTCTGTACGGTACTTACGTTTGTTCAGCATTGGTGTGAAAAACGGCTCGAACCGGGAAAGTGAGGAAAATCCACCATGATGCCTGATTCCAATAAGCCCCGTTTGAGCGTATCGCATGTACAAAAGTCTTTTCAAGGGCAAAGCGTGCTAAAGGATGTTTCTCTTGATGTTTACGCCGGGGATGTCATTACCATTCTTGGACCGAGCGGTTCAGGCAAAACCACGTTGCTCAGATGCGTCAGTTTTCTTGAAAATGCAGATGCAGGAGAAATGCATTTCGAGGATATCAGCACGCCCATGCATGGTGCATCTGCCAAAACAATTGCTGCTGTTCGTCGCAAGTTGGGATTTGTTTTTCAGAACTATAATCTGTTTGCAAATAAATCAGCACTGCAAAATGTTACGGAAGGCTTGATAGTTGCACGAAAGATACCAAAGCATGAAGCAAACGACATTGCCATGGAAACGCTTCGACAGGTTGGTATGGCTGACAAAGCGAGCGCATATCCACATCAGCTTTCCGGTGGACAACAGCAGCGTGTTGCGATCGCTCGCGCCATGGCATTGAGACCGTAGGTCATTTTATTTGATGAACCGACATCCGCACTTGATCCGGAACTGGTAGGAGAGGTGCTGTCTGTTATGCAGAACCTTGCCGGGTCCGGTATGACGATGCTGGTCGTGACTCATGAAATGAATTTCGCGCGCAGTGTTTCTACAAGGACTATCCTGATGGATGGCGGCGTGATTGTAGAAGAAAATGTGCCAGAAGTCTTTTTTACGAATCCGAAGGAAGAAAGAACGAAGCAATTCCTTAAACTTTTATAAAACCGTACGTCGCCGGCAGCAAATGCCGGCCTTTTTCTGTACTGAAAAAAGTGTAAATCGTAAAATTTGGACGAATCAGATATGAAAAAAAGCCGTGGTACTTGATTATGTACCCTGCAAGCGTTATAATACATTCTGAGTATGTTTGCCCATCAGGAGGATGAAATGATGCTGAAAAGGGTGCTGGCTCTAATACTGGTATTGACCATGCTTCCGCTTAT
>JAZRWA010000004.1:0-7086 GCA_045599485.1 Clostridia bacterium | reverse complement strand
AGAATTTGTCGTGATGAAAATAACTACGAAAGAGAATGGATTCACGATTTCGAGAGGAAAACTGAAATGGAAACAAAGTACGAATTCAAGAAGATAGGAATGGCAGAACTCGAAGTTATTAAAAGAATATTCACTGATGTGTTTACAGTTGAACCTTGGAATGATGATTGGTCAGACAACAATCAACTTCATTTATATTTAACAGATTTAATTGGACAGAATAACTCACTGACTTATGGAGTGTTTGAAGCAGGTAATCTGATTGCAGTGTCTATGGGTCATATTAGGCATTGGTATTCTGGTACAGAGTATTATATTGACGAACTATTTGTTCAAACAGAAAAGCAAAAGAATGGCATTGGAACCTATTTCGTAAAAGAAATTGAAAAAGAGATCAAGAAAACCGGGATTACACATATTTTCCTGCAAACAGAGAATAATGTCCCGGCCTATGACTTTTATCGAAAAAATGGCTTTTATGAGTTGAAGGAACATGTTTCATTTGTAAGGAAAATATAAAAAGAAAACATATCTCAATATGTCGTGTTATACTTGCGTAGCGATATCCATACTTAAGCGTATTATAACAGCCGAATCGGTGAAAGGGCCGGTACAGCTGTTTTGTACCGGGGATATTTTCGTTTTATCTCCATTTATGCTATAATTGAGATGATTCCGGTGGGGCTGTAGTGTTCCTGCTTGGAGCAGACGCGATTTGATTCAATGAGGGGAATTGACCTATGAACAACACCTTCGAAAGGAACCTTGAGCTTTTCCAGCGCCTTCATCCCCTCGCGCTGGGGGCGGGCGATGGATCAGAAATTCAAGGAATACTATAACGGTTGTTATGTGACGGCATCGGAGAGAACCCGCAAGGAGATCCATATTTTTGCCTCCATGTCACCTGCCGCCGACTGCGCCTATAAGATCACAAAACACATTGAGCTTAACGACAAGCAGAATAAGGCCATTTGTGAAGAGATTGCACCAAAGCTGCATGAATACATCCGGGTGTGCGGTCAACCGGAAAACTATCCATTGTCCAATGATTATTATCAAGTCGTTTTCGAAGACAAGCTTGACAATTCCGTCCCTTTCCGAGGATAGCGCGTGGGCGTGGAATTCCAGTTCTGTGCACCGACCATGGATCATGTCATCAGCCGGAACTTCAAAGATTACTATAGGGCCGATGATGATGAAACCGTCATGCTGAAGCCGAAGTTGCAAAAGCCCAGCTTCAAGCCGCCGATGAGTGCTTCCTATGACAGCGAATTTTCTGAACTGAGCCAAAGAGCAGACTCCATGCGAGCGGAGATCATGCAAAACCAGACCGGGCTGAAAACCCTCCGGGAACAGCAGGAGCAGCAAAAGGGCAATCTTGTGACCGACATTTGGATGGGCTGCTCCAGTTTATGATCTGCCTGCTCATGCCTGCGTTCCTGGCCGGTGGCATTCTGCTCATCATCGCCCTTTTCGCTTCATTCATTGTGGGAACGGAGATCGGCTTCATGCCTCTTATTGCCCAGATCATCATAGGTCTTGCAGTAGGAGCCACCTTTGTCGGAACGCTGACTGTGAGCTTCAAAGCGAACAAGCCTTTGAAATTTCTTGATAAGCATATGCACCGGAAAGCGGTCCGTAAAGCCATTGCACAGACAGAGCATCAGCAGTCCGAAGCAAAGCAGCGGCTGAAAGACTTCTCCGAGAGCGAGGTCTACCGCGCAGCCGAACACCGGAACGCCCTTGCCTATGAGGCAGATTGCCGTCTGGCTGAGAAATGGCAGGAGAACTGGTATCAGCAATTCAAGAACAAAGCCGGCGATATGTACATCTGAAGGGATTGGAAGTCCTATCAAGCTGCTCGAAGCGCAGCAGGCTCCCTTCGCACCGCATCGGGCATGGAAGGAAGGAAAAAAGATGGAGAACAAAAAGGTGTTTGCTATGAGCGTGGCCAAGGTATATCCTTTACTGGTGGCAAAAGCGGAACGCAAAGGGAGAACGAAAGAGGAAGTGGATACCGTTTGTTCCTGGCTGACCGGTTACACTTCCGAACAGATCGCTCAGCAGATCGCCAGAGATGTATCTTATGAAACCTTCTTCAACGAAGCTCCGCAAATGAACGCCCATTGTCATCTGATCACAGGCAGTGTATGCGGGGTCAAGGTGGAAAGCATCGAAGATCCCATGATGCAGAAAATACGCTGGCTGGATAAGCTTGTGGATGAGCTTGCAAAAGGCAGACCGATGGAAAAGATCCTGCGCGGCGATGCACCTGCCGTATACAGACCATAATGACTGAGAAGGTGCATGTTGCCATGGAATTAGAATTTGATGCGGTGATTTTGCAAAACGAGGATATGGATGCCGCCTATGTGGAAGTGCCCTATGACATCAGGGCGCTCTTTGGCAAGGGGCGTCTGTTGGTAAACACCACCTTCGACGGCGTACCCTATCGGGGTCAAGTTGTGAAAATGGGGACTCCCTGCCACATCATCGGCGTGACAAAAGCGATCCGTAAACAAATCAACAAGAGCTTTGGCGATACCGTTCGGGTGACACTGAAAGAAAGAACCTGAACAGAAAAGATCACGAGAGGCAGGCAGACTGTTTGGAATGGAAGAAAGTACTTGAGAGCAGGCTGAGAGCCCGTCGGCAGATTCTTTTTTCAAAAGAAGACGAACCGATGCAATGCCTGATGCAATTGATGCGGACGCTGCCAAGAAAAGCTTTGATTTTGTGGGCGCTCGAAATGGCGGAAGAAACGGTCAGGGAATTGGAGATGAAATACCCTGAAAGCACCTGCGCAAGAAACGCATTGGAAACGAGCAGGCTCTGGGCACAGGGAAAACTCAAAATGCCGATCGCGAAAAGGGCAATATTGGACTGCCATGCCATGGCAAAACACACAGAGGATAAAGGAGATATCGCACGTTTTCATGCTGTTGGTCAGGCTTGCGGAACGATACATACCCATCAGCATGCGATAGGATACCCGATCTATGCACTGACGGCGCTGATCAGGGATCACGGGATGGATGAATGCGAAAAACGGATCTGTTCGGAGGTGGACAGGTATCGATCGCGCTTGTTGTACTGGAGCCGGCATGATATGGATGGATCTTATAGCTGGGCTTCATTTATTCATGATCAGCGTGCTTAAGCGTACTTTAGCGAAGCAGACAAAAACAAACTGGACTGTAAGAGGGAAAGAAAACGGATTACCGAACCAGAAAAGAAAGAAGCACAGACCCCAAATTAAGTCTGTGCTTCTTTTTTTGCTGTAAGGAATCAATTGCATTCGCAGCCGATGACCACACCGAAGCGCTCCGCATAGTAGCTGACCAGACCGCGGGAAGGCAGGATCCTGATCTCCGCAGAGGCGAATTTGGCCCGGATGGCATCGGCAATCTGCTGGGCGAATTCTTCATTCTGCACATGGCAGATTCGGAGTTTGCCGCCATGATAACCTGCGTTGGTGATTTGAGACAGGAGATGGGTGATGACCGCGTTTTTGCTGCGTCCCTTGGAGGTGGGCTTCACATGACCGTCCTCGCTGGCCGTGCCGATCACACTGATGCCGATCACACCGATCGCCTGCGCGACAAGCTTGGGCACACGGCCGTTTTGCGCCAGGTTGTGCAGCGAACGGAACGCGAAGAACAGCCTGGTGCGCTTTTGATAAGCAGCCATTTCCTGACTGATCTCCTCAAAGCTTTTTCCGGCGAGCACCAGTTCACGCAGTTTTTCAACCAGCAGCAGCTGATCGCCGGAGGTGCTGAGGCTGTCAATGACCAGAACTTTGGCATTCGGGTGCTGTTCCAGGTACATTTGCCGGGCTGTCATGGCAGAGTTGTAAGTGCCGGAAAGCGCGCTGGTCAAAGTGACTACATAGAGCTCATCCGCACCGTCAAACGCCTTCAGCCATTCTTCGGTGCTGGGACATGCTGTATAGGAGCGGCCCTTATAGGCTGCCAGATAGTCCAGCATCGTCGGAATATCGATCGTGTCATCATCCACAAAGGTCTTTTCATCGGTAGAAATCGTCAGCGGAACGGTGACAAAATCAACATCCTCAAAACGCCAGGTGTCACAGGAAGAATCGGAAATAATACGGGTCTTCATGACTGCGTCTCCTTTTTTATCGGTATATACATGATTGTTAATGGCTTAATCGGCGTTTGATCTGGCAGGTTTTATCCTGACAGTTTGCACATTGCAATACCTTGTTGGAACCATACCAGAAGCGTTCCGGGTATTTGGCGTAGCGGATCTCCCAATGGATCAGAACGACCACCGATGTGAAGAACAAGCTCCAGCTGAAAAAGTTGGGGATGAACAGCATCGGTGTAAACATCATGAAATGGCCCCAGTCATAAATACGGCAATTGATGCAGCACCGGTTCTTCATCACAAAGGACTGAAAAGGACAGAAGAACAGGATACAGATATAATCACACAGGAAGAAAAAGACCGTGAGCATCATCAGATCCGCTGCATCCAGAATGTGAAACAGGTAAAGGGTACCAAAGACCGCGTTGGCGCTGAGCCAGATCAGCATGACGCGCCAGGCCCGGATATTCTGCCGCTGCACAAACCGGTGGAGCTCCAGCTGCGAATATTCCTTTTCCTGCTGAAAATATTGCCGTTCCTGCTTGCGCAGTGCCATGGAACGTGTTTCGTCCGGGAAAAGATGCTGGACCATGATCACCATAAAGATCAGCCAAAGCACACGGAGTGGACTGATTCCCGGCAGGAAGGTTGTTGTCAGGATGCTCCAGATGTGAGCCTTATCCGTGATGTAGAAGAAAAAGACGGTCAGGAACACCATGAGTCGGAAGAACAGGCGCATCAGATATCGCCGCATCATGTGGGTGAGTTGGATCATGAATGCACCAGTTTCTGCTCAGGATCGCAAGAGCTATCGGAAAGTTTCGTGTTCTTTTCCAAGCTGTTCTGCAATTGCTGATGGCAGGCATTCAGATAGATGATGTGCGCAACGGCAGCTATGGCACTGCGCAGCATCTCTTTTTCCATGGTCTCCGTTATGCCGATGGTGTCCAGCTCATCCTTCAGACCGAACTGATACGCCAGAAGGTTTTCCAATTCCTCAATGAAATAATTATAGGCTGTTTCATCGGTGTAGGTGCGCTGCTGACAGCAGAAAAAGGAACCAATCTGATCCAGTGATACCACGGTCTTCAGCACGGAAATACCCAGCAGATGGGCGATATGATTGGCGTCATACTGCTTCTTTACGGGATTTCGCACAATGCCCATTTTGACATAATTACGGATCATGCTGTTGGTGACGGTAATGCAGCCCAAGGGTGCAAGGCACTGGTTCATATAGTTGGTCGTCTGCTCCAGATACAGCCCCATGCTGGGCAACTCATGATATCGCGGCAGGCGGAAGGCGGAGATCGTTTGGAGCAGTTCGGAATCGTTGAGGAGTTTTTTCACGGTAATCACCTGTTTCGGCATGGAGGGATACAGATTTTGAACATTGCATACAGAGCATATCACATGAACGATAGCCTGTCAAGGAGTATTGAAAAACCTGTGAAGGATTTTTTTAGAAGCCTTCGTTTGCACAATGCCTTGGGATCGTTTTCATCCCGAGGGGCGTGGGTATCTGAACCACGCAATGAAAAAAGTACAGCCGTAGAAGCTGTACTTTTTTCTGTTTTCTTTCCTCAGGGTTCAACAATGTTGAAGAAGCGGTACTGAGCGATCACGGTGATGGCATCCACAAGGCGATCCAGATATGTTTCATCGCCTTCCTGGGCAATCAGGGTCGCAATGCCGCCCGCGTTCTTTTGCACCATGGACAGCAGCCCCATGCGGTTGGTGGTCCAGGTCACATCAGCATCATCCGCGAGGCAGTTTTTTTGATACAGTACAACGCCGTTTTTGACGTGCAGCACATAGTTGTCCTCCGGCAAAACGATGTTGGCGGTGAAGGAGAGGTCGGCGATCTTTTCTGTGTCGGCCAAAATGCCGATGTATTCAAAGATCATTTCCGGGGACATGTGCGCGATGGCATCGGCATTGCCGCCGGCGCGGTTGCCTTCATCCGTGTTGGTGCCAAAGCGCAGCTCCTGCGCGGCGCACAGATAGACATTGCGCCAGGGACCCGATTCCGCCTGATACCCCAGCTGTTCCAACGCGTCAGCGCACAGGTAGCGGGCATCCATGTTGGTGGGATCGGCAAAGACAAGGGTGTTGGTGATCTGCGCGACCCATTGATATTCGCCTTTGTCAAAATCGGCTTTGGCCATGGCCAGCACGGCATCGGTATCACCCAGATAGGAAACCAGCTTCTGCGCATAATCCGAGGGGGTCAATTCGGCCAGATGGATGGGATTGGCGTCATACCAGCCCATGTATTTTTCATACACGGCTTTTGCATTGTGCGCCACGGTGCCGTAATATTGGCGGATATACCATACCTTTTCCAGTTCTTCCGGCAGGCGGATCATGTTGGCGATCTCGGTCTCGGTATAGCCCATGTTCATGTAGAGCAGGGTCTGGTCGTTGATGAATTTGTACGCGGCGGCGGTGTTGAGCAGGTATTCCCGGATGGTTTCGTTGCCCCAGTGCGGCCAGTTATGGCTTTGGAATACGACTTCCGCTTTGCTGCCGTACATCGCCAGGGATTCCATGATGTATTCTGCCCAGGCATTACCGTCACGCACCTGCGCGCCGCGCAGGGTATAGAGGTTGTGCATGGTGCCGGTGCAGTTTTCAGCCATCCACAGGGCGTTTTTGTCCGCGATCCAGAAGTTCATCTCGGCAGGCGCCTCGGTGCCGGGGGTCAGCTGAAACTCGATCTCCACGCCGTCGATCACATGTGTTTCACCGGTGCGGGTAATGGACAGCGTGGGCGAAATGAAGCTGGCGGTGCCTGTGGACTGGCCCATGCCAATGCCGATGCACAGGGAGCCCTGGGCATCTCCCTTGGTCAGAAAGTTGCCGTACATGTAGCTGGCTCTGCGGCTCATGGCGGAACCGGCATAGATGTTTTCGCTGATGGCGTGCTCTTCAAACCCTTCCGGCGCAATGACCTGCACCTTGCCGGCCAGCACA
>JAZRWA010000003.1:0-13646 GCA_045599485.1 Clostridia bacterium | reverse complement strand
GCGCTACAGTGAGCTGGATTGCGGCATCGCCGTGCAGAACATCGCCCTGGCCGCCGAAAGCCTCGGTCTGGGCAGCGTTATCCTCGGCATGCCCCGCGATTGCTTTACCGGCGAAAAGAAAGCGGAGTTTGAGCAGCGTCTCGGCTTCCTGCCCGGTCAGGAATTCATGATCGCCATTTCCATCGGCCTCCCCGCCGATACCAAGGCGGCTCACCCCATCGCTGATGGCCACATCACCTATGTCGATTAAGCGCTTTCTTTGCCTGTTTTTCTGTATTGCGCTTCTTTTTTCCGCTGCTCTGGCGGATGAAAACGAGGGTACCCGCCTGCTGGCGCTGAATGTCGGCAAGGCGGATTGCCTTCTGCTGATGAGCGGCGGCTTCACTTACCTGATCGACACCGGGTACGAGCACACCTTCAACACGCTTGATGAAGCGCTCCGACGTTTTCAAGTGGATCATCTGGACGGTGTCTTTCTCACCCATTGCGATAAGGATCACGCCGGCGGGCTGTCCTTTCTGGCCCAAAGCAATGTGACGGTTTCTGCCTGGTACGCATCTGACTGCTATTACGATCTGCCCGTCACCGGTCACCCCATGACGGAAGCCGCTGCCCTGCGCAATGAATCCGTCACGTAGCTTCATGCCGGAGAGGTATGGAGCGATGGTTTCAACACCTTCACCATTCTCGGCCCCCTCTCTGTCAGCACCGAGAATGAAAACAACAACTCCCTGGTGTTTTTGTTTGAATCGCCGCACGGCAGCATTCTGTTTACAGGCGATATGAAAGCCGAGGAGGAAAACGAATTGCTCCGGACAGGTGCCTTTACCGAAGTCGACATCGTCAAGGTGCCCTTTCACGGCGACAATTCCGCTTCCTCCCGTCCTTTTGCCGAGGCGGTCCACGCCGCGCTTGCCGTCATCAGCACCTCCACCTCCGAAGAACCCGATACGCCTTCCTCTGCCGTGATCAAGCGCTACGGTCTGATGGATACCCCCTGTGTGACCACACAGGATTATGACTTTGGGGTGCTTGTCACCCTTCAGAACGGTCACATTGTCTCTGAGCCGATGCAGCGTGAACCGGCCGCCTACAGGCTGCGGGCTTCCATCGATCTGGAAAATGACACCCTGAAACTGCTCAACTTCAGTTCAGAGCCCGTCTCTCTGTCCGGCTGGCTGCTGTATTCCTCGGAGGGCGAAACCACCATCGTTCTGCCCAAGGAGGCCGTGATTCCCGCCAACGGCGTGCTGCGCATCGGTACCCGCATGACGGGCAGCGCCGCCGATATTTATCTTGACTGCAAGCGCCTGTGGCATAAAAGCAAGCGGGATACCGCTGTGCTTTACGATCTTTCCGGCGCTGTTGCCGTTACCGCCGGCAACGGCCTTTAACATTTGACTACCGGAGGCATTAGATTCATGCGAAACATTCGTTCCGCGCTGGTGATTCTGCTTTTCTCGCTGCTGCTGCCCCTGTGCGCTTTTGCCGCGGGCGGCGAGATCAGCGGCGTTGTTTTCTCGGACGCCAACGGAAAAGGCGTCTATAAAAACGGTGCATCCGGCATCCGTGATGCCAAGGTAACGCTATACCGGCTTTCCGATGAACGTGAAACCGCCGTTGGCAGCGTTACTGTCAGCGGCAATGGCATCTATTCCTTCACCGGTCTGGAAGCGGGTACCTACCGCCTTGCCTGCACGCTTTCCGGCTCCGGCTATCGGTTTTCCGAGCCGTGTGAAGGCGGCAGCGTGATGATGCCCGCCGCGGGTCTGAGCAGCAGAAGCCTTCCCTTCACCCTGTCGGACAACGAAAAAATCACCAATGCCTACATCGGCGTTACCAAAGGAAAAACTTATGTGGTCGCCTATGTTTTTGAGGATCTGAACCTCAACGGCGGCCGCGCGGGCAGTGAGCCCAAGGTTTCCGGAGCGCTGGTGACCCTGTAGTATTGCTACAAGGACGAATGGGTCGCCATCGATACCGTCAAAAGCGATAAGGACGGCCACGCAGGCTTTTATGATCTGACCCCGGCGCACTATCGCATCCGGGTGGAACTCTCCGAAGACTACACCTTCAGCCCCAAGGGTGCCAAGGAAAACGGCTGGTATAACTGCATCATTCCCTGCGACAGCAGCGTCGGCTGGAGCAATGTATTTGACGCACCCAAGGGCGGCAGCACCGGCGTCGGCGTCGGTCTGACCCACACCGGCCGTGTGAACGGCTCCCTGTGGGCGGACAACGACTGCGATGGCATGAAAAACGGAACCGAAACCGGCTATGCCGATGCGGTTCTCCGTCTTGAAAGCGTGGATTGCGGGGTGGATCGTCTCCTGTCCTCCGCCTCTGACGGCACCTTCTGTTTTGACTCCCTGATGCCGGGCGAATACACGCTGACCGTCACGCTTCCCGAAAGCGCCATGTTCACCCTTCCCGGCGAAAGCTTGCTCAGCGAGGGCTATTCTTTCTCCGCCTCTGTCAAGCTGAACGTGGAAGTCGACAGCAGCACCGAATTGCAGCCGATCGGCGTCATGCCCGTCACCTCGCTCTCCGTGCGCTTTTATCAGGATGCCGATGCCAACGGACTGTGCAACCCGGAAGATCAGCCCTTTGCCGGGGCCGTGCTCTCCGTATACGATCACGACCGTCAGGTGGCAGAGGTCCTCTCTGATGAAAATGGTCTGGCCCGCATTCCCGTGCTGCGCGGCGGCGAAATGGATGTCCGTGCCGTATTGCCGGAAGGCTGCGTCTTCACCGTCAATGGAGAAGAAAATCTTTTCGCCGCGTTGACAGCTTCCGGCGATGTCACGATCGCCTTGACCCTGCCGCACGGCGAGCAAAGCACCTTTGCCGCCGGCGTCACCAAAGCAGCCTCGGTCAGCGGCATCATATTTAACGATACCGATCTGAACGGCCGCATGGACAGCAGCGAAAAAGGTCTTTCCGGCTTTACCGTGCAGGCAATCAACCCGGACGGCACCATGGTCTCGCAGACCGTGACCGATACGATCGGCGCTTACACACTGTCCGGTCTGATTCCCCAGTCCTACACGCTGCGTGTGCTCATGGTGGATGCCTGGGTCTGCACTTCCCTCTCCGGCGAAGGCAGCGGCATGGAAAGCCGTATCGCCTCCCAAATTGAAGAATACGGTGAAATCGCCCCCTTTGTACTGCTGCCCGGAGAAAACCGGAATGATCAGCACGCTGCTCTTTTCCGCAGTGCTACCATCTCCGGCAATGTATCGCTAAGCAGCGCAGTCACCTCCGTCAGCGAAAGCGGCGGACTTGAAGGTGTCCGTGTACGTCTGGTGACGCCCGACGGCACGCCCGTTTCCGAGATCACCTCCACCCTGACTGATGAAGACGGTCATTTCTACCTAAAGGGTGCCCTGCCCGGTACGTTTGCGCTCAGCTATACGTTGCCCGAAGGCACGGCCTTCACCCAGCCCTTTGTTGCGGGTGATACCTGGCAAAGCGCTTCCTTCGACCTCTCGGGCGCGGAAGACAAAAACGTGGCGGAGATCACCGCCGTACACACCGCAGAACTGTCCGGTACGGTCTATTACGATACCGACCTCAGCGGCAAGCTGGACGGCCACGAATCCGGTTTTGCAGGGGCTGTGATCACCCTCAGCCACGACGAGCTTTCCGACGCGTACGGCCCCATCACCGTGACCGCCGATGCCGAAGGCCGCTATACTGCCTGGGTGCGTCCCGGACAGTACAGTATCAGTGTCCGCCTGCCCGATGGCTATTGCTTCGGTCCCGATGCTACCTCCCCCGTGCCGGAAACGGTCGGCGCCAGTTCATCTGCCGCCCTGACCTTTGCCCCGGCGGATCACTTCACAGAGCGCAACATCGCCGTGACACTTTCCACCGATCTGAGCGCGGAAGTTTTCTACAGCGAAAACAACACCACCCTGCGAACCGCTGCCGATGCCGGGGCTGCCGGCATCACCCTGCAGCTTACCTCCAAGGTCGGCTCCCAGTCCTACAGCTTCACCACGGATGAAAGCGGCCGCTGCACCCTGTACGGCATTTTGCCCGGTGCATACACCCTTTCCGTTTTCACCAACAGTGAAACCGTCCCTGCCGACGGCAGCAGTGCTGTCTTTGACAACTCTTGCTGGGTCAGTGAGATCAGCATTGACGCAGGTGCAAAAAATGCCTTTTCCTATGCCCTCATCCGTTACGGACACATCGATGGCACCGTCTGGAACGCTGACGACAGTCTTTCCGGTGTGGAAGGTCTTACGATCCGCCTGCTCTTCGAGGGGAATGCTTTGGCGGAAACGATCACCGACGAGAACGGCCATTATCGTTTTGATGCCCTCAAGCCCGGCAGCTATCGTCTCTCCTGCACTTTGGAGCAGCCCTATCTTTTCGCACGGGAGGCGGATAAAGCCCGCCGCGAAAGCATGATCACCTCCGACAGCACCGTTTCCGATGATTTCACTCTGCCCATGGGTGTTGAAATGACCGGCTGCGATATCGGCATCGGTGCCCCAGGCAAGCTGGGCGATCTGGCTTGGATCGATGAAAACGGCAACGGCCTCCTCGACCGCAATGAGCCTCTCGTTCCGCAAGTTAAGGTCGAACTCTGGCAGTACGGCGCGCTTGTGGCCGCCACCGAGACCGATGCCTATGGTTACTATCTGTTCTCCGATCTGTATCCCGGCTACTACACCGTCCGCGTGATCATCCCCCCCGAGTTGAAAACCACGGTACAGGGCAGCATCCCCCTGCTTTCCAGTGCGCTTCCGGAAGGAGAGACCGGCACTGTCGATGCGAAAAACATTCCGGTACCGAGCGGCGGCCGTAACCTTAACTGCGATCTGGGCTTCGCGCTGATCGAGCAAGGTGTTTATCCTGCCTCGGTGCAGTCCATCCCGACCACCGACTGGAGCTATTGACAAGGAGTATTCACGTGAAAATTTCCAAAAAAGACGCGTTGATGTGGTTCCGTTTCTTTGCCGCTTTGCCGGAAGAGGAATAGATCCTCCCCCATCAGCAGGAGATCGTTTATTCTGTGCTATCCCAGATTGAAGATGCCGTTGACGCCCGCCGTGGGGCGGTGCTTCAAAGCATCCCCGGTCTGCACTCCGTCGCCGGCAGAAGCTGTTTTGTCGGTCCGGAGGAGGGTTTCTCCCGCGGCTGCCGTTCCTGCCTGACCGGCACCGGTCTGACCGCCATCCGAAAGACCAACAAGTGCAACCTGAACTGTCCCTTCTGCTATGATTACGGTGTGTTGGACTGCCAGCCTCCCATCGGCGAAGGTCTGTGGGAAATCGGCGGCACCAAATTCCGCGAAAAGGACATTCCCCTGCTCCTGTCCATCCACAACAAGCCCACCGGCATCTGCTATGTTTATCTGGAACCTTTCATGGAGATCGAAAAGTACTATCCCATCGTACGCCGGTTCCATGAAGCAGGCATTCATCAGCACCTGTATACCAACGGTACGCTGGCGACGGAGGAAAATCTGAAGGCACTGGCGGAAGCCGGGCTGGATGAGCTTCGCTTCAACCTGGGAGCCTCCGGCTGCGCCGACAAGGTGCTGCGCAGCATGGAGCTGGCACGCAAATATTTCCCCTATGTCGGTATCGAAACCCCCATGACACCCGAATTCTATGTAGCCTTCCATCAAAACAAGCAGCGCATCCTGGATATGAAGCTGGATTTTATCAACTGCGCTGAGCTGCATCTGAATGCCAACAACCTCCCCAACTATTTCGGTGAAAACCTGTATTCCTGCCGCAACGGCTACATCTCCCCCATTTTCAGCCGTGACCTGACGCTTCAGCTGATGCAATAGGCTGCCCGCGAAAGCTGGCCGATGGTGGTGCATGATTGCTGCAACTATACCAAGTTTGCCCGTGACCTCAACCTCAAAGCACACGAAGGCGGCTGGTTCGGCGCCAGCACCTACAGCAATGAGTTTGACCGTCTGCCCTTTGAAGCATTTCTGCCGGTGCTGGAGGATGAAAGCTTCACCTTCCTGGAGGAGGAACCGCTTCCCAAGGGCTACCGTCCCGGCGATATCGTCCTTTGATTCCATTCAAAAAGCAGCCTTCACGGCTGCTTTTTTTTGTTCACTTCAACAGGGGGCTGACATCGCCAAAGACGATCGCCATCGGATAATCACGGATGGGCAGGTTTTGCAGCGTATAGGCATTGCCCTCCCACCAGGTATTTCCGTGCGCGGAGAATTTCATCTCGCCCCGGCGGGCGATCTCGTCCGGCAGTTCATAGACGTTTCCGTCCAGGAGGTCGATCAGATGCATGGGCTTGTTTGTCACCAGCTTCAGGGTGCAGGTACCATCATAGGTCTCACACATCAGGTCCGTACGCTTCCAATAGAAAAAAATGTCCAGATCGCCCTTTGCGAAGCCCGCCTGCTCCACATCGCGGGAAGCCGGCTATTGCACATAGGTCAGCTCGCTGTAGCCGGGAAAGACCATCACCGGAAGCGGTTTTGTTTCTACCTTTTCAGAGAGCAGCGCCGCCAGATTTTGCAGCGCGTAATAAGAGGGCTTGGGCGTATAACTGCCGGTGGCATAGCCTTCCTCGTCAAAATCAGCCCCAAGAATGCCGAAATAGCCATAATCCGTATAAGAAGCGGCATCTCCCGGAACACCGTGCAATGCCTCCTTCATATCCAGGCAGGAAAAATAGGAGGAAAAACGGCAGCCGCTCTTCAGATCGATCACGGCATGACGCAGCAGCTGCTTCGCCTGCTTCATGGGTGTCCAGCTGCCGGAGGCGACAGCACCGTGACCGCCCCGGCGGGACTGGGAACCGGTCTATCCCTGAATGATCTCGATCTTATCGTTGTACATGTCGGCAATGGCCTTGTACACCCGCACGGTGTCGGGCACGGAGGATTCGTCCGCCGTGTACTCATGGAAAGACACGGCGTTGATCCAATCGCCCATCCCGGCAAGGAAGGCATCGTTCAAAAAACCCAGCAGCTTTTTGCAGACCACCCCGCCAATGATGTAGGCATCCGGGTCCGCTTCGCGGATGGCTTTGGCGGTATCCACGGCAAAAAGGCCGTATTCGGTCCCCGAAGGCCCCGTTTTCCAGCAATACGCCCCATCCGGCTCGTTCCAGATCTCCCAGTCATGAACGCGGTCCTTATAGCGGCTGACCGTGCGGACGACATAATCATGCCACGCCTGCTTCATTTCGGGGCTGCGGTTGGGTGCGCAGCCAACAGCGCCATAATTCTGCCTCGCAAGCTCGTCATAGGCGGCATTGCCGTAGCAGAGACAGACCCAAGGCTTCAATCCGCGGCGGATCAGATGATCCACAACGCTGTCCAGCCATTCATAATGATAAACGCCCTTCTCCGGCTCCGTCTTGTTCCAGCCGGACTGGATGCGCACCCATTTGACACCGGTCTATGCTACGCGGTCATAAGCCTTTTCAGGATCAAAGGCATCACGGTCCAGCTTTTCAAAGCCGAGCCCTAAACGGGATTCGCTGACTTCCGAGGAATGCAGGGGGCGAAGTTCGCCTGTTTTTTTCAAGCGTTCCATGCGACAGCTCCTTTCAAAAACAGAATCTTCGTTCCGTATTGTTTCTTTCATTCAGATATCATTTAAGCTATAATAGCACATTCCCCTTCTAATGAAAACCCCTCTTCCATCTACAGCGCATCAAAAAGGCCCGGCTCAAACATTGCCGGGCCATCCTTTTTTATCGGTTGTTCACTTCTTCAGGGTACAGATCATGTTGTTCCAGACGGCTCATGGCCACCTTTTCCCAGCGGGTCCCGGGTTTTCCGTAGTTGCAGTAAGGATCGATGGAGATACCGCCGCGGGGCAGGAATTTTCCCCACACCTCAATGTATTTGGGATCCATCAGCCGGATCAGGTCCTTCATGATGACGTTGACCACATCCTCATGAAAATCGCCGTGATTCCGGAACGAAAACAGATACAGCTTCAGGGATTTGCTTTCCACCATGCGATCCCCCGGGACGTAAGAAATGGTGATGGTGGCAAAATCTGGCTGACCGGTGATGGGACACAGGCTGGTAAACTCCGGGCAATTGAATTTGACAAAGTAGTCATTTTCCGGATGCTTATTGGTAAAGGTCTCCAGCACAGCGGGATTGTAGTCCGTCGAATAGGTCGTATGCTGGCTCCCGAGTTTTGTGAGTCCCTCATTCTCTCTGTTGCTCATTCTTTTCCTCCAACGACACGGTACTTCACATTGTAGTCAAAAGTATCAACATTCTCCACTTTTTTCAACCACTTCACAACGGCATAGGTCACAGGCGTAAAGATGACTTCATAACCCACTTTGAACAGGTACTGGAACAGGATCATCTGCAGCACCGTTGCATTGTCCATGGTTCCCCAGAAGGAGATCACAATGAAGATCACCGAATCAAAACCTTCGCCCACCAGTGTGGACAGAATCGTTCTCATCCACAGGTTTTTGCCTTTGGTCATGACCTTCATTTTGGAAAGGATCATGGAGTTGGAAAACTCGCCGAACAGATAGCCGATAAAGGAAGCCGCCGCTACCCGAGGCGTCGTGCCCATGACGATGGCATAGGCATCCTGATTTTCCCAGAAGCCCGGATGCGGAAGCGCGATGGTGATCAGATAAATCAACACTGCAAAGAAGCTGCAGCCAAAGCCCAGCCAGATGACCGTACGAGCTTTTTTGAAGCCATATACCTCGGTAAAGATATCGCCGAAGATATAGGTGATGGGAAAAAGAATCACAGCTGCCGGCAGGGTGATGCCGGCGGTAACAGCCCACATCTTTCCCGCAATCAGGTTGGACAGCAGCAGGCAGGTAATATACACCACCGCCACGATCAGAAATGTCTGGGATACCGTTCTCTTGTCTTTCAAGGTCATCCTCCTAAAATAAAAAATAACTCTGCAAAACGCAGAGCTACAATGTCGCAAAGATAGCGATACAGCAGTCCCGGTTTTGCTTAACGACAGGAAGGTACAAATGAACTGTCGGCACTTCAGAAGCGCAAAAACATATATACCACAAATCTCTCAAATCGTCAACCTTTTGTGAACGTTTACTGCTTTGTATGGTCGGTTCGATATGTACGGAGACCTTGCCGGTGTGTGCGGATCAATCATGGGAATCTTGCGTCGATGCTCGAAGCGGCAGATAAGTGTGACGCGCTGAAGCGATACCGGGCAAAACATCGCCCTCACCAAGAAAAAGGAGGAGCATCGAATGATATTACTGCAAATGTAAGCAATTCTATGCAGGAGAATCATGCTATATCATTGAATATATTTGGCTGTGTCCATTACACCATTGCCCCGAAGTTTTACGCTCAAAGAATGCTTACAGGGAGGAAAGAAATGAAGAGAGTGCTGGTTAAATCCGTTTTCGATGCGTTTGATTATGTTATGTCGCATTATTATCCTGCCGGCATGGAGGAAATAGCAGAGAGATCGGATACCTATGCGGTGATCTCCATTCAGGATTCACACACCGATGGTTTTGGAATTACCTTTTCAGAAAATAAATATTGCAAAGCGGTTCTTACCTTGAAGTTTGATGATATTGTATGTCCCGTAGAAGGAGCACAGATTTTCACCGCGGAGATGGCTGAGCAGATCATTCGCTTTATAAGAAAATGGAAGAACGTTGAAACCCTGCTGATCCATTGCTATGCAGGTCAGTCACGTTCCCGTGCAGTAGGCGCATTTGCGGTCAGCATTCTCGGCGGTGATAATTCACTATATTTTAAGAAGTACAATCCGAATGAATATGTCTATGAATTGTTAATACAGACATGGTCTGCCGTCCAGGAATAATCGGAAGACGAGGACGATGGGTTTTGTGCTTCAAGAGTTGAAACCGCAATGAGCAAATCGTTTATTAAAAAGACCACCAATCATACCGTTCATCTCATTCCATCTGATAATTTCAAAAATTTCTGACAGAATCATGAATTTCGTAAGAAAAAACGCAAAAGGCAATGCAGAGGGTATTACGCAATGATATGCTATGAATCCACTCTCAAAAAAGCAAAACAGCTCAAAAAGAACATTGGCCACTGCATGGAGTATATTGACTGGTGCATTCGCCTTTCGTCGACCCCGTATCGCATTCCGTAAATACTGCAGGGCATTTTTGCAATTTTCGAATTGAAAAAGGACTCAGACTTTGTATCAAAATCTGAATCCTTTGGCGGATGCTGCGATGATTACCGATAGAAAAAGCAGTTTGAATCAATCCATTGGCACTCCAATCAAAAACAAGAAAAAACAAGCTGCAATCTCCAAACCTGTACGGATGGTATATGCTTATCTTGTATCTTCACAGATGCGAAGCAGTGAATCGCCATGCGATGCATGGACAAATGCACCGCGCAGGGCAGCATCTTCCACATTGGCAGCAACACATGCCGGAATCGAACAGACGCTTTCATAACCGTCTTTCATTAAATCCCATGACTTGGCGATCTGGCCGCCGATAACCACCTTATCTACTGTTTCGCTTACCAAATGCTGTCCGAGCATTTCCCCCAGCATTCTTCCGGTATCATTCATCAGTTCGGCAGCTTGCAGATCACCCGTACGTGCAAGGAGCGCGATATCCTTTACGGCAGCTGTTATCCGTCCCATATCTTGCCATCGGCGCATTATGCCACGACCGGATACGTATTCTTCTGCAATGCCGGCACGATACGGCTTATTCCACAAAGGCATGTATGGTGTTAACGCGGGACGAATGAGAACCTTGCCATTTTCAATCAGCACAAAGCCAAGCCCTGTCCCCAGCATCACACCGGCGGCATGTTCACATCCTTTTGCTGAACCGTAATATGCTTCTCCCAGCATAAAAGCCACGCCGTCATGCACAAAAGTAACTTCACTTTCAGGAAACACAAGACGAAGTTTTTCCCGCAAGCAAACACCGAACAGTGAGGCAAACTTGTGCTTCATCAACATGATACCCTGCCGGTAATCTGCAGGGCCGGGCATGCTGATGGCAATTTTTCTGGCCGGGTGCGCTTTAAGATGATCAACGAGAGCTTGAAGGATTTCTTCAGCTGATCCATCCTCATGAATCGGAAACATACCGGGAGATGCAAACACGCCGTCCTGAACTGAACTGTATTTGACAAATGTTCCCCCGATGTCCAGCATGACGCAATCCAGCATTCTTACACCTCGTAACATTCAAAGCCCAGCATTTTTCCAAGGTCTAACACATGTTGGCGTACATCACCTGCTGCCAAAGCAAAATGCTGTGTTACACCTATGCGAAGCAATTGGTCAAACAATTGTTGGCAGCTTTGGCCAATCGGTTTAAACCTGCCATGCGAATAGGTTGCCAGATGAGCCTCTTGCGGCAGCGATTCCACCAACGTGGTAGCCAGAATAAACTTCTCACCATGCTGGGAGATATGCACCATCGTGTGTACTCCCGTAGGGAAGACATGCCAAGCAAACGGTGCTCCCGCATGCTTCCATTTGGTCTTTGCAAAGCGGACATCACGTGCGATCTGGGTTTTCCCTGCAGGGTGGGTATAATCATTCGGTCCGGCATGACCGCCTTCAAACGTGTCCGAAGGCCGATCCACATGAAAAGGCTCGATAACATGAACGTGCGCCGCCCCCAACAGCTTGAGGAAGTAAGCTGCAAGTCCAAGTCCAATATCTCCCTCCGGCACAATGACCGTCTCCACGGCTTCGCTGGTCGGATAAAAACCGGGTCTCAGCCCGACTTTTGCAAACAGCATGGTATCCACATCGTTCAAAACGACCAGGTCTGACTGATGTTTCTTTGCCAGCAGCTCCATGCCCATCGTTGCTCGAACAGACGCCAAAAACTTCTGCTGATCCACCTCCGGCTTTACTTCAAACGTGCGTGTCAGTCGTTCCATAACGTCCCGGGCCTGGTCGTCGGAAATTTCGTCAATACAATCGCATAGTTCCGCGATGGAAAGAAAATTAATTTCCGGACCTACTTTCATAAATAGGTCATATGGATCCACATACGTAGACCACATCACCTCATTATACGACGCCAACAGTCCGACGCGGCTTTCTTTCAGCGTAGCGCGTGCGGATGCCGCCCGAGCAAACACCGTCAATCTGCCAAGAAGCTCATCCCATGTACCAGAAGCTGTCGTGAGCATGGAGCGGGCGTAGCGAGAAACATCGCCTGAACCTTCAAGCGACCCAACCAAGCCACCGCAACACAAGTATTCCGCGAATTCATCGTCATCGTGCGTATCGCCAAGGTTTACGCTGTCACGCATCCGCCAGCCATATAGAATGGGAACAGGAGGCATATCGCGCAGAAAGCGATTGAGTGCAAAGTCTTCTGCCCAGTTGAGGAAAAGGACAAACACGCAATCGACCTCTTCCTGCACAAAGCGGCGGATGGCTGCCCGAGTGTCATCCGCTGTATAGATGACACCCGGGAAGCATACGTCAAAACATTCCGAAGCGGACTGAACCATCCATTCAGCTTCCGTCAGTTTTCTCTGATAGCAGCTCCCATGCACAGTGCCCTCGCCAATCGCCTTAAAGCGGCCTGTTCCTATCAGGAAAAAGCCAACCTTGGGTTTGCGCATAGTCTCAGCCTTCCTTCTTCAAGTGGGTTTTGTGGATAGTAACGGTACCAACACCAAGGTTAGTCACCTTATACTTGCCAATGCCGGCGGGCAGTACGACCATGTCCATACTATTCATAATGTAGAACTTGCTGGGATCCTCCATCGATTCTACCTTGACCTTTTCACCGTCCACCAGCACCAGCACGTGGAACAGCCCGTCTGTATCATCTTCCATGGAATTGTTGAAAATCAAATTGCGCAGCGAGAAGTACAGCAAATCATGTTCACCGACAATGATTTCCTTCCAGTCAGCGCCCTCTCGCACAACACCGCCATGGTTGACCAGATTGGCTTCCACCCAATCACGCGTCCGTTCACCGTGAATGACCTTGCTGCCCATTTCCAAATGAATCGGGCGCGGAAGACCGGTCTGAGGATCCAAACGTTTGTAGTCATACAGTTTGTAGGTATAGGAGCCGACCGTCAGGCTGCCAATTTCAAGGATGACCTGATTACGGCCACTGGCATGGATGGTTCCGGCCGGGATCATGACCTGCGTGCCCGGCTTGGAATCGACCCAGTTGACATACTTCTCATAATCGATCAGTTCCGTGTTATGTTCGACCCGGCGCGCTTCCTTAAAGAATTCTTCGCAGCTGTTCTCATTTTGGAAGCCGAGATAGGTTTTCGCCCCCTGACCTGTGATGACGATATAATAACTTTCGTCCTGACGTCCCAGTTCATCATGGTTTTTCATGACGTAATCTGCATCAGGATGGCACTGAATGGACATATTACCGCTGGAATGGTAGGTATCGTCATAATTGAATCGGATCGGGAAATAGCCGCCGAACTGTTCGAAAGCTTGTTTGCCCAACAGTTTTTCACCCATCACCATCACAAAAGTGAAGAAGGGGGCTTCAAACTCATACGCATCGGTCTTGGCCACAATCGACACTTCCATGGGAATCATGTCGAAAACCCATGCGCAGTTTTTCATTTCCTTGGGCAGGTGGCGCAGACGATGGATGTACCATCCGCCCCATACGCCTTCCAGATAAACCGGGCGGCAGCGGAACGGGCG
>JAZRWA010000002.1:0-16453 GCA_045599485.1 Clostridia bacterium | reverse complement strand
CGCCGATAGTCCTGACACAAGAAAGGAAGAACAACATGAAAAGATCCGTCTGCATTGTCCTGTGCCTCCTGTTGAGCATGACCTCCTGTGTGTTGGCCGATACCGTCATTCAGCGTCCCGACCAGTATCTGACCTGCCGTGTGGACAGAGGCTGCACCGCCGAACGCCAGCCCAACACCGAAATCGTTTCCATCACCAAGGACATGGGCAAAGGCATCTGGTCCACCTTCAGCGGCACCCTGAGCTTCGATCACACCGGCAATTATACGGTCTACATGGTCGAATACGATACCGACGCCGATACCACCTACAAAACCACCATTCATGTCACCGTCACAAAAAAAGACCCCGCCGTCAACTGGAAGTGGGATAAATCCGCCAACAGCGCACAGATGCTCAGCTGGATCACCCAACACGGCAATGTCCTTGCCGTCGGTCAGAAGATCAGCTTCAAACACACCTGCACCATCGATGGAGTCGAACAAAAAGTCCTGTATTCCTCCAACAATCCAAACGTCGCCACCGTCGATTCCAACGGCATGGTCACCCTGCGCAGCCCCGGCCGGGCTTCCATCCTGATGCAAGCCGAAGGGACGAATGAGACCATGGACAACTACGTCATCGTTTACGATGGCGCTCCCTGGACCTCGGTCTCAGGTGATTTCGAACCGACGGACCGCACCGACACCATGAATATCTACAAGCAGCCCAGCACCTCTTCCGCGGTGATCGCCGTCAAAAGGATCTATGACTCCGAAAACTTCTACATCGTCTCCCGCGGTGAAAGCTGGTGCAAAGTCAGCTACAACGGCAAGGTCGGTTACGCTCAGACGGGAAAGCTGACCTTCTACGATGGGTATTCGGGTACCGAAGCGCTTGAAGAAACCGTCCCCTCTCCGAATGTTTCCGAACAGAACGTTTCAAGTGCTTCCGCTTTCTCCGAACAAAACGCCCCTGTTCTCCCCCTGAACGGCAGCAGCGATAACACCGCCGCTCACAGCACCTCCTCCTCTTCCAAGACCGTCTCCTCCGGCAACACAGCTTACAGCAGCAAACCCGCCCAATATACCCTCAGGCAGCTGGGTACCCTCACTTCCAAAGTCACCCTGAACGGCCGTTCTCTGGAGATCGCCACCGAAGAATTTTTTGCCGGCAGCACTGTTCCAAAGAGCAAACAGATCGGCGTCATCTACACCCCCAAGGAGGGCTCCGCGGCCCTGCGCCGCTCCGCCTCCACCTCCGCCTATCTGACCCGTCATTGCAAGGCCGGCTATCTGGTACAAGTACTGGAATACGGCAGCAAATTCTGCAAGGTCGTATACGACGGCGATACGGGGTATGTGCTCACCTCCAGCCTTCGCTTCGTCACCCCCGGCACCGCGCCCGAGCACACCGCCAAGCTCAGCTATAACGGCAAAACCAACGGCAGTACCGCCATCTCCGTCCGCTGTGCCCCCGACAAATCCAGCTCCAAAGTGGGCGAATGGGATACCGGTACCGAGGTCCTCATCTTCGGCGAGCAGAACGGCTGGTATCTGATCGAAGCCCGCGGCCGCCGCGGCTATGTCCTGCCCAAATACATCACTCTGACTGACAATTAACATCCCTTTTCGCGCAAAGAACGCTCCGTACAGATTCCTCTGTACGGAGCGTTTCTTGATTCCTGTTTATTCCTTTTTGCCGGGAGACGCGGTATCGATGCCTGCCGCGCCCTTGAGGCCCAGACGCTCGGTGGCTTCCTCGCGCATCTTATATTTCAGGATCTTGCCGGCGGCGTTCATCGGGAAGGCGTCCACAAACTCGATGTAGCGCGGCACCTTGTGGCGGGCCAGAGAAGCCTTGATGTAGGTCAGCATCTCCTCCACCGTCACAGAGCCGGGCTCCTTGAGGATGACGCACGCCATGATCTCCTCACCGTACTTCTTATCCGGCACACCGATGACCTGCACATCCTTGACTGCGGGATGAGTGTAGATGAATTCCTCAATTTCCTTGGGATAAATGTTTTCACCGCCGCGGATGATCATATCCTTCAGGCGTCCCGTGATGCGGAAGCAGTTCTGTTCATCACGGCAGGCCAGGTCACCGCTGTGCAGCCAGCCATCCTTGTCAATGGCGGCGGCGGTCGCCTCGGGCATCTTGTAATAGCCCTTCATGATGTTGTAGCCGCGGGAGCAGAACTCGCCGTTCACGCCCACGGGCACTTCCTCGCCCGTTTCGGGGTCGATGACCTTGCATTCAACATGCGGGAAGGCATAGCCGACTGTGTTGACGCGCAGGTCCAGCGGGTCGCCGCAGGCACTCATGGTGCTGCCGGGGGCGGATTCGGTCTGACCGTACACGCTGACGATGTCCAGCATGTGCATCTCATCGGGCTGCGCGGCGCGCCGCATCAGTTCGGGCGGGCAGCCGCTGCCGGCCATGATGCCCGTACGCATGTAGGAAAAGTCCGTCTTGCGGTAATCGGCATGGTTGAACATGGCAATAAACATCGTCGGTACGCCATTGAAGCAGGTGATGCGCTCCTGATTGATGCAAGCCAGGCTCACCTTCGCCGAGAAATACGGCATCGGACACATGGTGGTGCCATGCGTCATGCTGCTGGTCATCGAAAGCACCATGCCAAAGCAGTGGAACATGGGCACCTGGATCATCATACGGTCCGCCGTGGACAGGTCCATGCGGTCGCCGATCTGTTTGCCGTCATTGACCACGTTGTAATGGGTCAACATGACGCCCTTGGGGAAGCCGGTGGTACCGCTGGTGTACTGCATGTTGCACACATCATCGGGGCGCACCTGCGCCGCCATGCGCAGCACTTCCTCACGGGGCACCAGAGAAGAACGCTCCATCGCCTCCTCCAGCGTCAGGCAGCCCTTCATGCGGAAGCCCGAAGTGATCACGTTGCGCAGGAAAGGCAGCTTCTTGCAGTGCAGCGGCTGGCCGGGACGGGCGGAATCGATCTCCGGGCACAGTTCGCGGATGATCTCTTTATAATTGGAATCCAGACAGGATTCGATCATGACCAGCGTATGGGTATCGCTCTGGCGCAGCAGATACTCCGCCTCATGGATCTTGTACGCGGTATTGACCGTCACCAGCACAGCGCCGATCTTGGTCGCAGCCCAGAAGGTGATGTACCAGGCAGGCACGTTGGTCGCCCAGATGGCCACCTTGCTGCCGCGCTTCACGCCCAGCGAGATCAGCGCCGCCGCAAAGTTGTCCACATCCTCGCGGAATTCCTCGTAGGTGCGGGTATAATCCAGCGTGGTATATTTGAAGCAGTACTGGTCGGGGAACTCCTCCACCACACGGTCGAGCACCTGCGGGAAGGTCAGGTTGATCAGCTGATCCTTCTTCCAGATGAACTTGCCGGTGTGGGCAGCGTTATCGTAAAGCTCCTTTTTCTTGCCGCGGGTCTGCTCAAAGCGGTTCATGTAGTTGACAAAGTACGGGAAAATGACCTCGCGGTCCGGCAGCTCCTCCATCCACATGGGCTTCCATTCCAGGCTGATGAAGCCGTCGTAGTCAATGGAGCTGAGGGCGCGCATCATGTCCTTGACAGGCAGGGTGCCTTCACCGATGAGCTGGTTTTCGCCCTCGTCGTCAGAGTCACGCAGATGCACATGGCGGACATAGCCGCCCAGATTCTTGATGGTCGTGTCAGCGGATTCATGCGCCAGGCGATAGGGATGGTGCATGCTCCACAGCGCCGCGATCTCATCGCAGGCAAAATCGTCCAGCAGCGCGCGCAGGCGGGCGGTATCGGCATAAATGCCGGTGGTCTTGATCAGGATCGTCACCTGCTGCACCGCCGCCAGCGGCACCAGCTCGGTCAATGCAGCACGCACCGTCTCTTCGTTATCCTTCAGAGCCGTTACTGCCACGCAGGGGCACTGAATGTTGCGGGCATGCTCCAGCATGGCTTTCACGGTCTCGACACTGCCCGGCACCGAGATGTCGCAGGAAGAGTCGATGCAGGGCACCGTCAGTTTCTTTTCCTTCAGCTCACGCACGGTCGCTGCTGTGTTGTATTTATGCAAAGGACCGCCGCGGCCCGTCAGCTGCTCATCCTCCGTCACATTATAAAGTTCAATGCCCTGAAAGCGCATGGTCACCGCAGTCTCGGTGTTCTCCTGCCAGCTGCATTCCTGCCAGCCGCGGGTCGAAAAAGAAAGATTCATTTGTTATCTCCTTTCCGTCTCGCCGTCACAGAGCGGCTTCTTCGTAAACGATCTTGTTCAGCGCACTGATATAGGCATGAATGCTCGCGCCCACAATGTCGGTGGAAATGCCGCGGCCGGAGAACAGCTTGCCCTCATTGCGCAGCTTGACCACTGCTTCGCCCATAGCCTCATGGCCTTCGGTCACGGCCTGGATCTGGAAATCATCCAGTTCATAATGGCGTCCGGCGATCTGCTCCACCGCCAGGAAGGCGGCATCGATGGGACCGTCACCCAGGCTGATGCCCTCCAGCATCACACCGTTCTTGTTCAGCTTCATGTGGGCCGTGGCGCTGATGGTGTTGCCGGTGTTGATCACATAGCTTTCCAGCTTATAAGTAGAAGGAACCTGCATCGCGGCGGAAGCCACAATGGCGTCCAGTTCCTTGATGTTGACCGTTTCCTTCTTGGCGGCAATGCGTCCAAAGGCTTCAAACACCTTCACGCTGTCCTCCTCGGACAGATCGTAGCCCAGCTTGTTGACGGCCTTCATCACGGCGGTGATATCATCATGAACGGTCATGAAGGTGCCGTCCGCCGCCTGTACGCCGTTATCGAAGGGGGAATTCTCACTGCGCTCGCTCTCACACAGGCGGGAGATCTGAGCCAGCGTACGGTTCATCTGCGTGGTGGTCACATCGGTCGCAGCGTCAAAATCCGTCCCCTTGACTGCCAGAATACGGGCCACATTGCCCAGATTGACGGTGTTCACAGCGTGCGCGGCACACTTGATCTCCCCCGCGCCGCAGCGGATGGCGGAAACAGCGCAGCTGTCGGCCATCGAAAGGTCATTGCTGCAGGCCACACCCAGCGTGATCTGCTGAAGTTCGGGCACATTTTCCTTTACATCATTAATAAAGGAAGCAAACTGATCGGGCAGCATATTGCCCGCGGCATCACACAGCGTCACCGTGGAAGCCCCGGCCGCAATGGCAGCGCGCACAGCGTCGTAAAGAAAAGCGCTGTCGGCACGGGTCGCGTCTTCGGCGATCAGTTCCACATCAGGGCAAACCGCATGGCAGGCGCTCACCAGCCGGGTAATCGTTTCCAGCATGGCGGCGGGTTTTTTGCCGGCGAGGTACTCCATCTGCACGGCGCTGACGGGAGCCGTCACCTGCAGTCGCGGATGAGCGCATTCCTCCATAGCACTGCGAACGGGCGCGATGTTTTCTTCGCTCAGCCCCACAGAGACCGCCACGGTGCTGTCCTTTACAGCAGAGCAGATCGACTTGACCAGCAGTCGGTCCACCTTCGGGTTGGCAAAGGCGCTGACTTCAATTACCGATACGCCCAGCCGGTCCAGCAGCTTGGCCAGCTCCAGCTTTTCTCTGAAGTTAAGGCTGAAATGCACATTTTTGCCGCTCTGACGCATGGTCATGTCGGCCAGTCTGACAACGCTCATGGTATCTTCTCCTTTAGCTTAAAATCGATAGAAAAACGCCCCTGAAGCCATATCGGTTTCAGGGGCGAAAATCACTTCGTTGTACCACCCTGGACGCTTCTTTCCGTTCCGGAAAAAAACGTTCTCTCGGACTCAATCAAGTCCATAGCCTTTAACGGGGCCAATCGGATCATGCTAACGGCCAACGCTTTCGCATCATCTGCTCGGGAGGGAGACTGGTTTCCGTTTCACGCATTGGCTCGCACCATCCGCCAACTCTCTGGGCGTTGAAATCCGGAACCATAATTCCGTCATCGCAACAGGTTGTGGCATTAATTTAACCATATCCGCCCCCTGTTGTCAACTGTTTCCCTTTGTACATTTTTTGTTTTTCCCATGCTCTGCTTTTTCTGTTCTGAATATTGACAGAAGTGACATTCGAATATATAATATCGATTATCAGGAAATTCCATATTCTATATCCAAGGAGGAAAATTCCCATGAAAAAGTTCCTGGCTCTGATGCTGACCGCCATGCTGGCGCTCGGCTGCTTCTCCCTGACGGCCTCCGCCGAGATCGCCGATTTTGATCCCGAGCTGGTCGCCGCTGCTCAGGCTGAAGGCGAACTGATCGTCTACGGCTCCTGCGAAGAAATGTACCTGTCCGCTGCCTGCGCCCAGTTCGAAAAGGAATTCGGCATCAAGGTCAGCAAGCAGCGTCTGTCCACCGGTGAGGTGCAGGCCAAGATCACTGCCGAAAACGGCAATCCCAGTGCTGACGTCTGGTTCGGCGGCACCACCGATCCCTACAACATCGTTGCTGGTCTCGGTCTGCTCGAAGCCTACGAAGCCCAGAACGCCTCCCACATCACCAAGTCCAACTTCCGTGATGCCAATGGCTACTGGTACGGCATTTACAAGGGCATCCTCGGTTTCATGGTCAACACCGAAGAACTGGAAGACATGAACCTGGAAGCTCCTCAGGATTGGGACGATCTCCTCAAGCCCGAATACAAAGGTCTGATCTGGATTTCCAACCCCAACACCGCCGGCACCGCCAAGCTGGTCATCAACACCATGGTTCAGATGAAGGGCCATGACGAAGCCATGAAGTACTTCGTCGAACTGGATAAGAACGTTGCCCAGTACACCAAGTCCGGCTCCGGCCCCTCCAAGAAGGTCGGTATCGGTGAATGCGTCATCGGCGTCGGCTTCCTGCATGACGGCATCACCCAGATCCTGAAGGGCTACGACAACGTGGGTCTGGTCATCCCCGCCTCCGGTACCTCTTATGAGATCGGCGCCACCGCCATCTTCACCGGCAACAAGCATCCCAACGCCGCCAAGCTGTGGGTGGAATTCGCCCTGTCTCCCGATTGCGTCAACCTGGCCAAAGACAACGAATCCTATCAGTTCCTGGTTCTGGACAACGCCGAACAGCCTCAGGTCGCTTATGACATGGGTCTGGATCCCGACAACGTGATCGATTACGACTTTGAAGATGCCAAGGCCAACACCACTCAGTACATCACCGATTATTTCGATGCTCTGGGTGCCGCTGCCGACAGCCGCTTCATGACCGAATAATCTTTGCCTTAGATCTGGGGATGGTCTTCGGACCATCCCCTTTCTCTTCATCATTAAGGAGGTCATCCTGTGGCCACATCAAACAGCAAACGACTTGACCGTAAAAAATTCCTTGCCGATCCAACGCTGATCGGTGCCATCGTCATTCTGGTCATCTTCCTCTCGCTGTTCATTCTCTATCCCCTTGCCATGCTGTTGGTCGATGCCATCAGCGGCAGCAACGGCATCTCATTCTCGGTTTTCGGCCGCGTATGGGATCTGTATACCTTCCGCAATGCCTTCAACAACACCATCGTGCTGGGTCTCATCGTAGGCTTCGGTTCCGTAACTTTGGGACTGCTGTTTGCCTATGTGGATGTCTATGTCCGTCTTCGTTCCCGCATGGTACGCGGTCTGTTCAAGGTGGTCAGCATGCTCCCCGTTGTTTCTCCGCCCTTTGTGCTGTCCTTGAGCATGATCCTGCTCTTCGGCCGTTCCGGTCTTGTCACCCGTACGCTGCTGGGCATCCGCAACAACAACATCTACGGTCTGCACGGCATTGCCATCGTTCAGATCCTCACCTTCTTCCCTGTCTGCTACATGATGCTGACGGGTCTGCTTAAAAACATTGATCCCTCCCTGGAGGAAGCCAGCCGTGATATGGGCGCCGGCCGCTTCAAGGTCTTCACGTCCGTAACGCTCCCCCTGCTGCTGCCCGGTCTTGGCAATGCCTTCCTGGTCACCTTTATCGAGTCTGTCGCCGACTTTGCCAACCCCATGATGATCGGCGGCAATTACGATACGCTGGCTACCACCATCTACCTGCAGGTAACGGGCGGCACGTACGATATGCCCGGTGCTTCCGCCATGGCCGTCATCCTGTTGATGCTGACATTGGTGCTCTTCCTGATCCAGAAGTATTATCTGGAAAAAAAGACCGCCCAGACGCTCACCGGCAAGGCCAGCCGTGCCCGTATGCTGATTGAGGACAAATCCGTCCGCTATCCTCTGTCTGTGCTTTGCGCGCTCGTCAGCATCTTTGTCGTACTGCTTTATGTCGCCGTTCCCTTCGGTGCCATGTTCAAGCTGTGGGGCCGCAACTACACGCTGGTCACCGATCACTTCGTCAACATGTGGAAGATCGATGGCTTGCGTGCCTATAAGGATTCCATCCTGTTGTCCCTCATTGCCACGCCCATCACCGCCCTGCTCAGTATGATCATCAGCTATCTGGTGGTCAAAAAGAAATTCAAACTCAAAGGCTTCATCGAGTTTGTCTCCATTCTGGCCATGGCTGTCCCCGGAACCGTTCTCGGTATCGGCTACATCCGCGGTTATTCCGCCGGTCTTTTCCATTCCGGCGTAATGCAGGGCTTGTACGGCACAGGTACGATTCTTGTCATCGTGTTCATCGTCCGCTCGCTGCCCACCGGTACACGCTCCGGCATCTCCGCTCTGCGGCAGATCGACAAATCCATCGAGGAATCCGCCTACGATATGGGTGCCGGCTCCGGCAAGGTTTTCACCTCCGTCACGCTGCCCCTCATCAAAGACAGCTTCCTGTCCGGTCTCGTCACCACCTTTGTCCGTTCCATCACAGCCATTTCCGCCATCATCCTGCTGGTCACTCCCAAATACCTGCTCATCACGGTTCGTATCAACGAGTTTGCCGAGAAGGGTGAAAACGGAATCGCCTGCGCTTACGCCACTGTGCTGATCGTCATCACCTACGGCGTGATCCTGCTGCTTAACGGCATACTGCGCTACTTCGACACCGATCACAAGCAGAAGCGCCTGGCCCGCAAATTTGAGCGTGAAACCAAAGCGCTGTACAAAGCCTGACAGGAGGAAAGAAGATCATGAGTCAATCTGTTAAAGCCCCCAAGGGCGTTCGCCTGGAGCATATCTCCAAGATCTACAAGGATCCCAAAACCCACGCCGATTTCTATGCCGTGAAGGATTGCAATCTGGATATCGCCCCCGGCAGCTTCATCACGCTGCTCGGTCCCTCCGGCTGCGGCAAGACCACCACGCTGCGCATGATCGCCGGTTTTGAGTCCCCCGATGAGGGCGAGATCTATCTGGCGGACCAGCCCATCAACGAGCTGACCCCCAACAAGCGCGATACCGCCATGGTGTTCCAGTCCTACGCGCTCTTCCCCCATATGAACGTTTACGATAACGTGGCCTACGGTCTGAAGCTGCGCGGCGTACCCAAGAATGTCATCCGCGAAAAGGTCATGAACATCCTGTCCCTGGTCAAGCTGGACGGCATGGAGCTGCGCATGACCAACCAGCTTTCCGGCGGTCAGCAGCAGCGCGTCGCCCTGGCCCGTGCTCTGGTGGTGGAGCCCGGTGTTCTGCTCTTTGACGAGCCGCTCTCCAATCTGGATGCCAAACTGAGAGTGGAAATGCGCACTGAGATCCGCCGTATTCAGCAAAAGATCGGCATCACCGCCATCTATGTCACCCACGATCAGAGTGAAGCCATGTCCCTGTCCGATCAGATCATTCTGATGAAGGGCGGTGTCATCGCCCAGATGGGTACCCCCGAAGAGATCTACTATCATCCCAACAGCGAATTTGTGGCCGATTTCATCGGTGAATGCAACTTCCTGAAGGGTTCTGTCGTCTCCTGCGCGGAGGGCATCGCCGCGGTCAACGTCGGCGGTCACATCGTCCGTGTCTCTGCTTCGGAAGGCATCAAAGCCAGCAGCGAAGGCACCATCGTGCTGCGCCCTGAGGCCATCTGCATCTCCGACAAAGGCGATCTGCCCTGCACGGTGGAGCTGAGCTGCTTCATGGGCAGCTACCAGAACTATCACGTCCGTGTGGGCGATACGCTGGTGCGCATTGCCGACAACTGCCCCGCCAACAAAAAGATCTTCTCCGTCGGCGATACCGCCTACCTTTCCTTTGATCCCGTCTGCTCTCATCTGCTGTAACAAAAAAGCGCTGAGAACAGTTGACACCGCGGCGGCTTCATGCTATAATAGCTGTGCGTTAAGCAGGAGCCGCCCGCTCCTCACCCCGCGAATACTGTTTCGCCCGGTGCAGGCATCCGATTTGCAGTTATGTATGTCGGCGGGTGGTTTCATCCGCCGGCTTTTCTTTTTTACAAAAAAGAAAGCATAACATGATGGAGGTGCATCGACCATAGCCGCCGAATTAATGATCAATGATGAAATCCGTGACCGCGAGGTACGTCTGATTGGCGCTGACGGCGCTCAGATGGGTGTCTTTCCCACCGCGCGCGCAATGGAGCTGGCAGAAGAAGCCGGTTTGGATCTGGTAAAGATCTCCCCGACCGCCATTCCCCCCGTGTGCAAGCTGATGGACTACGACAAATACCGTTATGAGCAGTCCAAGCGTGAGCGCGATATGCGCAAAAACCAGAAGGTCATTTCCATCAAGGAAGTGCAGCTTTCCGCCACCATTGAAGAAAACGATGTGCAGACCAAAGCCAAGAATGCCATCAAATTCCTCACCGGCGGTGACAAGGTCAAGGTCAGCATCCGCTTCCGCGGCAGACAGATCACGCATTCCGAGATCGGTCTGCAGGTCATGCAGGATTTTATTGATCGCACCAAGGACGTCTCCGTCGTTGAAAAACGGCCTGCTCTTGACGGCCGCCACATGATTATGATTCTGGCCCCCAAGGCGGATAAACCCGCAAAGGCCGAAAAGGCCCGCCCCGCAGCGGAGCCCAAGGCCTGAATAATTCCCGGAAGGAGGAAACCTCATGCCTAAGCAAAAGACCCATCGCGGTGCAGCAAAGCGCTTCTCCCTGACCAAGACCGGCAAAGTCAAGCACAAGAGCATGAACTGCAACCACATTCTGAACAAGAAGACCACCAAGCGTATCCGTCATATGCGTAAGGGCGGCGTTCTGCAGAACAATGCCGAAGCCGCTACCATCCGCACGCTGATTCCGTACAAATAAGCCCATTTCCGGCAAGGAGGATTAACCATGGCACGTATTAAAAGGGCTGTAACCGCCCATAAGAAGCGCCGTAAGGCGCTCAAGCTGGCGAAGGGCTATTTTGGCGCGAAGTCCAAGCAGTACCGCACCGCCAGTGAGCAGGTCCGCCGCTCCCTGCGCTACGCTTACACCGGCCGCAAGCTGCGTAAGCGTGAGTTCCGCAGCCTGTGGACCACCCGCATCAATGCCGCCGCTCACCTGTACGGCATGAACTACTCCACCATGATCGCCGGCCTGAAGAAGGCCAACATCGACATCAACCGCAAGATGCTGGCTGATCTCGCTGTGAGCGATCCCGAAGCTTTCGCCAAGCTGGCCGAAACCGCCAAGCAGGCCTGAGCCTTATAAAAGAAAGAGCAGGCAGTCCTGAACTGACCTGTTCTTTTTTTATCACCGTTTTCGTGTCAGCTCCGAAGTTTTTCTTGACCTTCGGCGCATTTTATTGTATAAAAAATACGAAAGTGTAAATTATCCCGAAGGGAGATCTCCAATGCAGTTCAAGGATTATCAAGGCATTCGCCTGTCCACGCTCGGCATGGGCAACATGCGTCTTCCCACCGTCAACCCCGCCGACCCCAAAGCCGCCATCGATTATCCGGCCGCCCATCAGATCATCGACAGCGCTTATGAAAACGGCATCAACTATTTTGACACCGCCTATACCTACAGCGGCGGCGAATCCGAAAAATGCCTGGGCGCCTGCATGACCAAGCATCCCCGTGACAGCTTCTATCTGGCTTCCAAGTATTTCATCGGTGCCAACCCCGATTACAAAGCTGTGTTCGAAGAGCAGCTGCAGCGTCTTCAGACCGATCGCATCGATTTTTATCTGATCCATTGCTTGCTCGACAACAACATCGATTCCTACCTTTGCAGCGGTGCCATCGAGTATTTCCTGGAGCAGAAGCGTCTGGGGCGTATCCGTTACCTCGGCTTCTCCAGCCACGCTTCTCTTGAAACCTTGACCCGCTTTGCCGATCATCACGCCTGGGATTTTGCTCAGCTGCAGATCAATTATTATGACTGGCTCTACGGCACCTCCAAGCAGGAATACGATATTCTTGCCAAGCGCAGCATCCCCATCATGGTCATGGAGCCGGTTCGTGGCGGACGTCTCGCGGCGCTGACCCCCGAAGCCGAAGCCCCGCTGAAGGCCGCCCATCCCGATTGGAGCATCGCTTCCTGGTCCCTGCGCTTTGTGCGCACATTGCCTGCCGTACATGTCATTTTGAGCGGCATGAGCAGCATGGACCAGCTTCAGGATAACCTCAACACCTTTGACGGTAATCCCCTGACGGATGAGGAGACCGCACTCCTTTTCAAGTCCTGCGAAATGTTCCGTCATCAGGTACAGGTTCCCTGCACCTCCTGCCGCTACTGCTGCGACGGCTGCCCGGCGGAGATCAACATTCCCGAATACCTTAACCTCTATAACGCCTACAAGGTGGATGGCCGCGGTGCGCTAAGGGCTGCCGAAAAGATCGAATCCGTCGGTAAACCTGCTGATTGCGTCGGCTGCGGTGCCTGCACTGGTCATTGCCCGCAGAACATCGATACGCCCTCCGTCATGGCGGAGCTGGCAGGTCTGCTCCAATAATCTTCCACCAACACACAATCCGCAGTCCCTCGGGCTGCGGATTTTTGGTATCGATATAAATGGATTGACAAATTCAAACAAATCATTTATTGTTATTTCAGAGGAAACGCCTCTGCCGTTTTATCCCTTTTGTCTATGGAGGAATTATGTCCCGCAAACCTTTCAGCAACAAAAACATCTGGGTCATCGGCGGCATCCTTGCCGTTGCAGCCCTTCTGCTCTTCATCGGTGTTCGCGGCATTTCCACCGCTGTACCGCCGCTGCCAGAGCTCTTCACCCCCACCCCCGCGCCTGTCGCAACCGCTGTACCTTCCGTCTCTCCCGAGGATGCTTTCACCGCGGAACCGCAAGCCACCGCTGAGCCCGCTGCCGGCTATATCCTGCTGACGGTTCAAAGCAAAGACAAGTACTGGCTGCCGCTGCCTTCTGAGACAGCTTACACCTTCCCCATCGTCCAGTCCGCCGCGGATGGCTCCGGAAAGCAGCTGGAAAATTACCTGCATATCACTCCCAACGGCATGTACATGGAATCCGCCAGCTGTGACTCACAAGACTGTGTCCATCAGGGCGAGGTCACGCTTGAAAACAAAGATACCCGCATCCTGTATAACATGATCATCTGTCTGCCGAATCAGGTGGTTGCTGAACTCTACACCCCCGATGAGATCTTGGCAATGATGAACGCCCAATAATTTCCGAAAGGAGCCCTTATGGCCAAACATAAACATTCGGTTCAGCGCATTGCTCTCTGCGGCCTGCTCACCGCGCTGATGCTGGTGCTCGGTTATGTGGAAAGCATGCTGCCCGCCGTCCCCGGCATTCCGGGCATCAAACTGGGGCTCTCCAACGGCGTATTGATCTTTGCCATCTATTTGCTGGATATTCCCACCGCGTTCGCCCTGATGGCCCTCAAAATCGTGCTGTCCGGCCTGATGTTCAGCGGCGTGAGCGCCATGATGTATGCCGCCGCCGGCGGTCTGCTCAGCATGATCGCCATGTCCCTGCTCAGCCATGTCAAAGGGCTGCACATGGTCACCGTCAGCATGGCGGGCGGTGCCATGCACAACGCCGGTCAGGTGCTGATGGCCATGCTGGTGCTTCAGACCCCAAAACTGATCTATTATCTGGCCATCCTGCTGGTGGTCGGTCTGGTCACCGGTCTGCTCATCGGTCTGGCGGCCAACATTGCCATCCGCCACCTCAAATCCTCAAAGATCCGCTTCAACTGATATCCATGCCTGCCAAAAAGACGGGAGGAAAACGCTTCCTCCCGCCTTTTTTATTTGATCCAGATCCAAACCAGCAGAACAAATTGCAGCACTGCCAGCAGTGGAAAAAACACTTTGAAATACCAGTGCTTCGTTTTATGATGAAACACCCGCATGCCCGCCGTGCCGCCAAGGGCCCCAAGACAGAGGGCCGCGATGAACAGCGTCCGCTCCCGAATGCGCCATTTTCCCGCTTTTGCCCTGTGCTTATCGATGCCCATCAGTGCGAACGCCATCAGGCTCATCGCTGCCATGATCACCGTCAGAATCATTTTCATTCTTCTCACCTCTTCCCCATCTTAACGCTTTTTTACTTTTTCGGCAAATGTTTTTTACCGTATTTGCCAAATTCGGCATATTTTTCTCTTGACAGTCCCTGATGTTTTTACTATAATATGCACCGACAACTGAACATCCCTTATCAAGAGTGGCGGAGGGAACGGCCCGATGATGCCCGGCAACCGACGGTAAAACGTGCGGTGCTAATTCCGGCGGTGGCAACACCGACAGATAAGGCGAGACATGAAGCAATGATTCCGCCCGTCTGCTGCGAGCGGATTTTTTATGTCCGCGTATTGTATGGAAAGGAAAAGAAGAACATGAGCAAAGTAAGAAAGCTGTTTACCTCCGAAAGCGTGACCGAAGGTCATCCTGATAAAATCTGCGATCAGATTTCCGATGCCGTACTGGATGAAATTCTCGCCCGCGACCCCATGGCGCGCGTTGCCTGCGAAACATTTGCCACCACCGGTGTTGTCACCGTGATGGGCGAAATCACCACCGCCGCCAACATCAACATCGAATCCATAGCCCGCAAGGTGATCCTTGATATCGGCTACACCCACGGCGATATGTGCTTCGACGGCCACTCCTGCGGTGTAATGGTCTCTGTGCATGAGCAGAGCCCCGATATCTCCATGGGCGTCACCGCCACCGACAGCCATGAGCAGGGCGCCGGCGACCAGGGCATGATGTTCGGCTATGCCTGTACCGAAACTCCCGAGCTGATGCCCATGCCCATCGCGTTGGCGCATCGTCTCACCCGCCGCATGACGGAAGTACGCAAAAACGGCACCTGCCCCTGGATGCGTCCCGATGGCAAATCCCAGGTCACCGTGGCGTATGAAGACGGCAAGCCCGTTGCCGTGGATGCGGTGGTCATTTCCACGCAGCATGCCGAATCGGTCAGCCATGAAGAGATCGAAAAGGCCATGATCGAAGAGGTCATCAAAAAGGTCATTCCCGCCGAGCTGCTGCATGAGAACACCAAGTACTACGTCAACCCCACCGGCCGTTTTGTCATCGGTGGTCCCGCCGGCGATACCGGTCTGACCGGCCGCAAGATCATTGTGGACACCTACGGCGGCTACTGCGCCCACGGTGGCGGCTGCTTCTCCGGTAAGGATCCCAGCAAGGTGGACCGCAGTGCCGCCTACGCCGCCCGCCATGCCTCCAAGAATCTGGTGGCTGCCGGTCTGTGTGAGCGCTGCCAGATCGAAGTCGCTTACGCCATCGGTGTTGCCGAGCCCGTCAGCCTGACGGTGGACACCTACGGCACCGGCAAATATGCCGATGATGTGCTGTCCGATCTTGTGAGCCGCGTGTTTGATATGCGTCCCGCCGCCATCATCGAACGCCTGGACCTGCGCCGTCCCATCTACCGCGCGACGGCCGCCTATGGTCACTTCGGCCGTGAAGAAGAAAGCTTCACCTGGGAGCGTACCGATTACGTCGAAAAACTGCAGGCGGAAGCCGCAAAGCTGTAAAAAAGTCGTATATAAACAAAACTTGATACAAGCTTTACAGTTCGTTCACAAAGTTTACACGGGCGTTCATCTTCAATTCATATACAAATGCTATAAATAGGGCGTACCCTCCGGAAGGAAGATGCGATTCTATCGGAAAGAAGGCCGCCCTATGAGCACTTTAGCAGTAACCTGTAATATGCCGCGCAAGCTCCGAGTGCCGGACCCCGAAAAGCTGATCGGCAAGCGCGTCATCCATGTCCTGTTCGGCCGCGGCCGCATCACCGGCGTGCGCGGTGGCTGTATTTTGGCCGATATCGACGGCGTTGAGCGTATGTTTGAATATCCCGCCGCCTTTGGTACTTATCTGACGATCGCCGACAAAAAGCTTCGTACCGCCCTGCCGCCCTGTGATCCAATCACCCGGGAGATGCCCGTCAAACCCGCAGGACGCCGCGTGAGCAATTTTATCCACGATGAATACGACACCGTGATGCTGGCGGACACTGTCCACTGCACCATCTGAAGCCATCAAAAAAGGAACCTCCGAATGATGTGTACCCATAATTCTGGACACCGTTCATTAAGCAAACTCAATAGCTAATCTTCATGGATGCTTCTCTGTACTTAGCAGGAGGCATCCATTTTGTTTTCTGTTGGATCCTCTCGTTGTTGTAGTAATCAATGTATTC
>JAZRWA010000001.1:0-20546 GCA_045599485.1 Clostridia bacterium | reverse complement strand
CCATGAGGTCAACCGCGGCAAGGGTCAGGCGCTGCGTACCGGCGTGGAGTATCTTTTGAATAAAACAAGCTGCAAGGGCGTCATCACCGCCGACGCCGACGGTCAGCATACCGCCCCCGATACGCTGCTGCTGGCGGAAGCCATGCAGGAAAACTCCCGGGAACTGCTGCTGGGCAGCCGCGATTTTTCGCCGGCCAACACCAACATTCCCTCCCGCAGCCGCTTTGGCAACCGCACCACCTCGGCGGTGTTCAAGCTGCTTTACGGCTCCTACCTGCCCGATACACAGACCGGTCTGCGCGGCTTTACCCGCAATGTGTTTGCCGATATGCTCAACATTGCCGGTGACCGTTTTGAATATGAGATGAACCAGCTGATCTATTGCTCCCACCACAAGATCGCATTCAAGGTCATCCCCATCGAAACGATCTATCTGGAGGAAAACAAATCCTCCCACTTCCACCCCATCCGCGATTCCTGGCGCATTTACAAGCTGATGCTGGGCTCCTTCTTCCGCTTCGCGGCGGTCAGCATCGTGAGCTTTCTTATCGATTACGCGGTGCTGTCGTTGCTGTACTTCCTGGTGTTCAGAGACACAGCCGACGTGAAGCTGCTTGGCATCGTCTTCAGCGCAAAAGCGCTGTATGCCACCCCCATCGCCCGCCTGTGCTCCTCCCCGTTCAACTTCCTGATGAACAAAAGCTTTTCCTTCCAGGTCAAATCCTCCAAGGGGGCGGCGGGGCGCTATGCTGTGCTGGCAGCCGTCTGCCTGATCCTGACCACGCTTTTGTTTGCCGTTCTGGATCACTTTGTGACCGGTGCCGCCTTCCTGCACCTGCTGCTCAAATGCGTGATCGATGTGGTCATGTATCTGCTCAATTTCCGCATTCAGAGCGAATGGGTTTTTCAAAGTAAGTAATCAAAGATATGCAGAGATTTCTTCTGTGTGTGGGGGATAACGATTGATGAAAAAGATCATGATGTTGTGTATTATCGCAATTTTGTTGCTCTTGTGCAGCATTGCTACGGCAGCAACTTACCGCACGCTTAAAGTGGGCAACAATGGCGATGACGTCAAAAAGCTGAAGCAGCGTCTGTATACGCTCGGCTATTATAAATCGAACGACCTTGATGAAAAGTTTACCGCGGATACACTCAAACGCATCAAACAGTTTGAAAGTGACTGTGGATTGGAGGAAACGGAGGAGGTATCCCCGGCCTTACAGGAACTGATTTTTTCGGATAATGCATACAGCAAAAAGAACGGTGATACCCTGAACGGACAAGCGGTTGAACTGGCAGAAACGGATGCCAACGGCTACCGTGATTTTTATGCAGGCTGCTATGGCGATGATGTGCTGGCAGCCAAGCAAATGCTGTTTGATTGGAAATTTTTTACCGATAAAGCGACCAGCGTAAAATTGAATGATTACACTTTGGATGTCTTCAAACAGTTTCAGAAGTATTTGGGTGTCGATGTGACCGGTTACCTGACAAGCGAGGATCTGGAGTCGCTTTTTACTCTGCCTAACCCGGCAGCCATTCCGCAGGGACCGACCACCGTGGTCGAGCTGCCGGAAATGAACAGCGAGCATTTCCTTGCAGATCCTGACGCAGAGCCTTTTGTTTACGCTGACCGCGATGATGGTCTGTGGTATTACATTTCCCAGGATCTGCATATCGAGATCCGCAATTATAAAACGCTGGAACCGCTGATGACCTATCTGGAGTGCGAGATTTACTGTACACCGGACAATCTGCCCACCTCCATGCTGGCTAAAGGAAAAAAGGCGGACGGCTACAACCTTGTAGGCCCACAGGAAATCATGAAACAATATGACGCCATCTTTGCCATCAGCGATGACGTGTTTGGCTATCGCGCGGAATACGGAAGCAAAAACGGCATTGTCATCCGGGACGGAGTCATTCTCAACAGCAAAACTCTCAGTGCCACAACAAAAAGCTGGCCGCGTCTGGATGTGCTTGCTATCTATCCCGATGGTACGATGAAAACTTATATCAATGATGAACACACCGCCGATGAATACATTGCAATGGGTGTGAAGGATACTTATGCCTTCGGTCCGATCCTGATTCGGGATGGAGAGATCAATCCTTCCCTGTACACAGAAAAGGGTGCTTACTTTACCGAAAAACATCCAAGAATGGCCATTGGTATGGTTGAACCCTGTCATTATCAGATCCTGCTAGTTCGAGGGCGTATTACGACCTCCAAGGGCTGTACGCCGGCCTGGCTGGCGGAGCACATGCTGGACATGGGCAGCGTGGAGGCCTTCAACCTGGATGGCGGCAGAAGCATCTTCATGTGGTTTCAGGGCGACCTGATCAACCGCGTCGAAAATGTGACCGATTCGGAGTGCCGTGATATTTCCAGCATGATGGGTTTTCTACAAAAAGACTAAGCCCCGGTGAGCAGTTCTTGCGAACGAATAATAAAAGGCAATCACATAAAAAGCCAAATGGATGAGTGCGGAGGATTCCCAATGAAAAAACTGAGTGCCATTATTAGTATTCTCTTTTCCTGCATGATGCTCAGCACCGCTATCGCAGCAGACTACTCCGATGTCTTCACAAAATACGATCTGGACGCTTCCTGGAAAGATGCGGTCACCATCACGTTTTCCCAAAGCGGTGTGCTCGTGAACGGCAGCGGCGCTGCTGTGGATGGCACCACCGTGTACATCCATGCTGCGGGTACCTATCTGCTCAGCGGTGAGTGCGCCAATGGCAGCGTTCAGGTAGAGGTTGACAAGAATGACAAGGTGCATCTGGTGCTCAACGGTCTGACGCTTACCTGCACCAACAGCGCTCCCATTTACGTTGTTTCCGCGGACAAGTGCAAGGTCACGTTGGCGGAGGGGTCTGTCAATACGCTGACAGATGCCGCGGTGTACACGATGGTGCTGGAAAAGCAGCCCAATGCCTGCGTGTATGCAAAAGATGACCTGTGCATCAACGGCAGCGGCGAGCTGGTGGTGAACGGCAACATGGGCAATGGCATCGGCACCAAGAACGATCTGCATATTGTTTCAGGCATGATCACTGTAAACGCTGCCAAGAATGCCCTCAAGGGCAATGACTCCGTTGCCATCAAGGATGGAACGCTGGTGCTGAACGCCACAGGAGATGGCATCAAGGCGGATACGGATGATAAGACCGGCAAGGGCTATGTGTATATTGCGGGCGGTAACATCATCATCACGAGCGGGGATGACGGCATTCAGTCCGCCACTGATCTTTCCATTACCGGCGGCAAAATTTATGTGGAAGCAGAAGGAAAGATAATCAACAGCAAAGGACAGCAGAGCATTGCCAATGGCACTTTTTCCGTTAAATAAAAAACGTTGGATCGGTTATGAAAAAGTTATTGGTCTTATTGCTTTTTCTGGCATCTGCAATTCCGGCATTGGCGATTGAAGATATTGATATGGAACTTCTTTCACGTATGTGGCAAACGGGGCCGGAGCCTTTGACGGAATTAAATTCGCTTGTGCCGAGCTTTGATGACTATGTCACCTTTGAATCAGTGACGGTTGTGCGTAATTCAGAATTTATTGATATGGGGGATACCATCGTCAGCGATTACGCATCTTTTATTAAGTTTTTGGATGGTATGCCCTTTTTGAAAAAGGTGGATATGTTTTCCACGGTCATTCCCGTTGATAAAGTGGAGTATCTGGCGGAACGGTATCCTAAAGTAGAGTTTGGATGGACGATATATATCGGCAATTCAAAACACAATCACGTAGTGAGAACGGATGACCTGGTTTTCTCGACACTGCATAGCAATAAGTCACCGGAACATACGGACCGAGATTTTGCTGCTCTTCGGTTTTGCAAAAACATGATGGCTTTGGACATCGGACATAATGCTTGTGCCGACCTTTCGTTTCTTTACAGTATGCCGAATTTGCGGGTCCTGATCATTGGAAGAAATTCGGTGGCGGATATTACTCCAATCTCTTCTTTGCACGAATTGCAGTACTTGGAACTTTTTACCAATGTTATTACAGATCTCTCGGCACTATCGGAGTTACAGAATTTGCTTGATTTGAACATATGCTTCAATAAGATATCCGATTTTACACCATTGTATGGTTTGAAGTCATTGGAGCGACTCTGGATGTATAACAGCAACTGTTATGACGAAAGATATCCCGTAAATCCCGATAAGGTGAAGACGATTAAAAAGGCGCTGCCGCATTGTCGGGTGGATTCAACATCGTACGTAACGCAGGGAGGATGGCGAGAAGGCGAACGATACGAGAAAATTCGTGAAATGTTTCGAAGCAATGTTTTTATCCCTTTTTGAATGCTTGAGATCGTTCTGAAGGGAGGCTGATGGTTTTTGCTTCGGTCGGTGAAACGGGTGCAGGACTGATTTCAATCATCCCGGAAGGAGAATTGCATGAAACGATATATTGTTTTTTTCGTAACGGTTTTACTTTTGCTAATCTCGTGGAATTGTTATGCTGCAGAATTGAATTTTATCTATGTTTGGGACGCAATTCCAACATGGAGTACAAAAGATCCCATTCCGACCGCGGCAGTTCGGTGGTATCGCTATCAAGGTGAGTATTATTTGTTTCTTCCTTCCGGGTTTGACACATCAAAACTGCACATGCATCTTACAGGAGGGGCATAGTCGGTTACGATTAATGGCAAAATAATAAAAAATGATACGGTTACGGATGCATTCGTACCCGGAGAAAAATTACTGGTTCAGTGTAAAGATGAGACATATACATTAAATATTTTGCAAAGCCAAAATATCGGTGCTGTGTTTTTTCGTACGAAGAGCGGCAATCTTGATTATTTGCAAGTGAGGAAAACAAATAAAGAGCCGGGATAGTGGGTCGTGATGGATGAAGACGGCATGGTTTTCCATTCTGGCAGTTTTGAGTATATCCGTGGAAGAGGAAATTCATCGTTCAAATGGGAAAAAACGCCGTTCCAGGTGAAATTGCTTGAAAAATCTCCGATTTTGGATATGGATTCTGCTAAAGTATGGCTGCTTATTCCATCTTACCGTGATAATTCCATGATTCGCAATGCGATCACCTATGATATGGCTGAGGCGGCGAATATGAAGTATACTACGGACTATCGCTTTGTTGATGTTTATGCGAATCGTATTTATTATGGAACGTATTTGCTGACCGAAAAAGTTTAGCAGGGGAAGAAACGGGTAAACATTATCGATCTTCAATAGGAGACCCAAAAAGTCAATAAAAAGAGAATCAGCAGCTACGATCATCTGGGTACCTTGAAGTACCGAGCCGATACAATTAAATACTACGACATCCCCGTTAATCCGGAAGATATTACTGGCGGCTATTTGATGACGCTTGAACTCAGTTATCGATATACTGACAGCGGCAGCGGCTTCGTTACCAAGGGAGGTCAGGCTGTGCTGTTAAAGACGCCGGAATATGCTTCAAGGGCGCAGGTGCGCTATATCAGTTCGTTGGTGCAGCGTTTTGAAAATGCAATTATGGCGGATGACGGCATTGATCCGGAATCCGGTAAACACTTTTTTGAAATTGCCGACAAGGATTCACTTGTCGGGAAGTATCTAATTGAAGAAATCAGTAAAAACCTGGATGCGAACCGCACAAGCTATTATTTATACAAGTATAATGATTATATCAGTGAGAAGTTGTTTTTCGGACCGGTTTGGGATTATGATAACGCATATGGATTATACAGTTCAGCAGAAATGGACCCATTATATGGCACGCTGAACGATCCCTATGGCCTGTTTGCTGCATAGAAAGATTCCCGCAACACATGCTGGTTTGCACAGTTGTATACACATCCGGAATTTGTAGAAGCCGTTAAGGAGGCGTATGTGACCACCTACCGTCCCTTGATGGAGGTTTTGCTGTCCTATCGATTGTCGGAATAGAATGTCCGTCTGCGTTCACTGGATGCATATCGCGACTTCTTGACCGCAGCGGCAAACATGAACTTTCTGAGATGGCCAACTTTTAATAATCCTGATTTTCCGGGACAAACGGGAGAAGATTTTATTGCAAATATCGAATATATCCGCACATTCTTGGCTATGCGCATGGAATATCTGGATTCGATTTGGATGACAGAATAAGCGATACAAAGGAAGGTTGCGTTTACGAATCATCATTCAAGAGGGAACAAGGCAAGAATCAATGAATATTCGGTCGGTTATGCAATATGAAAACCACCCGCTTGGCGGGTGGTTGTTTGCTGATGAGCGGAGAGAAGCGTCATTGATTGTTTTTGCTGTACCGAAGTGTAGATCCATGTGATTTTTCAGAACGACATTAATAGCGCGCACATTTTCGGCAATTGCAATCCATATTGGTCATTGATCGATTCATATGGTGGCGATGACGCCAGGTGTTGGTTACTTTGCTACGTTGTTGATCGTATTTCCTGCCAGATACTCGCGCAGGTTGCCGACCGCCACATCCATGAGGCGCTGGCGGCTTTCCTTGTTCGCCCAGGCGATATGCGGCGTGATGATGCAATTCGGCAGGTCCATGAGCGGATTGTCCATGCGGGCCGGTTCAACGGAAAGGACATCCACTGCCGCGGCCATGATCTTTCCGGAAAGCAGTGCTTCGCGCAGGTCCATCTCGTTGATGAGCGGACCACGGGAGGTGTTGATCAGGATGGCGCCGTCCTTCATGCCGGCGATCGTCTCACGGTTGATCATGCCCGTGTTCTCCTTGAACAACGGACAATGCAGGGAGACGACATCGCTGTTGGCCAGAAGGTTCTCCAGCGTTGTCAGCTCTTCACCTTCGCCATGGACATCATAGGCCAGCACCCGCATACCAAAGGCTCTGGCGATGTCTGCCGTGGCGCGGCCGATGCGTCCGTAACCCACAATGCCCATCGTCTTGCCTTTCAACTCAATGAGTGGGTAGTCCCAGAAGCAGAAATCGCGGCAGTTGGACCAACGGCCTTCCTTTACTGCGTTGCTGTGGTGTGCTACATGGTGACAGATTTCCAGCAGCAGTGCAAAGACATATTGAGCGACCGCTGTCGTGCCGTAGGTCGGCACATTGCAAACCGCAATGCCGTGAGCCTTGGCAGCCACAACATCCACGACATTATAACCGGTTGCCAGCACACCGATGAATTCGATCTTTGGATGGTTTTCCAGCGTCTGTGCGTTGAGCGGTGTCTTGTTGGTATAGACGATTTCTGCATCCCCGATGCGTGCGTCAATCTCGCTGGCGGGGGTATGATCATAGACCGTCAAGTTCCCCAGCTCTGCAAGCTGATCCCAGCTCAGATCGCCTGGGTTTTCTGTATATCCGTCCAGAACCACAATTTTTTTCATGGTGATGACCTTCTCTCTTCAGAATTCCGCAATTGCATTCTGTTACTCCAGAATCATGCGGTCGGCCCGCAATTTCTCCTGCAGACAGGCGACCGACAGATCACGCGGCGCGATTCCCTGCATGGCGCTGAGTGCCGCTGCTGTTCCGGCGGCCTGGCCGGTAGCTGCACAGCAGACCATCATGCGGATCGTCTGCACAGCATCTTTTTCACACCCGGCGCAGCGTCCAGCAACCAGCAGATTGTCGATTTTTACGGGCAGAATCATGCGATACGGCAGCTGGAAGCGGCTGTCATCGTGTGAGATCACTTCGCCGTCAATGAAACGCGTATAGACACCGATGTTATCCTCGAATTCTGCCTTGCCCATGATGTCCGCGCGAGTCATGTTATATTCGCAGATGATGCGGCGGGTCTCACGGATGCCGATCTGATAGCCGAAGGAGCGAAGCGTACAATTTGCAAGTCCCATTTCCGCGCCGAATTCACGCATGCATTCGATTGCCTGAAGTGCCTGCTTGCGTCCGCTGATCTCCGCACGGGTCAGATCCCAGACGTCGGTACCGTCAATGCCGAATTCGCGCGTGATGTTGAGGCTTGTGAAATCGCCGGAGGGGGTGAGGGTCTTCCATGCGCCGCCTTCACGGCTGTAAGGCCATTTTCCGGCTTTCTGTGCATCAAGGAATACTTTTTTAAGACCGTGTGTTTCCGGTGTGATCATTTCTTTGTGTGCCGCAACATATTCTCTGAAGGTTTTGACATCCACGCCGCTGACACCAAACACCATCGTCACCGGAAGCACATCCCTGGCATCGGTTCCGCCGATATTATACTGCGCTCCGGCAAGGGCTGCTACGTCACCGTCACCGGTGGCGTCGATCACGCAGTCTGCAAGCACCGCGCCGCAGCCGGATTTGCTTTCGAAGATGACACCACGGACGTTGTCTCCGTCTTTCACCACATCGACAGCCAAAGCATGCAGAAGGGGCGTGATGCCTTCTTCTTCTACCCAGCGATCCAGCATGATCTTATAGATCTCGGCATTCAGAAAATGTCCGATGCCCCGGTCATCGTGTTGCGTGCCGCCCATTGCGAGCATTCGCTGTTCGATCTCGGAGCTGATTCCGCAGGAAGTATATGTCTTGTCGTTGAAATACCAGTTATACGATTCGACCTGACCGACGGAAAGTGCGCCGCCGAAGCAGCCGTATTTTTCGGCAAGCATTGTCTTGGCACCCGTTCTCGCCGCGGCGACAGCCGCGGAAATGCCCGCGGGACCGCTGCCGACCACCAGTACCTGTGTTTCGGCAATGACAGGAATATTCCTTTCTGCTCTTTTAATTGTTTTCATTTTTTGTATTCACTCCTTTGGTTCGGTTGCATTTTGCGTTGAGGTTTGATACACTTCATATGAATTGACTGCAAGGAGACTTGTTCATGAATCTTACACAGATTGAGTATTTTATCCGCATCTGTGACTGTGGAAGTATCACCAAAGCGGCAGACCGGCTGTTCATCACGCAATCTGCGCTCAGTCAGCAGTTGTCACATCTTGAGCGGGAGATGGGTGTTCAGCTCTTTATCCGAAACGGTAACCGCATTGCGCTCACCGAGGCGGGCAAAGCATTTCTGTCACGCGCCCGGAACATGCTCCTTTAGTATCATAATTCCATCAGTGAGATGAAGATCGCCAATGAAAAAAACGAGCTGACCCTGGTCGTAACAAAAGCAAAGTCCTTCATTACGTTGTCTTATCTGCTGCCGGGGTTTATGAGCAGATATCCGGATATCCAGGTTCATATCCGGGAGGTCGATTCCTATGAAGTCGAAACTTTGCTGCTGAACGGAGAAGGGGATATAGGTTTCAGCTATAACTCCAATGACACCAAACTGACCTATTACATCATTCATCACGAGCCGATTTTGCTGGCACTCCCACCGGAATCAAACGCGCTTGCCCATGTCCGGACGGCCGATTCCGCTCCGTATCCGATCATCACGTTTGATGCTATACGCAATGAGCCCTTTATCATCGGTACGTCGGGATATCTTCGCGAATATACACAGGAAGTCTTTCGGAAATACGAAGTCCCGATGTACACAGCACTGGAAACGTCCAATCCCGGTTTGGTCCATCTGCTGGTAGCGGCCAACATCGGCTGCGCCTTTATTGGCGAAGTATCCACATGGATCGAACCGACAAAGCTCCGTAAGCCTGTCTACTGTATTCTGGAGGGCCATGAGGACCAGACAATGAAGGTAGCGATCGCACATCATCATCGCAAATACATCACGAATGCGATGCGCTGCTTCATAGAATATGCACAGCAGTTTTTCCGTTCACCTGCGGATTGATTTATCCTTTTACACCGCCTGTGATCAGACCGGAAACGATACGTTTCTGCATGATCATGACAATAAGGACCAGCGGCAGTGAAACAAAGACCGCAGCGGCGGAGATCAGATGCCATGGTGTATAGCTTTCTGTTTCAAACAGTGTCAATGCGACAGGCACCGTTCTTGCGACGGGCATCTGGTTGAGAACTGCCGCAAAAATGTAATTGTTCCAAGATGTAATAAACGTCATGATGCAGACCGTGAACATGCCCGGGGTCACCAGCGGAATCACGATCGAAACGAAGGTTTTCAGCACAGTTGCACCATCCAGCATGGCGCTTTCCTCCAACTCAAAGGGCACTGCCTGAAAAAAGCTGGTCAGAAGCCAGATCGCGGTCGGCAGTTCGGTTGCTGCCAGTACGAGCCCCAAACCTACGGTGGTGTTGAGCAGACGAAGGTTGCTGAACATCTGATAGATCGGATTGATCAGCGTGACCGGCGGAAGCAGCGATACGGTCAGCAGGAGGATCAACACCAGCTTTTTCCCGTGGATGGGGGTCCTTGCCAGGGAATAACTGCCCAAACAGGAGACAAATACCACGACGGCTGTCGACAAACCCGAGACGATCAGGCTGTTGAGGATATAGCGACCGAAAGGCTGATTGTTCCAGGCTTCGATATAATTGATATAATTCCACTGCTCCGGCCAGAATTTGAGCGGCACGGCAAACAGCTCACGGACGGATTTGAATGATCCGAGGACGAGCCACAAAAACGGAAACAGGATGATCAGTGCAAACAGGAAGAAGAACAGTACAATGACTGCGGACGTGATGCGTCTTGCAGTTGTTTTTTTCATTTTACTGTACCTCCAGTTTCGACTTCATACCGTCGTAGAAGAAGAATGCGATGATCAGCGAGACGATAAATGTCACAACGGCCAGCGCGGCACCGTATCCGTAATTGCCGAAGGAGAAATATTGCTGCATCGTATACATGGTCAGACTTGTTGTGGCTTGGCCGGGGCCTCCGTTGGTGAGGACCTTGATCAGATCATAGATGCGGAAACTGGCAATGGTACGGAACATGACGGCGACCACCAGAACGGATTTGATGGACGGCAAGGTGATCGAGAAAAAGCTCTGCACCGGGTTGGCTCCGTCGATGGAAGCGGCCTCGTACAGTTCATCGGGGACGGTCTTGAGACCGGAAAGCAGCAGGAGGGACATGTACGGCGTCGTTTTCCAGACATCCGAGATCACGATCGCCACAAAGGCGCTGGAGGATTCCGTGATCCAGTGGATAGGCGCTTCTGTGAGGCCGATGATCCGAAGGAACTGATTGATCGCGCCATAGGTTTCGGCAAACATATACGACCACATCAGGGCGGAAACAACGGTCGGGATGCACCAGGGAATAAGAATGATCGCACAGATTAGATTTTTGCCCGGAAATCTGCGGTTCATGATCAGCGCACAGGCCATACCGATGACTGTTTCCAAAGCGACGGCGATGACCGTAAACAGGACCGTGAACTGCAGGCTGCGCCACATCGTTGCATCCTTGGACAGTTTTACATAGTTGTCCCAGCCGATGAATCGACCGCCCTTACTGAGCGTCTGGATGCGAAGCGCCATAAAACTTGTGCGGATCGTGTTATAAACAGGGTAGGCTACAAATACAAGGAACAAGATCAATGCAGGTATCAGAAAGAGATATCCCAGCATGATTCTCTGTTTGTTTCTCATTTTGACTCCTTAGAAAAAGCGGCACCGAATACGACGGTTGGCTCTGTCATATCCGGTGCCGCATGATTGTCTGCGATTACCAGGTGTAGATGTCTTCCTCGACAGCCTGCATGTCGTTGACGGCCGTCACAACATCCTTGGTGCCCATGAGAACATCCATCACAGCCTGCTGCATGGCGGCGGAGACCTCTTCATAGTAAGCGGAATTCGGCCTGTTCTTGCAGTTGGCGGCGAAGTCAAGCATGGTGGCCATATCGGGCTGAGCTTCGACGAGTTCGGCATTGGCATACAGCTCGGGCAGGGAGGGCATCTTGCTGTTCATTACAGCATTGTAGAGCTGGGATTCGCTGCCGGTCCAGAACTTGACCAGGGCAAGCGCTTCTTCCTTGTGAGCGGAGAAGGAGGAGATGCCGATGTTCCAACCGCCGTTGCAGTTGTAGCTGGGATATTCCTCACCGGAGGTCGGCAGAGGCGCAAGCTTGACATTGCCGGCCACGGAAGAGGTCGCAGGATTGTTTGCATTGCCGATCTGAACGGACCAGTCACGGGCATACAGGACCTGGCCCGCAAAGAAAGCCGCACGGACATCCTTCGCAGCCATGCCGAGGATACCGTCGATGCAGACGCCGGAATCAATCATCTTCTTCATCTCGGAGATGCCGGCAATCACCTGATCATTGTTGAAGGAGGGGTTGCCGTTTTCCATAACCTCACCGCCGGCGTTCCAGATATGCTCCATCGCGCAGCAGGTCAGAGCTTCCGCCTGCATCCAGGCAGCGGCATAACCATACACGTTCTCTTCGCCCGCCATGACGACCTTGGACTGCGCAATCAGCTCATCCCAGGTCTTCGCGGGTTCAAAGCCATACTTTTCAAGCAGATCGGCACGATACAGCATCGCACCGGTGTTGACGAACAGCGGCAGGCAGTACAGGCTGCCATCGATCATGCAGCCCTCGAGGGCGCCGGTGGAGAACACGGAGAGCTCTTCTTCGGTGAGCATGCCATCGAGATTGGCAAGCCATTCGGCAGCCACAAAAGTCTCAGGCCAGGTGCAGTCGACAATGAACACATCCAGGCTGGCATCCTTCGCCTGCAGGACAGTGCTCAGCATCTGCATACGATCCGTAGAACCGGCGGGCATTTCCACCAGCTCAACCTTGATGTTGGGGTACAGGGCGTTAAAGGCGGCAAGACGAGCTTCGTTGGCACCATTCGTCGCGTTCTCGGTGTAGAAGGTGATTTTCACTTCTTCATCCGCAGAAGCGACCGCGAGTGTTGCCATCATCAGGATCGCCAGCAAAAGACACATGATTCTTTTCATATCAGGTTCCTCCTCAAAAATGATGTGGATCGTTCCACTTTTGTTTTCATTATATTTCAGAATTGCGATAAGTCAAATAGATAATCTAACTGCAATCATTAGCATATGCTTATGCAAGGACGCCTAAGACCGTAATTGAACAGAATCTGCAATACGGAACGCTCGAAAGGCGATTGTTATTGAATTTCGTTACCGAAGGAAGCATTGCAAGGTAAGGGCAATCCATCGTTTTCCTTGAAAGCGAAGGGATTTATTCAGGAATATGAGACAGATTATGCAAGAAAGGAGCGGGATGCTTGTCCCGCTCCATTTCAAATTGGTACACTTCTTCCTTTGCCGCGCAAACAACGGTTCTTGGCTTGCCTGTATTTCAACCGCATCAAAATTATACTTTTTGATCCTTCAGATATTTTCCGGTCAGGCTCTACGGATTTTTGCAAACATCCGCAGGTGTTCCCTGGGCAATGATCTGTCCGCCGAGGACACCGCCGCCGGGCCCCATATCGATGATATAGTCCGCATTTTTGATGACATCCAGATCATGCTCGATGACGATGACGGTTGCACCGTTTTCAATCAGTCGGCTGAATACACCCAGCAGCGTTTTCACATCCAGGGGATGCAGACCGATGGTGGGTTCATCAAAGACAAATACCGAGTCAGACTGTCCTTTGCCCATCTCACTGGCCAGCTTGAGGCGCTGTGCTTCGCCGCCGGAAAGACTTGGCGTTTCTTCACCCAGCGTCAGGTAGCCCAGCCCCAGGTCCTGCAGCACCTGCAAACGGCGGGATACCAGCGGCAGATCGGCACAAGCGGCCAGGGCTTCGGTCACGCTCATATCCATCAGCTCGGGCAGCGTGTTTGCCTGTCCGCCCTTTTTCGGAATACGGCGCACGAGCCCGGCATCCTTGCTGTATCGGGAGCCGCGGCAATTGGGGCAGGGAATATCCACATCCGGGAGAAACTGCACGTCCAGACTGATGCTGCCGGTGCCGTCACAGGTGGGACAGCGCAGTGAACCGGTATTATAGGAAAAATCTCCGGCCTTATAGCCGCGTTCCCTTGCGTCCGGGGTGCGCGCGAACACCTTGCGGAGTTCATCGTGAACATCGGCATAGGTTGCCACTGTGGAACGCACATTGATGCCGATAGGGGTGGCGTCGATCAGCTTGACCTGAGAAATCCCCTCAGCGGAGATGCTCTTCACGTGACCGGGCAGTTTGCTGCCTTCGATGGAAGCTTTCAGCGCGGGAATCAGGCTTTCGAGTATCAAAGTTGTTTTGCCGGAACCGGAAACACCTGTGATGACGATCAATCTGCCTTTGGGAAAGTCTGCCTCCAGCGGCTTGACCGTATGAATCGGAGCGGTCGAAAGGTGGATCGTCCCCAGTTCGAACATCTTTTCCGCGGAAACAGGGTTTCGTATGTTGATCGTCGTTTCACCGCTCAGAAAACCGCCGATCCGGGAATTCGGATCTTTTTCCACTTGCTCAAGCGTCCCTTGGGCGATGATCGTTCCGCCGCCCGCACCGGCATCCGGTCCCATTTCAATGAGCCAGTCCGCTTCCTTCAGCACGTTGGTGTCGTGGTCGACCAGAATAACGGTATTGCCGTCATTGAGCAGATCATGCATCACGCCTGTAAGTCCTTCCAGGTTGGAAGGATGCAGACCGATGGACGGTTCATCCAGAACATAAAGAACGCCGGTCGTACGGTTGCGCACGGCGCGGGCCAGCTGCATCCGCTGTCTTTCACCGGTGGAAAGCGTGGAAGCGGCACGATCCAGCGTCAGATAGGATAACCCCAGATCGGTCAGCCGTTTTGAAGCGTTCATGAACGATTCGCATATGCTGAATGCCATCGGGCGCATCTCTTCGGGAAGTGAAGCGGGAATGCCGTCCACCCACTGCACCAGATCGGAGAGCGTCATGGTGCAGGCATCCGCCAAGGAGATTCCCCGAAGCTTCGGTGCTCGGGCAGCGTCACTCAGCCTTGTGCCGCCGCAATCAGGACACACATCCTGACGCAAAAATTTTTCCACCCGCTTCATACCGTTCTCGTCTTTGACCTTTGACAGGGCATTTTCCACGGTATAGGTGGCATTGAAATAGGTAAAATCCATATCGCCCGCGGCGCCGCTGGTTTTGTTCTGGTAGATGATCTTTTTCTTGACCGCGGGGCCATGGAATACGATGGCTTTTTCTTCTTCGGTCAGCTCACGGAAGGGGACATCCGTACGCACCCCCATTTCGCGGGCAATATCCTTCATCAGCGACCACATCAGCGTCTGCCATGGGGCCACTGCGCCCTCATCGATCGTGAGGGAATCATCCGGAACAAGGGTTGTTTCATCTACGGTGCGTACCACGCCGGTGCCGTCGCAGCGTTTGCAGGCGCCCTGACTGTTAAAGGCCAGTTCTTCCGCGCCGGGGGCAAAGAAATGTATGCCGCACAACGGGCAGACAAGGTCCAGCCCGGCAGCAACATTCAAAGAGGGCGGTGCATAATGTCCATTCGGGCAGCGATGAGAAGCAAGGCGGGAGAACATCAGACGAAGGCTGTTCAGCAGCTCTGTGCCTGTACCGAATGTGCTGCGAATACCGGGAACCCCGGGACGCTGACGAAGCGCCAGTGCGGCGGGAACATAGAGAACTTCATCCACCTGGGCTTTTTCGGCCTGCGTCATCCTTCTGCGCGTGTAGGTTGACAGGGATTCCAGATAGCGCCTGGAGCCCTCTGCGTACAGAATACCAAGCGCTAAAGAGGATTTTCCGGAACCGGACACGCCGGCGATGCCTACGATCTTGTGCAGCGGGATATCCACATCAATATTTTTCAGATTGTGCACCCGCCCGCCCCGGATTTTGATTTTCTCCGGCGGGTTTTGAATGTCATTATTCATCAAAGTGGCTCCATCATTCATCCAAACGAAAAATATCCAATCCCGCAACGTTGCCCATATATGCAAAACCATACTTCTGCGCGATATGTTTGCTGACTGCCTGTCGGGGGTCACACTCAATGATAACGTGCTTCCCGTCTCTTTTGGCGCGCTTAATCATCATGCAGGTCGCTTCGGACGCATATCCTTTTCCCCAATATTCCGGAAGGATGACCCAACCGATCTCCACAGAATCATCATCATAAGCATGATAAATGACATAGCCGATAAATTGTTTTTCTGCTTCAATGGAATAGATAAGCGGTGGATCGCCAAGCCCGGCTTCTGCCAAAAACCGTTTTGTTTGCTCTTTTGAAAACGGTGCTTCAAGATACTTCATCACCCGGGAATCGGACAGCAGTCTGTGCAAAGAAGGGTAATCATCCGGGATCATTTTCCTGATTTGTATATTCATGGTGTTTGCTCTAAAAGTGGGGATGCCATGTCCATCATAACACTGCGAAATTACAGATTGTTTTTATTCGTTGTCGCAATATCATCCAAATAACATCTCAAAGAGGAGTGTGGTTTGGATAAGTATTTTTTCTTCGATCATTCTTCCTGTAAACAACGTTTGATCCCATCCAGACTGTTACTGAAGGAGATGCCCTGTGCACGCAATGCGCTGCAATCCATCCACAGGTCATGCGCTCGTTCGCCCGGCACCAGCTTTTTGCGGAGCCCCATCAGTTTTGCGGTCTCCTGCATCAAGGACATCATAGGAAGATCAGTCTCACTGCCAAAGTTGTATACACCGCCGCGAACGCCATGCCCTTCTTTTTCCATCTGCACCATTTTTGCAATGTTTTCTGCTACTTCGCGGATATACGTCACCGCACGGTACTGATCGGGGACAACGATATCACCTTGCGAGGACTGCATATTGGCCAAATATCCCCATTCCCGATCAAACATCCATGTTGCGCGAAGCATTACCGCTGAAGGAGAAATCGCCAGAACCTTTTGCTACATCTCCAACTTTAATCTGGAATAGACATTGCCGGGGCAGGCCATTTCTTCACGGAAGGGGCCGTTTTCTTTACTGTTGTTGTAAACCTGATCGGAAGATAGCATAAACAGTTTCGCTTTCGGCGCTGCCTCGGCGATCCACATCGGAAGGAGAACATTGGCTTTATAAGCCGCCTCGGGATCCGCCTCACACAACGCCATCCTTGCAATAGCGGCGGTGTGAATGATCACATCGGCATCTTTTACACGCTCGGCGACTTCTTCTTTGCCGCCGCGAAGCTTTGGCACTGCGATCGCTTCCGGGATCGCTTTCATCACATGTTTTCCAACAAATCCATCCGGGCCGGTGACCAGTATTCTCATAATGCTGCTCCTTCACGTTAAGAATCATTTGGCATTCTATATCGCTATTTTACATATTTCTTGCAAAATATGCAAGCGAATGACCATGAGGCGAAAAAAGAGTGCATGGATAATAGAATAATAAAGGTTTTTTAATGAGATGAAATCATATATAATATAGAAGCTTGAGAAAAATATTTGTTTTGCACGGCAGACGGTTGAAGTGCGTAAAAGAAGAAAGGCGGAAAGAAACAATGTACGAGCTGATTCAGGTTTCGGAGCATGATTATTATATTGATTGCCCGGCAAAGATCGGTCTTGTGAGGATCGGCGAAAACGAAGTCGCCTTGATTGACAGCGGCAATGACAAGGATGCGGGGAAGAAAGTCCTCAAGATCCTGAACGCGAACGGATGGCAGCTGAAGGCCCTTTACAATACGCATTCCCATGCCGATCATATCGGCGGCAATCACTTTTTGCAGGAAAAAACGGGCTGCCGGGTGTTTGCACCGGGGATGGAGTGCGTGTATACGGTCAAGCCTGAGCTGGAATCGATGGGCCTTTATGGCGGGTTTCCGTTCAGGGAACTGCAGAACAAATTTCTGATGGCACAGCCGAGTGACGCGGCTCCGCTGACTGCAGCCGTGCTGCCGGAGGGATGGGAGATCATCCGCCTGCCCGGTCACAGCTTCGACATGGTCGGTTTCAAAACGGCGGAAGGTACGGTCTATGCAGCCGACAGTGTTTCTTCCGAAGAGACGCTGAACAAATACGGGATCGGCTATATGTGGCATCCCGGAAAAGCGTTGGAAAGCCTTGAGATGCTGAAGACCGTCAATGGAAACGTCTTTGTTCCTTCCCACGCGGCGGTGACGGACAGCATGGATGCATTGGCCGATATCAACATTGCAGCCATCGAACAGGTAAAAGAATGCATCGCCGGCCTTTGCAAAACGCCGATTTCCTTTGAAGAGCTTTTGAAGGCGCTGTTTGACCGGTATACACTGACGATGTCCGCACAGCAGTATGTGCTGATCGGCAGCACGGTCAGGTCCTATCTGTCCTGGTTGTATGAAACGGGCAAGGTGACCTTTGAATTTAAGGACAACCGCATGCTTTGGCAGAAGAAGGCGGACGAAGGAGAAAAAACCGATGGAGCGATTTGAGAATATCCAACAGCACCTTGCCACGTATACCGAAATGGGCGATCAGCCTGTGTTTACCGACGCACACGGCGCGCGGTTTGTGGATGAAAAAGGGGAGGAGTATCTGTGCCTGAATGATATTTCCTGTATTCTGGGGTATCGGCATCCCCGCTTTACCGCCGGTACAGCGGAATTGATGCAGACACAGCTGCTCTGTCATGCGGGAATGTTCAGTGAAGCCAAGGAAAAACTGATCCGCAATTTTATGGAGGTCACCCATCACGATTTTGACAAGATCATGATCGCCGGTAGCGGCGGCGAAACGGTGGACTGGGCAATCAAAATTGCCCGCAGGTATACCGGTAGGGAGGAAATCGTCAGTTTCCGTAACGCGCTGCATGGACGCAGCTTTGCAGGCGCCTTCATCAGCGATACACCTCACCGGAAGGACGGGTTCGGTTCCGGTCTGCAGCATGTACGGTTCTGGGATGATCCCGCCGATGGGCGCGCATTTGAGCCGGCCGCAGGGGATGGACATAAGATCGCGGCGGTGATCATAGAACCGTATCAGGCACTCAGCGGCATGGATACGCCGAGTCGTGAATATTGGCAGTGGCTGAGGGCATATACCCAATAGAATGGAATCGTGCTGATTCTGGACGAGATTCAGACGGGCTTTGGCAAAACGGGTTCCTTCTTTGCCTATGAGGAGTGCGGCATCGTTCCCGATATGCTGCTGGCGGGCAAGGGTATGTCCAACGGCTTTGGACTGGGCGCTCTGTTGATGACGAAAGAAGTGGCTTCCTGCGTGAAGGCAGGGCATTTGTCCGGCGGAAGCGCGGATAACAACCTGATGTGCAGTATCGTCAATCTGGTATTTGACATCATTCGCGATGAAAAAATCCTGGAGCATGTCAGAAATACGGGTGCTATTTTTGCCGGGCAGCTAATGAGTATTTTGAAGCAGAAAGACATCCCGGGCAAAATTCACGGCAAGGGGTTGTTTTTTAGTCTGGAGCTGCCCGAAGGGATGGCGGACAGTATTTGCCGGGGGGCAAAGACTCACCGTATCCTGCTTGGCAAAGCGGGTAACCGCATCGTGATGCGCACACCCCTGGTGCTGACTGAGGCGGATGTGACGGAATGCTGTGATGTGCTTCGTGCCATCCTATGACCTGACAGCCAAATAGAATGATACAAAAAAGGCGAAAGCATTCCGCTGAAACGGCGGGAGCTCTCGCTTTTGTTTGTTGAAAAAATCAGAGAGAGGGTTTGGAGGCGACGTCCATCGCGGCAGCCATCACCTGATGGAGGCTCACGTGATGCTGAAGTGCCGCGGCGGCGGCATCATCATATTCGGGTTTGGCTTTGGTAATGCCCTGACCGTTTGCACGCTTGATACGGAGGGGACCGTAAACGGTTTCAACCGTTTCCACGGTACGCTCCAGCACATAACGGCTGCAATCCTGACGGCGCACGCCAAGCGTGGTCGTGTGCTTCAGCATCAGGGCAGCCAAGCGGTCGGCGTCATCGGGCAGGCAGATGACGCTCAGCATCACTCCGGGACGGCTTTTTTTCATGCCGATCGGGGCGGTGTATACATCCCTGGCGCCGTTGGCAAAAAGGACTTCCATGGCAAAGCCCAGGGCTTCTCCTGTCATATCGTCCAGGTTGCATTCAAGGCGTACGATCTCTTCCCGTTTGCCTTCAGTTTCACCAAGGAATGCACGGATGCAGTTGAGCCTTTCGAAATCCTTGCTGCCCATGCCATAGCCGATGGCTGTGGTTTTCATCACAGGACGCTCCCCAAAGGAAGAAACAAAGTATTTGAGCAGCGCAGCGCCGGTGGGGGTGCACAGCTCGCCCTTCACCTGACCGCCGTAGGTAGGCACATCCATCAGAATCAGGGCGGTTGCCGGCGCGGGAACAGGCAGAATGCCATGTGCACAGCGAACAAAGCCGCTGCCGACATGCACGGGGGAGGCAATGACCTGATCGGCTCCGATCTGTTTCATCAGCAGGCAGACACCGACTACATCGGCCACTGCATCCAAGGTGCCGACCTCGTGAAAGTGAATATCGCTGATGGGATGGCCGTGGACACGGCTTTCCGACTCGGCGATGATCTGATAAACAGCGTGGGCATCTGCCTTGACTTGATCGGAAACGGGAAGGAAATTGATGATGTTTGTGACATCCTGTAGGGAAGCATGGGCATGACTGTGCGGATGTTCCGGCGAAGAGCCGTGGTCGTCGTGGTGATGATCGTGGTCATGGTGGTGATGATCGTGGGCGTGACTGTGCGGATGATCGTGTACATCCTGCGATACTTCTTCATCGCCGTGGACAAGCACACGCACATGGCTGCCGGTCACACCGCACTTCAC